>CAZZWO010000030.1:10914-20429 GCA_964657885.1 uncultured Acetobacteraceae bacterium | reverse complement strand
TACTCCGCCATCAACCCGCGTGCGATCACCGCCCAGTTGCTGGACCAGGCGCGGTCGAGCAGCAGCAGTGCGGACGCCAGGCTTGATGCGGCACGCCATGCCCAGGCCGGCATGCGCGCCCAGCTCGACGTTGCGCGGACCCAGGTGGCGGCAGCCGAGGCAGCGTTGCGCACCGCCGACAGCAACCTCGCCAACGCGCGCCTGCAGCTCGGCTACACGCACGTCGTGGCGCCGGCGCCCGGCCGGATTGCGAGGCGAACGGTGGAGGTGGGCAACTACGTCAATCCCGGGCAGGCGCTGCTGGCGGTGGTGCAACCGGATTGCTGGGTGACGGCGAACCTGAAGGAGAGCCAGCTCACCCATCTGCGCCCGGGCCAGCCCACGCGGGTGATCGTCGATGCGTTCCCGGACCAGGCGCTGGCGGCCCATGTGGACAGCCTGCAGAGCGGCACCGGTTCGGTGTTCTCCAGCCTGCCGGCCGAGAACGCGACGGGCAACTACGTCAAGATCGTGCAGCGCCTGCCGGTGAAAATCGTGTTCGACGACCGCCAGGTCTGCGGCAGGCTCGCGCTGGCGCCGGGCATGTCGGTGGAACCCCGCATCACGGTGCGCTGAGCGGTGCCCGACGCGCGCGACGACCTGCCCTACTCGGCCGCGGGCGACCGCAGCCCGTGGCTGATCGCGGTGATCGTTTCCATTGCGACATTCATGGAGGTGCTCGACACCACCATCGCCAACGTCTCGCTGCGCCACATCGCCGGCAGCCTGGCCGCCAGCCAGGATGAGAGCACCTACATCCTGACCAGCTACCTGGTCAGCAACGTCATCATCGTGCCGATCAGCGGCTGGCTGTCCAACGTGATCGGCCGCAAGCGCTTCTACATGATCTGCGTGGCGCTGTTCACCGTCAGTTCGCTGCTGTGCGCCACCGCGAGTTCGCTGCCGGAAATCCTGCTGTGGCGCGTGATGCAGGGCCTGGGCGGCGGCGGCCTGGCGCCTGTGGAGCAATCGATCTTCGCCGACACCTTCCCCACCCGCCAGCGCGCCTCGGCCTTCGCACTGTATGGCCTGACGGTGGTGCTGGCGCCGGCGATCGGTCCGGTGCTGGGCGGCTGGCTGACCGACGCGCTTTCCTGGCACTGGGTGTTCCTCATCAACCTGCCGTTCGGCTGCCTTTCGCTGGTGCTGACAGGGTTGTTCGTGGTCGATTCACCGGCGACGAAGGAGCAACGCCGGCGCCTGCTCGCCGGCGGACTGCGCGTGGATTACGTCGGTTTCGTTCTGGTGGCGATCGGTTTTGGAACCTTGCAGATCGTGCTCGACCGCTTCGAGCGCGAGGGCGGATGGGGCTCGCCCTTCGTCAACCTCTATGGCTCGATCTGCGTGGTGACCCTGGTGATCATGGCCATCTGGGAATGGCATCACCGGCAGCCGGTGGTGAATCTGCGGCTGCTGCGCAATCCCGGTTTCGCCATCAGCAACGCATTGATGTTCTCGCTCGGTTTCGTGCTGATCTCGAGCACGCAATTGCTGCCGCAGATGTCGCAGGAGCTGATGAATTACGACGCGACCACCAGCGGGTTGACGCTCGGTGCCGCGGGGCTGATCACCATCGTGCTGATGCCGCTGTCCGGCATCGTCACCGGGCGTCTGGTGCAGCCGAAATACCTCACCGCGCTGGCCTTCGCCGGCACCGCGTATTCTATGTGGTATGCCGCCGGACTGGACCAGGCGGTCGGGTTCTGGGACCTGTCGATCACGCGCATGCTGCAGGCGATGTGGCTGCCGTTCCTGTTCATCCCGATCAACTCGGTGGCGCTGGTCGGCGTGCCGGTCGACAAGAACAACGAAGCCTCGGCGCTGATCAACCTGATGCGCAATCTCGGCGGCAGCGTCGGCATCAGCTACACCACCACGCTGCTCGCCTATCGCGAGCAGTTCCACCATGCGCGCCTGGCCGAGCACGTGACTCCGTATAACGGCTTCGGCGACGGTGCCGGCCTGGCCGGCATCTCCGCACGGCTGCAGGTGCAGTCGGTGACACTCAGCTACCTCGACCTGTTTGCAGCATTGGCCCTGGTGTCCGCGATCGGCGTACCGCTGGCCCTGTGTTTGCCGCGCATGCCGAAAGGTGCGGCGGCCGCGCATTAGAGCGATATCGGCCTGACTGGAATCGCGCAGCGATCTTAGGCCGATGGAACTGCTCGCCGGAGTAAGCAAGCTCGCGGCGCGGTGCCTACACGCCCGATTGCAGCGTCTTCTCGATCAGGGCCTCGTAGGCGCGGATGTAGTTGCTCATGTCCAGATGCGCTTCGGCCCAGTTTCGCGCGGCCACACGGAGACGGGCGCTGAGTGCGTTGTCTTCGAGCAGTTCCAGTACGCGGTCGGCGATCGTTTCCGGCTGCAGGAACGGGGTCAGCAGCCCGGTTTCGCGGTCGGTGATGAACTCGCGCACCGGTGCGGTGTCGCTTGCGACGATGGCACAGCCGGACGCCATCGCCTCGCGCAACGACCACGAGGCGACGAACGGGTAGGTGAGATAGACATGGGCGTCCGAGCGTTGCAGCAGCTTCAGGTACGTTTCGTATTGCACGCGACCGGCGAAGTGCACGCGTGACATGTCCAGGCGGCCGGCCAGCTCGTTCTGCATGTGCTCGCGCCAGGTGCCGGTTGCGGGCTTTGCGCCGTAGCTGACGCCGTCGCCACCCACCAGGATGACGCGCACGTCGGGCCGGGCGTCCAGCACGCGGGGCAGAGCGCGCATCATCACGTGGAAACCGCGATAGGGCTCCAGGTCGCGCACGACATAGGTCACCAGCCGCTCGGCGGGGCGCACCTTGTAGCCACCGAGCGTGACGGTGCGGCGGCGCAGGTCGGGGTTGGGATGGCAGAGGTCGAGGTTCACACCCTCGGGCAGCACGGTGATCCTGGACTGCGCCCAGGCGGGATAGGTGCTGAGCTGGAACGACGTCGGCGTCTGGCCGAGGCCGGGGTTGGCGAGCGTCATCAGGTTGACCGCGTTCTTGGCGCGGATGCGGGCCGCCATGTCGGGGGCCGGCGGGAACTCCGGGTCGAAGCCGACATCGAAACCGTGCAGGTTGTAGAAGAACTCGTGGTAGCCGAGCAGCGGCACGTCGGGCCACACGTCGTTCACGTGCAGCATCTCGCCCCATCCCTGGTGGCCGATGATGATGTCCGGATAAAAGCCGAGGGATTTCAGGCTTCGCGCTGCCGTCGCCACGATATCGGCACGGGCCAGCGCCAGTTCCATCTCCCGCGCATGCGGGTGCGACGTGGCCGCGGGTGCGCGCGGCAGGGCCCGCACCACCTTCCGCACCCCCGGCAGGTTGTTGCGCTGCGCCTCGGTGATGAACAGCAGCTCGTGTTCATTCTTCGCAGCCAGGTGGCGCAGCAGGTGCAGGAACTGCGCCGGGAAGTTCTGGTGGATGAACAGGTATTTCACGGATGCCGGCCACGCGCGCGCCGTTCCTGGCGGCAGCCAGGCGGTTGCTGGGATGCGGGGCCGCCCCGGGCTGCGACCCGGAGCAGCTTACTCACCGCTTGCCGCGGGCGGGCGCCTTGCCCGGCTTGGCAATCGGGGCCGGCGGAATGGCGACCTTGGGTGCGGGCGGCTTGGCGGCCGGCTCCGGCGTGGCCGATGCGGTGCTGCGCGCACGGCCCTTGGGTTTTGCGGCCGGCGAGGCTGCGGCCGGCGCATCGGCGGCTTGCCCGCGGGCCACGACCTGGATCTTGAATGCTTCGAGCGGCGACATGCTCTCGGCCTGGCACGGCTCGCCGTTGTCCAGCGGACCGACCTTGGTGCCATCGACGAAGCTGGCCGTGACGATGCAGTCGAACCGTTCGGCCGCCTCACCGCGCAGCCGCATGCGCAGGCCCAGGATGGGCAGGCTCATGCCGCGGCTGCCGCAATACTGGCCGCCTTCCGCCCATGGGCTGAGCCAGCCGCGGCCGAGCACCGCCTGGTACTCGACGTCGTTCGGCCCGATCTCGCCCCGCGGCGACACGGCAAACCCCTCGATCCAGCGTTTGCTGTCCGGCTCGCCCATCCACTCGCCGAGCTTGCGCATGACATCGCCGCTGCCCTGCACGTGGGCGACGATCTCGGCCGGACCACCGGTGCCGGGGTCGGTCTGGGTGGCGGCCGACGGCGTGTTCTGCGGTACGGTGTTGGCGGCCACCGGGACGGGCCGCGGCGCCGGTGCCGGCGGCTGGACGACAGCGGCCGGCTGGTTGGGCAGGGCGGGCTGACTCTGACGGGCGGCTGCGGGGGCGGTCAGAGGTGGTAGCGCGCCACTTTCGGCCAGACGCAGGATCTGCAGCCGCGGCGCCTCCGCCTGGCTGTTCGGGGCCTGGTAGATCGTGACGAGGATCTGGGCCGGGCCGCGGGTGACCCGCACCAGGGCGGCGCCGTTCCAGCCGCCCAGCCAGCCATCGTCCCGGAAGCTGGTGATGGTGACCGCATCGGGGCGGAAAACCGGGCCGGGCGGGAGGGAGACGCGCACGCCGGGCAGGCCGGTTCCCGGGTCCGGCAGGGCGCTGCCGGGCGTGTTGAAGATGCAGAACAGACCCGATTCCAGCGTCATCAGGTTGCCGGATACCTTGAGCTCCGTGACCACTTTCTGAGGTTGCGCGCGATTCGGCGCGCCGGTCGGAACCGGTGTCTTTTGTTCACTCACGGCGAAATACCCAGCTCCATCAATGTTGAATATCTGTAGTGCTGGCCTTCATGGTGCGCCGGGCGCACGCAGCGGGCAAGCCTGAGGCCCTGGCGCGCGCCGGGGCGAACGTTACCCGATCGGCGAAAGCGATAGCAGCACATCGTTAACGCGAGGTGCAGGCAAGCCGAGCGGCAACACCCATCCGGCGCCCGATTGCCTGATCCGGTCCGCCGGGCTGCCAATGTCGAACACCGCGGCACTGAGGCCGGCGGACCATGCGTCGCTGAGCGCATAGCACCAGGTTTCGGGCCAGATCGACGGCAGGAAGGCCAGATGCGCGTCTTGACGGCGGATCAGGCCGGCTGCCTCGGCGCGCGTAAACTCGCCGGTCACGAACACCCGTCCGGTGTCCAGCAAGGCGGTGTCGTCAACGGTGTAGCCGACCACGATGAACTCCAGCAGCAGGTCGCGCGCCGCCGCATCGCGTGCGCAGGCCAGCAGCACATCGAAACCTTTCTCGAGCCCGATCGCGCCGATGACCGCCACCCGGCAGCGTCCCGGCCGGGAGTGGGCGACCGCCGGCCGGAACGGGGGAACGGTTTCCCAGGGCGTGATTTCAGGTAACACGCCGGGCACGTGGCGGGTGACGCGGCGGGCGACATCGGTGGTGGGCACGACCACGCGCTGTGCGCCACGCAGGTCGGTGGCGCTGCGCAGGCGCAAGCCGGACGGGGAAATCGGGTCTTCGATGCCGCGTCCCCAGAGAGCCAGGCAGCTTTCGCAGACGCTCGCCGGCGCCTCGCCGCAGAACCGCCCGTCGCCGGTGACGAACGACAGCCGCGCGCAGAACCAGGCGTAGTCGTGCACCCAGACCTCATAAGGAACCCCGAGTTCGGCAATGAGCCGCATCAGGCTGTGGTCGTGACCGAGGAGGTGGTGGATTTCCGCCGCAACGGGCCGGCCGGACGCAAGCAGGCTGGCGAGTGACCGCCGTTCGGCCGGTAACTGGAAGGCAAGGTTTGGGTAGGCATCCTCGGCGTCACCCACTTCGCAGAGTCCGTCCACGGCCCGCAACACGATCGGTTGCAGCCCGGCCTCGCGCGCGGCCTGCGCCCGTTCGGCAACGATCCGGGCGGTGCCTCCGCCGCCCCCATGGGTGACGAGCAACATGGCACGGCGGGTGCGAGGCCCGGCGGAAAGCCTGGCCTTCCACCGCGCGGCGTCCAGCCTGCGCCGGGCGGCGGCCAACGGGTCGCGGGCGAGGAAATCGGCCACCCGGCCCCGGTAGCCGGGATGGCGGCGGTCGAGGATTTGCACGTTGCGCCGCAGGAGGTCGGACCGGGCGGCGCCGAACGACACGCCGCCGACATGGGCCACGAAGACCCCCGGCACGGCGACATGCCGGTAGCCGAGCGAGCTGGCGCGTTCGCAGAAGTCGTTCTCTTCGCCGTATCCCTGAGCGAACGCGCGTTCCTCGAACAACCCGGTGGCGGCGAGGCAGTCGCGCCGGATGAACATGCAGAAACCGTTCGCGGTCGGAACGTCCACCAGCAGGTGGGCGTTGGCCCTGGCGGTCATCCTCGCGAGCTTGCGGGTTTCGGCGAGGTTCGGCGCTGGGTTGCCGCCTTCGGCCAGCGGGTAGCTGAAGATGCTCGCCTCGTTGGAAAGCGGCGTGCCGGTGCCGATGTCGGGCGCGCTGCACACGGCCGCGCGCAGGGTGTGCAGCCATCCGGGCGCCACCAGCGTGTCGCTGTTCAGCAGCACGACGTGCCGGCCAGCGGCGGCGCGCATGCCGGCGTTGACAGCGGCCGGAAATCCACCGGCCCGCGGCGCCGGGGCGGCAGCGTGCGCGGCCGGCCGGATCAGGACGATGCGGCCGGCCGCGGCGAGCGCATCCAGGGCGGAGACGAGCTGCGGTTCGGGCGATGCATCGTCCACCACGACCAGCCGGTCGGGCGCACGCAACGTCGCCAGGACGGCGTTCAGGCAGGCGAGCGTGGTGGCAAGGCCCCGGTAGGCCGGCACGATCACGTCGACCGGCAAATCCGGCTCGGCCATCAGTTCCGAGTCCGCAACGGTGTGCGCGCCCGCCCATTCCGGCAGTTCCGGACAGATGGGGCTGCCAAGGAGGTGCCGCCCATCGGGGCCAAGAATGTCGGCCGAAGCGTTTCTTGGTAGGCGGAACGAAAAGCTGCGCGGGCGGGCCAGCGGAACATCGCCCGTCACTTCGGCCAGCCTGGCTTTCGCAACGATCGAGCGCCTCGGTCCGCCGGCGCCGTCAGCGCCGGATATCGTTACGAACACACGTGGGTCGGTGTCCGGGGACGAAGGGAGCCACGCCCAGCCTTTGACCGTATCCCCGAGGCGCTCGACGAAGCCTTCCACGCGCCTGACGGCTGCCAGGTCGATAGGGCTGCCGAGCAGATCCACACCGTTCACCGTCACGGCCAAGCGCGCGGCCTGCTGCCAGGCGGGAGGAAGCCGGATGCCGCCAGCCCCGGCGCGGCCTGTGCGGTGGCGTGGGACCGCGCATGGCAGCCCGTCGAGCCGGAGGTCCGGCACGGTATCGGGCGGGTGCACCAGCAGCGCACCATCCGCAAGCAGGCCGCACCAGCCAGGCAGGCCCGCACGGGCGGCAACCTCTGTAGCGACGGCCGCCAGCACGGGATCGGCGGCGTGTGCGGCGAGGCCACGCTGGGCGGCGCCGGCCGCTTCGTCCAGCCGCCCGGCGTGCAGGCTTGCAACCGCCAGCCCGGTCCAGCACTCGCGCACGTCGTGATGTTGCGCCATGTCGCGGAACAGCGACGCCGCGGCCTCGAACTGCCCGCTACGCAGCCGCAACGACGCCAGCGCAAAGCACAAGTTCTGATCCGACCGGGCGAGGCGGTAAGCGCGCTCCAGCCACGCCAGCCCGCCGGCGATGTCGCCCGCTGCCGCCAGCGACTCGCCTTTGTCCCACGCCGCCCGTGCGTTCGCCCGGGCGCGGCTGAGATCGAGTTCGGGCTTCTTGCGTGGAAAGGCGGGCGAGTCCTGGCGGAAATCAGCCAAGGATGAGTAGGCCGCGCGCCATCACGGCGTCACGAACCGACTGCCGGCCGCAGCATCGCGGGTTGCGCAGCCTCGCCATCGAGGCGTCCAAGATCGATGTTCGCTTCCTCGAGACCGGCCGCCCGGGCGCGCTCGAGCCAGATCCGCGCCTCACGCACGTCCTGATCTCCGCCGAGGGCGCGCGCCAGGAATCGCCCGAGCATCATCTGGGCGTGCAGGTGGCCCTTTTCGGCCGCCATCCGATACCAGCGCCTTGCCTCTGCCCGATCCTCCGGCACGTCATGGCCGCCGCCCAGCATGGCGCCGACGGCGAACATGGCGCCCACATGGCCCTGTTCGGCAGCACGTCGGAACAGGCGCAGCGATTCGTCGTGGTCGCGGACGCCACCGGTGCCGTTCAGCGACATTTCGGCCAGCGCCACCTCGGCGTCCAGCATGCCGGAGGCGGCGGCGCGCGCTATCCACACGCGGCCCTCGACGGGATCGGCCTCCACGCCGCGGCCCTCGGCCAGCATCCGGCCATACCAATACTGCGCGTTCACCACGCCGTCGGCGGCCCGGCGCAACCACAGGATCGCGCGGCGGTCATCGCGTTCCACTCCGACGCCCTCCGCGAGGCAGACGCCCAGGTTGAAGGCGGCGACCAGGTCACCCGAACCCGCGGCCGCCTCGAACAACTCGCGGGTGCGCTGGCCGTCCTCGTCGGAGCCGTTGCCGGATAGCAGAAGGTTTGCCAAATCGGCCTGTGCCTGCCGGTCTCCACCCTCGGCGGCCCGGCGAAACCAGCGGCCGGCTTCCTCGGGGTCGCGATGGACGCCGGCGCCGGTCAGGAACAGTAATCCCAAGGCGCGAGCGGCCGCAGCGTGGCCGGCTTCCGCCGAGCGGTTGTACCAGATTGCCGCCTCGGCGTAGTTCGGCGGCAGGTCTCCACCGCGCGCATAGATGTCGCCGACCAGGGCAGCCGCTTCGCGATCGCCGGCATTGGCGGCGCGCCGCAGCCAGGACTCACCTTCCACGGGGTTCCGCGCGACCCCGCGCCCTTCCAGCAGCGCCAAGCCCCAGCGCGCCTGGCCGCTTCTGACGTTCTTTTCAGCCGATTGCTTATAGTATGCGGCCGCCATTTCGAGGCTGGCGGGCATGCCGGCGCCGCGCTCGTGCATGACGCCAAGAAGATACAGCGCGGTCGGCAGGCCGGAATCCGCCGCCTTTTTCAAGGCAACGGCGGCAACGGCGTGGCTGTCGTAATCGGTGGCGCTTCGCAGGAGCGACAAGCCGCGGCCCAAAAAGCCTTGCGGGCAGTTTGCGGCGGCCGAGCGTTCGTACCATTGGTCCGCTTCCACAAGGTCCCGCAGGTCGTCCGGGCCCGAGGTGAGGATGTAGCCGAGCAGCGCCTGCGCCTCCGGCGATCCACCTTCGGCGCCACGCCGCGCCCACTTCAGTGCCGATGGGAAATCCGGCTCGTCTGCGCCAGACGTTGCGCCGCGAGCGAATAGCGGGCTGCCGGGTGAGGCCTTGTTTCCGCGGCCGGCGAGTCCGTAGAGGTAGAGCGTCGCGAGCAGGGTTTGCGCTTCCACCCAGCCGGCCTGTGACGCCCGTTCAAGCCAGGCTGCACCGTCACGCCGGCTGACCGGTACGCCGGAGCCTTTTAGGTAGGCGCGGCCGACCCAGAATTGCGCCTCGGGCAAACCGGCGCGCGCTGCCCGGCTGAACAATGCAAACGAACGCCGTTGCTGGCCGGCCTCATCAAGCTGAATGGCGCGTCTGAGCGCCGCGGCGGGCGAGCCCGCC
>CAZZWO010000030.1:0-10904 GCA_964657885.1 uncultured Acetobacteraceae bacterium | reverse complement strand
CCCGCCGAGACGATACGGTCGATAAGCGTCAGCATACCTGTCGTCGGTCCTGAACTTTTCGGGTTGATGGTCGGCTATGAACTAAAAACCCACGAAAGTATCGATGTTGTAAAGAGATTCCCGACAGCGGTGTCCCAAACTTGGCTCCGTGTGTCCGCAAAGCGGCTTGCAAACCCTGCCACGGAGCAGATTGGGTACTTCTGTCGGCCCCGCGCCGCGCGAGAGCCCAGGTCCGAGCGGCGGCTTATCACGCCACCCCGGCCAAGCTCGCCATCACCAACGACCGCGCATGGTCGTCAGCAATGGCGCTTGGTCGGGCCCGGTTTGTCCTCAGGTCGGCTCACGCATCCCGGTCTGGACGATCGGCATCACGCGTTCGATCAGGTATTCCCAAATGGTCCGCTCACCCACCTTGATGTCGGCTTCCACCGGCATGCCGGGAAGAACGTGGGCGTCCTTGGGGATGTGCCGCAGAGCGAGTCGATCGAGGGTGATACGCACGTCATAGAAATACGGGCTGTTCGGGGCCTGACCGGTGAAGATGGAGTTGGCTGTGGTTCCGGCACTGCTCGCGGTGCTGGGTGAAGCGCCGCTGCTGGTGAGAAAGCTGTCCGAGCTCACGATGCGAACGGAGCCCTGGCCGTAGCCGAAGGTGGTTGAAGGGTAAGCGGCGAACTTGATCTGCACCGGCTGGCCGGTTGCCACGAACCCCGACTCGTCGCCGGTCATCTGCGCGTCGATCTCGAGCGGGGCATTCAGCGGAACGAGCGTGAAGAACGTCTGGCCACCCTGCAGGACCGAACCGACGGACACGGGCGCCACGGACAGCACGGTAGAGTCCTGCTCGGCCCGGAGGTCGATGAGTTTGCTGTTCAGGGCAGCGTGTTCCAGCTGGTCTCGGTAGGTCGCCAGCTGCACGTTGTCCGACGTGATGGTTTGCGACACATCGGCAAACCATTGCTGGTTGTAGTTGTCGAGCTGCCCCTTGAGAGCGGCGGCGTTCTGACGCGCGCTCTCGGATTGCTGGATGCTCGTCAGCACCTGACGTTCGGATTCGAGACGCTGGTTCACCGCGGCCAGCGTGTCGAGGCGGCTGCCCACCTGGTCATGCTCGAGCTGAACGCGCATCTTTTCCACGTCTACCGCAACGCCGGTCTCCTTGGCGTATTGGCGCACGCTGGCATCAGCCTGCGCCTGAAGCGCGAGCTGGGCGGAGATCTGGCCCTGGTAGTAGCGCAGCTCGGCTTCACGGGCCGAAGCACGCTGCGCGAAGATGCCTTCCTGCACGAGTGCGCCCGGGGTCAACTGGCGCGGCCGATACTGCACCTGGCGGTTTTCGGCGGTCAGCCGGTCGATCTCGGTCTGGTAGCGATCCACCTGGTCCAGCGCCGCGGTGTTGTCCGCCGTGGTCAGCGTGGGGTCCAGCTGCGCAAGAAGCTGGCCCTTGCGGACGATGTCGCCCGCCGACACCGCAATCGTCTTGACGATCGATGTGTTCAGCGGCTGCACAACGGTCTCGGGCGTCATCGAGACGATCTTGCCCGATGCGGCGACCACGCGATCGACCGTCATCACGCCGAAGAGGATGAAGATGATCATCACCAGCGTGCCGATCAGCGCCACGGTGTTCCTCGCCGCGCGCTTGGCCGGTATTGCGGCCAACGCCATCGATGGCGAGTAGAACTCCATCAGTTCGGCGGGTGTGTCGTCCTTGTTGCGGCGGACACGGCCGGAGAACAGGCCGGGCTTGGCAGGCGGTGCCTCGCGTGTCGGGACGGGCGGGGGAGTGGTTGTGACGGACATGGCTTACTCCCCCTGAGCCAGGGCGGCGGCTGCACGGACCGGATCGATGTGGCGGTTCTGCTGGTTCCACAACGTGCGATACACGGCGCAGCGGTCGAGCAGGACGTCGTGCGGCGCGATGTCCACGACTGCGCCACGGTCGAGCACCATGATGAGATCGCAATTCACCAGGCTGGACAGACGGTGGGACACGATCACCATCGTCCGGCCCTTGCCGATGCGGGTCAGGTTCGCGTTGACCAGCGCCTCGCTCTCGGGGTCGAGCGCGCTGGTCGCTTCGTCCAGGATCATGATGCGCGGGTTGGTGATCAGCGCGCGGGCGATAGCCAGGCGCTGACGCTGGCCACCGGAGATGTTGGCCGAGCCTTCCTCGATCCAGGTGTCGTAGCCCTGGGGCATCCGCTCGATGAATTCCTCGGCGCCGGCGAGGCGGGCCGCACGGACCGCATCTTCGAGCGTGAGGCCTGCGCGGCCGGCCGTAATGTTGTCGCGCACCGTGCCGCGAAACAGGAAGTTGTCCTGTAAGACGACACCGAAGCTGCGGCGAAGATGCGAGAGGTTGATCTCGCGCAGTTCCGCACCGTCGATCCGCACCGCGCCGGAGTACTCGCGGTTGATGCCCTGCAGAAGCCGGGTGATCGTCGACTTGCCCGAGCCGCTTCGGCCGACCAGCCCCAGCATGGTGCCGGGCGGGATGGAGAAGCTGACCTTGTTCAGCGCGGGGCGCTGGCCCAGCGGGTAGGTGAAGGTGACATCCTCGAACGTGACCTGACCCTCGAACTGCGGCCGCATGCCGTCGGTCTGGGCGCGGGTCTCGGTCGGGTTGTTCAGCACCTTGGCGATCTGGCCGACCGCGGTGCGTACCTCGTGGAAATCTTCCAGCAGACGGGCAAAGCCCACGAGCGGCGAGGCAACACGGCTGCTCAGGATCATGAAAGCGATCAGGCCGCCCTTATCCACCGTGGTGTCGTTCTGCAGCGCGAGGAAGGCGCCGAACAGCACCACGCCGCGTGACATGAAGGTCTGCAGAGGGTCGATCAGCGTCTGCGGCCAGTTGCCCAGACGCCCGGCCGCCAGGCGCCAGCGCCCGGCATCGGCCACACGCTCGTCCCAGACCACTTTCTGCTGTGGCTCCAGCGCCAGCGACTTGACGGTCCGAATGCCGTAAACCGTCTCGCTCATGACCGCGCCTTTCTTGTGCTCGGCCTGGATGGCGAGCGCAATCAGACGGCCGACGGGCCGCAGGAAGGCCATGATGATCAGCGCGATCAGGCCGGCCACGGCGATGGCCACCCAGGCCAGCGTCGGTTCCATGTAGAACATGAACGGCAGCATGATCAGCAGGGTGATGCCGTCCAGGAAGGTGTAGAGCAGCTTGCCGGTGAGGAACTCACGCACGCGGAACACCTCGCGCAGACGCGAGATGGTTTCACCGGCCTGGCTACGCTCGAAGTAGTCGAGTGGCAGGGCGAGCAGCCGGCCGAACACGTGGAGGTTCAGCCGGACGTCCAGCCGGGCGGACAACACCAGCACGAGCTCACGCCGTGCCCAGCCGATCACCGCCTCGAAGAACATCAGCACGCCCATGATGGCGGCCAGCAGGTAGAAGGTCGAAAGGCTGTTGTACTCGAGCACGCGGTCGATGACTGCCATCACCATCAGGGCCGGCACGATGGTCAGGGCCGAAATCACCACCGACGCGTAGCCGATCTGGGTGAGGAATTTCTTCTCCTCCAGGACCTTGCTGAAAATCCAGTTGAGGGTGAACGGCGCCTCGCCTTCGCCCTGCCCGTATGGACGCCTGATCAGCAGCGTCTCGCCGCCCCAGGCCTGTTCCAGCCGCAGCCGGTCGACCGCGACCGGCGGCTCGGCATCGCGCGACGTCGGGCTTTTCAGCCAAACGATGTCACGCCCGGTATCGGCGCCGACCACCAGGCCCGCGGTGCCGTCCTTGAGCAGCAGCACCACAGGCGCCGCTTCCTTGAAGCGGAACAGGTTGCGCCAGACGAGCTTCAGCGCGCGAGCGCTAAGTCCCTGATCCTTGAGCCAAGTCACGAGAGAGGCGGGCGACGGATAAGGCTCGCCGGCCACGCCGCGGTAATCGCCCATGTCCAGATCGACGCCATGGAAGCGAGCCGCTGCTATGACAGCTCGGAGCCGCAGCTCGGTCGGGGTTAACGCCTCGGCAGCGACGTCCGACTCGATCTGCAATGGCTCGGGAGTGTCTGACACGTATGATCCCTCTGAACTCGAATACCGGCGCCACCGGGCCGGAAACCGCGGCGGATGGCCTTTCTCTGGCCGCCCAATAACACGGAGTTCCCTTAGAATGGCATAATTTTCGGCGGTTTTCCTGGCCTGTTCCGCATGCGTGCCGTCTTCACCAGCTTCACGGCAGGGTCGACGCGCCCGGCAGCCCGCCTACCCTGCCCCATGGCGCTTTCGCGGGTCCAGGTTAAGCTTTCGCGTGCCAGGAGACCATGCGTGCAGATAGAGACCGCGTCCGCCCCCGATTTGCCCGAAATCCAGTCGATCTACGCCCACCACGTGCTGCACGGCACCGGCACTTTCGAGGAAGTGCCCCCCAGCATCGAGGAGATGACCGGGCGCCATGCCGCAGGGGTCGCCGGGGGCCATGACTGGCTGGTGGCCAGGGATGCGACCGGGGTGCTCGGCTATGGCTATTACGGCCGGTTTCGTCACCGCAGCGCCTATGACTGGACGGTCGAGGATAGCGTTTACGTGCGCGAGGACGTGCGCGGCCAGGGTGTCGGCAAGGCGATCGTGGCCGAGCTGCTGACGCTGGCCGAGGCGCGTGGCTACCGGCAGATGCTGGCGCTGATCGGCGACAGCGACAACATCGGTTCCATCGGCATGCATGCGAGCCTGGGGTTCCTGCGGGCCGGGGTCATGCGATCCTGCGGCGTGAAGTTCGGGCGGTGGCTGGACGTGGTGATCATGCAGCGCCCGCTCGGCCAGGGTGACCGGGACGTGCCGGAGAAGCTCGCCTGAAACACGCGGCCGCTACCGGATCGCAGTCCAGCGCCGCTTCCAGCTCGGCGCGGCCGGCGTCGCTGGTCGGACACGCCAACACACGGTTGAAGAACGGTACGCGCCCGCGCGCGCGATCCTGCAGCAACGCCGCCAACGCCCGGCCTGCCTGGTTGCGCGGCAGGCAGCAGGCGCAGCCCGCCCCGTGGCCGGTTTCGACAGCCGGCTGAAAGCTTGCCTGTGCGCCAGGGCCGGGCTCGGCGCCGCCCTCGACCAGCACGGCATCATCGGGTCCCGCCTGCTCCGGCGTGCCGAAGATGACCGGTATGCGTGCGTCCAGGCTGAAACTCATGTTTTACCTTACGTGAGCATTATATCCGTGCATCGCCAGACCATCTGGCATTGTGCGTCATGCCGACCGAGGGACCCTGTTGTTGACCAGACCACACCTGCTGGATGCTTTGCGCGACACTGTTCTCCTGTGCGACGGCGGCACGGGCAGCCGCGTGCAGGCGATGGACCTGGACGTGGACCGTGATTACTGGGGCCAGGAAAACTGCACCGATGTGCTGAACCTGTCGCGCCCGGACCTGGTGCGCGACATCGCCCGCGGCTACTTCGCGGCCGGCGCCGACATGGTCGAGACCAACACTTTCGGCGCATCGCCGATCACCCTCGGTGAGTTCGGGCTGCAGGACCGTGCACGCGAGATCAACCGCGCGGCGGCCGGTCTGGCGCGCGAGGCGGCGGCGGAGTTCTCCGACGGGCGGCACCGGTGGGTGGTCGGCGGCGTCGGGCCCGGAACCAAGCTGCCGTCGCTCGGCAACATCGATTACGACACGCTGGAGGCCGGGCTGACCGAACAGTGCCGGGGATTGATCGACGGCGAGGTGGACGCTTTCCTGATCGAGACGTGCCAGGACACGCTGCAGATCAAGGCCGCGGTCAACGGCGCCAAGATCGCCCGCGCCGAGGCCGGCCGTGACACGCCGATCTTCGTGCAGGTTACCGTCGAGACGACCGGCACGCTGCTGGTGGGGCCGGATATCGCAACGGCAGCCACAGTGGTCCATTCGCTCGATGTGCCGCTGCTCGGGCTGAATTGCGCCACCGGCCCGCAGGAGATGGCCGAACATGTGCGCTGGCTGGCGGCCAACTGGCCCGGCCTGCTGAGCGTGCAGCCCAATGCCGGGCTGCCGGAGCTGGTAGATGGGCATACCCGCTATCCGCTCGGTGCCGCCGAGATGGCGAGCTGGATGGAGCGGTTTGTCGAGGAAGATGGCCTCAACCTGATCGGCGGATGCTGCGGCACCGATGTGCCGCACATCCAGGCGCTGGACGCCATGCTGCGGCGCCGGGCGGGAAGCGGGCTCCGGCCAGTGCCCGTCCCGCGGAGTTCGGTGTGGGTGCCGTCGGTCGCCAGCCTCTACTCGGCAACGCCCCTGCGGCAGGACAACAGCTTCTTCAGCATCGGCGAGCGGTGCAACGCCAACGGGTCGAAGAAATGGCGCGAGCTGCAGGAGGCCGGCGATTGGGACGGTTGCGTCAGTGTCGGCCGCGAACAGGCGGCCGAGGGCAGCAACAGCCTCGATGTCTGCACCGCCTTTGTCGGGCGCGACGAGACGGCCGAGATGAACGAGGTGATCCGCCGGTTCACCAACTCGGTCAACGTGCCGCTGGTGATCGACAGCACCGAGACGCCGGTGATCGAGAGCGCGCTGAAGCTGCATGGCGGCAAGCCGATCATCAACTCGATCAATTTCGAGGATGGCGAGGGCGCGGCCGCGGACCGGCTGCGTCTGGCCAAGAAGTTCGGCGCGGCGGTCATTGCGCTGACGATCGATGAGACCGGCATGGCCAAGACGGCGGAAGCCAAGCTCGCCATCGCCGAGCGGCTGGTGGCGTTCGCCTGCGACAGGTTCGGCCTGCCGCAGAGCGACCTGCTGATCGACCCGCTCACCTTCACCGTCGCCACCGGCAACGAGGATGACCGCAAGCTGGCGGAGTGGACGCTGGACGGCATCCGGTTGATCCGGGACCGGTTTCCTGACATCCAGATCATCCTCGGCCTGTCCAACGTCAGTTTCGGGCTGAACCCGGCGGCGCGTGCGGTCCTGAACAGCGTCTTCCTGGACCATGCGGTGCGTGCGGGCATGACCGGCGCCATCGTGCATGTCAGCAAGATCCGGCCCCTCCACCTCATTGCCCCCGAAGAGGTCGAGGTCGCGGAAGACCTGATCTTCGACCGGCGGCGCGAGGGTTACGACCCGCTGCAGCGCATGCTGGAGATTTTTGCGGATCGCAAACTCGCTGAGGCGACGAAGCGCGCGCGCAGCGAAACGGTCGAGGGCCGCTTGCGCGACCGCATCGTGGATGGCGACCGCAAGGGGCTGGAGCGCGAACTGGACGACGCACTGGTCGCGCACGAGCCATTGGCAATTATCAACGACATCCTGCTCGGCGGCATGAAGATCGTTGGCGAGCTGTTCGGCGCCGGCAAGATGCAGTTGCCGTTCGTGCTGCAAAGCGCCGAGACGATGAAGGCCGCCGTCGCCTACCTCGAACCGATGATGACGCGGGTGGCCGGGCAGGAGAAAGGCACGATCGTCCTGGCGACGGTGAAGGGCGATGTGCACGACATCGGCAAGAACCTTGTCGACATCATCCTGACCAATAATGGCTACCGGGTGGTCAACCTCGGCATCAAGGTGAAGCTGGCCGACATGGTCGATGCCGCACGCGAGCATCACGCCCACGCCATCGGCATGTCCGGCCTGCTGGTGAAATCGACGGTGATCATGCGCGAGAACCTGGAGGAGATGAGCCGCCAGGGACTGGAGATTCCTGTGCTGCTGGGCGGCGCCGCGCTCACCCGCAACTATGTCGAGGATGACTGTGTGGCGGCGTACGCATCCGGCCGCGTCGCATATGCGCGCGATGCGTTCGACGGCTTGCACCTGATGGACAAGGTGACCGGCAACGGCTTCGACGATTACCTGTCGGCGTTGCAGGCCAAGCGCAGCGGCAAGGCACGCAACACGAAGCGCAGCATCGGAAAGGCCGACGAACGGGCGTGGCGCCCGATCGACGTCGCGGCCGTGCAGGCGCGCCGCCGGCGGCTGACGCACGGGACGCCGGTGGTGACCCCGCCCTTCTGGGGCGCGCGGATGATCGAGGCGCCGGCAAAAGCGGTCGTGCCGTTCCTCAACGAGCGCAGCCTGTACCAATTCCAGTGGGGCTTCCGCAAACAGGGCAAGAACCTGGATGATTTCCTCGGCTGGGCGAAGCAGGAGCTGCGCCCGATCATGAAGCGCATGCTGGCCCTCTGCGAAACCGAGAACATCCTGCGCCCGCAAGCCATCTACGGGTATTGGAAAGCCGCCGGCCAGGGCAACGACCTGATCCTGTTCGAGCAGGACGGCTCGACGGAAGTGGCGCGTTTCAGTCTGCCGCGCCAACCGCGGGAGGACGGCGATTGCATCGCCGACTTCTTCCGCGACGTGGACGAGCCGGAGCGTGACGTGATCGGTCTGCAGGTCGTCACCGTCGGTCAGGCCGCCAGCGACACGGCGCGTGTCTGGTTCGAGGATAACCGTTACCAGGACTACCTCTATCTGCATGGCCTGTCCGTGGAGATGGCCGAGGCGATGGCGGAATACGTGCACAAGCGCATTCGGGCGGAGCTCGGATTTGCCGGCGAGGATGACCGCGACTTGGAAAAGATGCTCGCGCAGGGTTATCGCGGCTCGCGGTATTCGTTCGGCTATCCGGCCTGTCCGCGGGTGGAGGACCAGGGAATGCTGCTGCAACTGCTTGGGTCGGAGAAGATCGGCGTGTCGCTGTCGGACGAATCGCAATTGCATCCGGAGCAGAGCACCAGCGCGATTGTCGTGGTCAATCCCGCGGCGAAGTATTTTTCGGTTTGAGTTGAGCTGCTGGTTGTTGCGATGTCACGTGTGGCTAGGCAGGTGGTGGGTGGCGCTTCGCCTACCCACCCTACGGGCTACGGATCACGGGCCACCGTGGTGCGGTGTTAGCCGCTTGCGAGGGTTAGCGGTTGGCGCATGAGTTGGGCCCAGCGCCAGAAGCGGCCTTTGGTGGCCAGGACGTAGGTGAGCAGGTATTGCTCGTTGCCGTTTTGCGTGTGGGTGACGATGACGCGCGGGTATAGCACCATCATCGCGTCGCCGTTCGGCGTGGTGCCTGCGGGTTCGGGCAGCAGCATCTGCGGTCCGGACCAGCTCAGTCCCGTCGTTGAATACCGGGCATCGATGCCACCCTTATACAGACGGGTCATGACATACAGCCGGCGCTGCGGCATGTATGTGACCGTGCCGCCGAATTCGCCAGCAAGCGCATCGGGGATCAGCGGCGTGAAGGCGCCGCCGGCCCCGAAACCGGATGCCGACCCGGCGCCCTGCACCGCCGGCTGAGTCCATGCCCCCTGATAATAGTTTTGCCAGCTCACCGGTGAACCGCTTTTCACGCTTCGGCAGAATGCGGTGATCGGCGCACGGCTGATGCTCATGCAAGCGGGGCGGCAGGCGGATGGATTATACGCAGGATCGGTCGTTGCATTCCCATGGTATAAGTACAGGTAACCGTCGGCACCGCTCACCACGCTCGGCACGCCGTTGAACGGGTTGTCCTGAGGTGGTGCGGTGTATGCACCCGGGCCGCCGCGCCAGGTGGTGCTCATGTTCATGCCGATGATCTGACCGGTGGCGTTGCCGCCGCTGGCTGGCGTGTTGCCCGACCGGGTGACGCTGGTTTCGCTGTCGTTGAAAACGCCGACGCCGAGCCCGAACCAGCCGCCCTTCCCGCCCACGCCGTCGGGTGAGGTGTGGTTCTCGCCGTGATAGAAATACACGCTGGTCGCGTTATCCGGGCAGCGGAAATACGCCCCGCCGCCGGCATAATCACGGTCGAAATACTGGTTGCAGGCCGCACCTCCCGGGTCCGTCGCACGCAATCTTTGCCGGCCGGACCCGCATTCTGCGGCATGGCTGGTCATGATGATGCGGACGTCGCCGGGGCCGGTGGCGGGCGCGTCGGAGTCGAGCGCCAACACCCGGGTGAGCTGGCTGTCGACATGCAGGTTCCAGGCGGCGTTACGCCCCGGACCGTTCCTGGCACCGAGCGAACCCGACGAGTTGAGGTAATACCGGCCGTCGCGCCCCTGGAAGAAGTCGATGGGCGCGTCCGGGCCGAACTTCAGGCCCAGCGCGTCGCGCTGTTCATCGGTGATGATCGGCGCCGGTGCTCCCGAGGGCACAAGGTGCAGGCCGCCGGGGTTTGCCGCCGGCGCGGATGCCGCCGGTCCCGCAAGGCCGAATGCTGCCAGGACCAGCATCACCACGCTGGATCTCAGACACCGGCGAACCTCAGCGAACATCCGCCATCTCCCGTGCAATCTGCGCCGCCGGGCCGGTCCACAAGCCGGTCAGCAGCATCGAAGGTTTCCGCCGGCCCCATAGCGTGCGGCTTGCCGTTCGCGGAAGAACGCCTCGCGCGACATCGGCGCGGTGCCGGGATGCGTTTCGGCAAGATGCGCCAGGTACGTGGCGTAGTCGGGCACGCCCACCATGAGTTGCGCCGTCTCGGATGCACGGCGGGCCAGGGCGGACAGGTCCAGGCTATGTCCGAAGCAGCGGCAGATCATAATCCTGCTCCTGCGTGCTGACCCGGCCCTCGCCCAACGCGCGCACCATCGAGACCACGCCCGCCACCAGCATCAGCACGACCACGCTCATGAACAACGCCGTCAGGCCGCAATCGACATAATCGTTCGTCAACACCTGATGCATGTCGGCGACCGTCTTGGCCGGAGCGAGCACATGCCCGGCCTGCAACGCGGACGAGAACTTCTGGGCGTGTGCCAGGAAGCCGATCGCGGGGGTCGCCGAGAAAATCTTCTGCCAGCCCGCAGTCAGCGTGCAGACGGCAAGCCAGCCCGCCGGCACCAGGGCCACCGCCGCGTAACGCTGCCGCTTCATCTTGAACAGCACGACGGCCGCCAGCGTCAGGGCGATCGCCGCCAGCATCTGGTTGGAGATGCCGAATAGCGGCCACAGCGTGTTGATGCCGCCCAGCGGGTCGATGACGCCCTG
>CAZZWO010000029.1:0-20456 GCA_964657885.1 uncultured Acetobacteraceae bacterium | reverse complement strand
CGTGCCGGGTGCGCTCTCGACGGTGTCGAGCCACATCGTCTGAATGCTGTCGATCACCACCATCGCCAGGTCGCGCTCGCTCTCCAGCGCGCCGGCGATGTCGCGCACGTTGATGGTGGCCGCGAGTTCCAGCGGCGCATTCTCCAGCCCGAGGCGGCGTGCACGCAGGCGGATCTGCTCGATCGCCTCCTCGCCGGAGATGTACAGCACCCGCCGGCCGGCGCGGCTCAACGCCGCGGCGGCCTGCAGCATCAGCGTCGACTTGCCGATGCCAGGGTCGCCGCCGACCAGGACCGCGGATGCGGCGACCAGGCCGCCACCGAGCACCCGGTCCAGCTCGCCGATGCCGGTCAGCAGCCTGGGCGGCGGCTCCGCCTGTCCCGCGAGGCCGACGAACGCCACCCGTCCGCCGGGCTTGCGCGCTGCGCCGGGGCGGGCTTCCGCCTGCTCCTCGACGATGGTGTTCCACTCGCCGCAGCTTTCGCAGCGGCCGGCCCATTTGGCGGTGACGGCCCCACAGGACTGGCAGACGTAGCGGGCGACGGGCTTAGCCAAGCGGAGTGCGGGACCTGCTACGAGGCTGCACGCAGCGGCTCCGACAGAGTCAGCTTGGCGATGTAGCCGGACCGGCTTTCCCCGGCTGCGCGTGCTTGCACATCGAGGCGCTTCAGCACGCGGCGCGGCAGGGTGATGTTCACCCGCTCGGTCGTGTCGTCCAGGGCTGCAGGGTCGAGCGCCACGATACCGAAGATCCAGCCGGCATACTGCTTGTCGCGGCGGATCGTCTCCAGGCTGCTGGGCGGTGGAATGGGCTGTCCCTGATCGAGCGCGGAATCTACCCACGCGGCGATCGCTTCCTCCACCTCGGTCATGGCCTCGTCCAGCGTGTCGCCCGCCGAGAAACAACCAGGCAGGTCGGGCACGACAACGCCGAAGGCGGTGCTGTCCGTCCCGGGCTCGATGGCGATGGGGTAATGCACGATTTTGCTCCCTTCAAAGGCCGGCCTGCTTGCGGATCGCGGCGACCAGGCCGCGGCCGAGATCCTTCTTCGGGTGCGGCACAACGACATGGCCCGGGCGGTCGGGATGACCGAAAACATGGTGCGAACCGCGCACCCGGTCCAGGAACCATCCGGCACGCCTCAACTCACGAATAAGGTCGGCGCTTTTCATCGTGTGTATGATACACACTGACGGTGAGGGGTGTCAATGGTTTTGCGTGTCAGCGCAGCACGGCCGGCGGCAGGGCCTCGCAGAAACGGAGGGTGTAGCCGTCGGGGTCCACCACTTCGAATGCCTTGTGGCCGATCCGGGCGCCGTCTTCCTCGCGCCAGACTTCCTCCATCGGGCGGTGCAGGCGGGCGCCATAGGCTTCCACGCCGCTCAGCACGGCATCGGCATCCTGCGTCCAGACCATCAGCGTGATGCCGCGCCCGAACGGGTACTCCAACGGCGCCAGGCTGCCCTCGGCGCCCTCGGCTATCTCCACCGCCACGCCGTCCCGCTCGAGCTCGGCGCAACGCTGCTCGGGCATGTAGCGCATCGTGGTGAAGCCCAGCACATCGTTGTAGAAACGAAGCGACCGGGCGAACCCGGTGCAGGCGAGACGAACCGACAATGTCATCGGCGGCTTGGGCGCTAGCGCGGAACCAGCGTCAGCACGGCCTGGGGCGGCGAGGGCGCGGTCGACACCAGCACGTGCATCGGCTTGCCGGCCAGGGTGACGGAGAAGGCGGTCTGCTGCACGCCGGGCCGTCCTTTCGGGCCGTTTTGCGCGCCGAGCGGCGTGAGCGCGATGTGGTTCTCCTGCGACGCCTGGTTGAGGATGCTCAGCACCTGCTGGGCATCGGCCTGCTCGGTCACCGCCTCGCAGCCGCCATCGTCGATCGACACCAGGGCCAGCTTGGTTGCCTGGTAGCTCACGTCGTAAACCTGACCGTGCCGCCCGGCCAGGAACGCGTCGCGCGCCGCCACCGGCATCTGCGGCGCGCCCTGCTGCTGCAGGAATCCGCGCATCGCCGCGACATCGCCGGCAAAGTGCAGGCAGGTGGCGCCGAACAATCCCACGACCTGGTCGGCGGCGCTGGTCTGTTCCGCGGCCTGCTGGGCCAATGCCTGGGGCGCCGCGAGGGCGAGGCCGGCAGTCAGAGGTGCAGCCAGTGCCACCGCGCCCAGCGCCCGGCGCGCCCATCCATACCTGGCCTCGATCATGCCGCTTCTCCCAAAAGACATCCGTTCATTCCCGTCAGAAGCTTGGACTTCCAAAGGCCGGAGCTACTTGCGCAGTTCCATTTGTATCGGCCCATCGCGCCGTCCATGCGTGAACTGGTCCACGAGCGCATTGCCGCTGTCCAGCAACGCCGACGCGCGCCCCTGCCACACTAATTTGCCGCGGAACAGCATGGCCGCCGCATCGCCGATGCGCGTGGCGCTAGCCATGTCGTGGGTGATGGCGATGGCGGTCGAACCGAGCTTGCGGACGCAATCGACGATCAGCCCGTCGATCACCGCGCCCATGATCGGATCCAGACCGGTGGTCGGCTCGTCGAAGAACAGGATCTTCGGCGATGCGGCGATGGCGCGCGCCAGCCCCACCCGCTTCTGCATGCCGCCGGACAGCTCCGCCGGCGACAGCTCGCCGACACTCGCCGCCAGGCCGACCTGCGCCAGCACCTCGGCGGCGCGCACCCGGGCCTTCGCCCGATCGGCACCGAGGGCCAGCATGCCGAACGCCACGTTCTCCCAGACCGGCAGGCTGTCGAACAATGCGCCGTTCTGGAACAGCATCCCGATCTCGGCGCGTTTGGCGGCCCGGGCACGGCCGTCCAGCCTGGCCAGGTCCTGGCCGTCGATCTCGATGGTGCCGCTATCGGGCTCGATCAGGCCGAGGATGCATTTCAGCAGCACCGACTTGCCGGAGCCGGAGCCGCCGATCACCACCAGCGACGTTCCGGCCGGCACGTCCAGGTCGATGCCGTCCAGCACCTGCTTGTCGCCGAATGCCTTCCGCAGGCCGCGCACCCGGATCTTAGGCACCGCCGCCTGAGTCGTGGCGCCGGGAGCGCTCCCCGTGACGGCGCCGCTCATCGCGAGAAGAACAATTCGGTCAGCACGTAGTCGAACGCCAGGATCAGGATGCTGGCGGAGACCACGGCCGATGTCGTGGCCGATCCCACGCCCTGTGCGCCACCCCGGCTGTTATAGCCGTGGTAGCAGCCCATCAGTGCCACGATCACGCCGAACACCGCGGCCTTGGCGAGGCTGAGGGTCACGTCGGTCACGTTCAGGAAAGCGATGGAGTTGGCGAGGTAGGTGTGCGGGTCGAAGCCGAGCTTGACGGTGGCGACCAGGAAGCCGCCCATCACGCCCAGCACGTCGGCCACCAGCACCAGCAGTGGCAGGGCCAGCAGCCCGGCCATCAGGCGCGGCGCCACCAGGTATTTCATCGGGTCGGTGGACAGGGTGCGCAAGGCGTCGATCTGGTCGGTGACCCGCATGGTGCCGAGCTCGGCCGCCATTGCCGCCCCTACCCGTCCTGCGACCATCAGCCCGGCGAGCACCGGCGCCAGCTCGCGCACGACCGAGATCAGCACGATGTTCGCAATGGCGCTGGTGGCACCGTAGCGGGAGAAGCCGGTGTAGGATTGCAGCGCGATGACCATGCCGGAGAAGATCGCGGTCATCGCCACGACGGGCAGGCTGAAATAGGCGAAGTCGATGAAGTTGCGCCAGAACAGGCGGGCGTAGAACGGCGGCCGCACGACATGCGAGAAGCCGATGGCGCCGAACACCGTGACGCGCCCCGCAGCACCCAGCATGCTCAGCACCAGGCGGCCGAGCCCGCCCGGCAGAGCGATGATTGCGGTCAACTCCTGCTCACAACGCCGCGTAGATGCGGCCGTGACGCGGCTTGAGCGAGGTCAGCACCTCGTAGCCGTTGGTCCCGGCCCAGCCCGCGACCTCGTCCGGGGGGATGGCGGGGCCGATCAGCTCGAGCTCGCTACCCTGGACCACCGTGGGGTGGCCGGTCGCGTCGTAGGTGGCGAGGTCCATGGAAACACGGCCTATCAGTGGCAGGCGGGCTCCGTCAAAAGCCGCGGCGGGCCCCGAGGGTTGCACGCCGGCGGGATCCTGCTCCGGCGACGGCACGGAGAGCGCGCGGTGGTAGCCATCCGCATAGCCGATCGACACGGTGGCGACCCGGGTCGGGCGTGGCGCCGTCCAGATCGCGTTGTAGCCGACCGCCTCGCCCGCTTCGATGTCGCGAAGCTGGAGCACGCGCGCGGTCAGCCGCATCACCGGCCGCATCGGGTTCGGCAGGCCGGGCGTGGGGTTGATGCCGTACAGCGCCGCGCCGGGACGCGCCAGGCTGCTGCGGAAGCCCTCGCCGAGAAACGCGCCCGACGAGTTGGCGATGCTGCGCGGCGCCTCGGGGATGGCGAGACACGCATCCGCGAAGCGCGCCGCCTGGGCGGGGTTGCGGGCATCGCCGGGGAGTTCGGCGCTGACCAGATGCGTCATCACGAACAGCACCTCGATCCCGTCGAGCGCACCGGGGTTCGCCGCCAGCCAGGCAAGTTCGGCGCGCGAAAGGCCCAGGCGGTTCATGCCGGTATCGACATGGATGAGTGCCGGAAGCCGGCGGCCGAAGCGTGTGGCCTGTGCGGCCCAGGCCTCGATATCCTGGCGGGTGCCGAGCACCGGCGCCAGTCCGTGCTGTGCGTAGAGCCCTGCCATCCCCGGCACCAGGCCGTTGAGGATGGCGACCATCGCCCCAGGGACGTGCGGCCGCAGCGCCAGTCCCTCCTCGGGGTAGGCCACGAAGAAGTGCCGGGCGCCCTCAGCCAGCAGCCGGGCGCCGACCTGTGCCGCGCCCATGCCGTACGCATCGGCCTTGACCACCGCCGCAACGGGCGCTTCGTGACGGGTCTGCAGCGCGCGCCAATTGGCGGCGATGGCATCGAGATCGACGGTGAGGGTCGTCATCTTCCGCCGGGCTTCACGCCTTCAACGCTGCCTCGACCTTGGGCGCCAGGGCGCCGGGCGAGGTGGTGGGCGGAAACCGCTCGAGCACGTCGCCGGAGCGGGACACCAAGAACTTCGTGAAGTTCCATTTGATGGCGCCGACCAGGAACCCGGTCTTCTCCTTCTTCAGCCAGGTCCAGAGCGGGTGAGCGTTGGCGCCGTTCACCTCGATCTTGGAGAACATCGGGAAGCTGACGTCGTATTTCGTCGTGCAGAAGGTAGCGATCTCGGCGGCGTCGCCCGGCTCCTGATGGCCGAACTGGTCGCAGGGGAAGCCCAGGACCGAGAACCCCTCCCCCGCGTATTTCCGCTGGAGTTCTTCCAGGCCGGCGTACTGTGGGGTGAAGCCGCATTTGCTGGCCGTGTTGACGATCAGCAGCACCTGCCCGCGGAACTTGTCCAGGCTGGTATCGGCGCCGTCGAGGGTACGCGCCGAAAACGCATAGATGTCAGACATCGGGGGTTGCAGGCATCGGGCGGGCCTTCCGGTTTCGAGCCGGAGCTATACTCGCCGCGACGACGCCAGCCTAGAGTATCCGGCCCTAGGCGGCGGCGACCTCGTTGGCGCGTCGTGCGCCGCGCGCTCCCAGCGGTTTCTCCTCGCCGACGGTGCTGTCGCGGGCGGTCTGGTGCTCCATCTCGGCGTTCAGTTCGGCGCCGACCAGCACGATGATCGTCGATATCCAGATCCAGGTCATGAAGCCGACCGCAGCGCCGAGCGACCCGTAGGTCTTGTTGTAGTTACCGAAATTGGCCGCATACCACGAGAACGCCAGCGAGCCGATCAGCCAGAAGATGCCGGCGAACGCGCTGCCCCAGCTCACCCAGCGCCACTTCGCCTTGGTGCGGCTCGGCCCGTAGCGATAAGTGAGCGCGAGGAACAGCATGATGCCGAACAGCAGCACCGGCCAGCGTCCGACCGACAGCAGCAGGTCGCCCACGGTTCCGAGCCCGACGAATTTCAGGATGGCCGGCACGACAACGACTGCGGTCAGCGCCAGGATGACGAAGACCAGCGCGCCGAGAGTGAAGGCCAGCGACAGCCAGGTGCGATGGAAGAAGCTGCGGGTCTCGCGTTCCTCGTAAACCGAGTTCAGCGCATCGAACAACGATTTCACGCCCGCATTGGCGCTCCAGATGGAGGTGAGCAGACCGATGACCGCGCCGAGGCCCAGCCCCTTCTTCGGCGCCGAGGTGAGAGCGTGGATCTGGTCGCTGATGATCTGCACGCCGCCGCCCGGCACGACGCCGCCGATGGCGTCCAGGTGCTTGCCGATCGTTGCGGGGTCGGCGATCAATCCGTAGAGCGAAATCAGTGCGGCGATTGCCGGGAATATGGCCAGCAGCGAGAAGTAGGTGACGCTGGCGGCTTCCGCCATCACGCGGTCTTCGCCGATCTGGTTGAACACCCGCTTGATGATCTGTTTCCAGCCCTGGACAGGGATTTCGCTCGGCGTGGTGGCGTCGATGCCGGGCGGCTTGCCGGCGGCTTGTTCCGCGGTCAGCCCGTCGGTCCGTTTGCCGGCGGGCTCCGCGTGCGGCAGGCGTCGCGCCGCAGCCTTCACCGCGGACACGCCAACATCGATGGCGAGCGCCACGACAACTGCGTCAATTGCCCGCCTGAACTTCATGTGCACCCTGCCCGTCTGTATGCGGTCAGCGGCGCAACGTGCGGCGCGTGCAGAAAGTTCTAGCGCTGAGCCGGCGCCCGAAGCGCGTGGATGGCGAAGGTTGCAGCATCGTCCCGCCATACGGGGCCGGGCTGCCAGCCGGCGCCGGCCGCCAGTGCCTGGAAGCCGGGGATCGTGTGCTTGTAGCTGTTTTCCGTGTGGATCGTCTCGCCCTCGGCGAAGTCGACCGCCGTGCCGGCGAGATGCACCACCTGCCGGACGCGGCTTTCCAGATGCATCTCGATCCGGCCTTCGGCATCGTTCCACAGCGCGCAATGGCGGAACAGGTCGGGCCGGAAATCCGCCGCGGCCTCGCGGTTCAGGCGATGCAGGACGTTCAGGTTGAAGGCTGCCGTCACCCCTTCGGCGTCGTCGTAGGCCGGCACCATCAACGCGGGGGATTTGCGCAGATCGAAGCCGACCACCAGCCAGGCGCCGGGGCCCAGCGTCTTCGCCGCTTCGGCCAGGAAAGCGCGCGCGGCCTGCGGGTCGAGGTTGCCGATGGTGGAGCCAGGGAAGAAGCCGAACCTCGCCAGGCCGTCGACGCTCGGCGGCAACACGAGCGGCTGCAGGAAATCGCCGCAGAACGGGTGGACGGCGAGGTCCGGACGCGCGGCGCGCAGCCGCCGTGCCATGTCGTCCAGCGCGCCCGCCGCGACGTCGATCGGCAGGTAGGCGCGGAACCGGCCCGGCGCCGCGTCCAGCAGCAGGCCTGCCTTGCCCTCGTCGCTGGCGCCGTATTCGACCAGGACGCTGTTCTCGGACGCGAGCCCGGTGATTTCCGGCGCGAAGCGGGCCAGAAGGGCGCGCTCGGTGCGGGTCAGCGTGTACTCCGGCAGGCGGGTGATCGCCTCGAACAGCCGCACGCCCTCGGCATCGTAGAATAGCTTCGGCGGCAGGGTCTTCGGGCTGGCGGTCAGGCCGGCGAGTGCCAGGCCCACGATGTCCGGGTTGGTGAAGGCCACGTCCAGCATGTCGGCTCCGATCGGTCGTTGCGGATCACTCGGTGTGGGTCAGTCCGCGGCAAGCCGCAGGCCGGTGAACTGCCAACGCTTGTCGGCCTGGAAGAAGTTCCGGTAGCTGGCCCGCGCATGCCCCGGCGGCGTCGCCATGGAGCCGCCGCGGAGGACCATCTGGTTGATCATGAACTTGCCGTTGTACTCGCCGACCGCGCCGGGCGGCGGGCGGAAGCCGGGATAGGGCAGGTAGGCGCTGTTGGTCCATTGCCAGACATGCCCGGTCAGATCGGCGATCGCCGGACCGCCGGCACCAGGCGAGCCGGCCGCGATTTCCAGCTCGGCCTCGGTCGGCAGGCGGGCGCCGGACCAGCGCGCGAAGGCGTCGGCTTCGTACCAGCTGATATGACGGACAGGGGCGTCGGGGTCGATGTCCTGCAAGCCGCCGAGCGTCATCTGCCGCCACGATCCGTCTTTCTGCTCGCGCCAATAGAACGGCGCATCCCAACCTTCCGCCTGGACGCGATCCCACCCTTCGGACATCCACAATGTGGGTTTGCGGTAGCCGCCATCCTCGATGAAGGCACGGTATCCGGCGTTGTTCACGAGGTGCGAGGCGAGGCGAAACGGGGTCAGCAGCACGCGGTGGCGCGGCATCTCGTTGTCGAAGGCGAAGCCGTCCTGCCCGCGATGGCCGATGGACGCGATGCCGCCGGGGAATTCGACCCAGCCGCCCGTGCCGGAGGCCGGCGCCGGTTCGCGCCAGCCCGGTATGGCGGCCGGCGCAAGCGGATTCTGTGCGAAAGCGTGCAGGATATCGGTCTGCAGCAGCTCCTGGTGCTGCTGTTCGTGGTGCAGCCCGAGTGTGACCAGGGCAGCGGCGTCGGGCGGGGCCTCGCCGAGCCAGCCGAGCATCGCCGCATCGACGGCACTGCGGTAGGCACCGACCTCGTCCGCGGACGGACGGGTCAGCAGGCCGCGTGACGGTCGCGGATGCCGCGGCCCGACCGTCTCGTAATAGGAGTTGAACAGGAACTGGAACCGCTCGTCGAACGGCCGGTAGCCCGCGATGTTCGGCCGCAGCACGAACTCCTCGAAGAACCACGTCGTGTGGGCGCGATGCCATTTCGCCGGGCTGGCGTCGGGCATCGACTGGATACACTGGTCCTCGGCGGACAGGGCGGAGGACAGGTGCTCGGTGTGATCGCGCACGCTTCGATAGGCTTGCGCGAGTTCGCCGAATGCCGCGCCACGCGGCCCGGTGCCTGCGATGGCATTGGTGCTGCTCATGTTTCCTCCATGGGGTGAACAACGCCCGCGGTGCGCTGGTTCCCCTGCCCCGGCCGGTTGACCGAGCCGAAGGCCCAGGCTGGTTGCCTGCTGTAGGATCGCCAACCACTTGATCTATGTTTGTGCGGTGCGGCGGGACCACAAGCTCTTGCATTCACGTGAACCGTCGTTTGGCCGTTCACTTGGACCTTTACCGGGACCATTCACCGGGACCGTTGCCACAAGGAGGCTTCGATGCTGCGTTGGCTGGGCGTGTTGATTTTCCTCGCGGCGCTGACCGGTCTGCTTGCGTTCGGCATCATTCCGACGCGGGCGGTGGGCCTCGCGCGCACCCTGTTCAGCATTTTTTCGGCGATGCTCGCCGCGAGCCTGGTTCTCGGAATCCTGCGCAGGACCTAGCGGAAACCGGTATCACGCGCCGTTTTGTTACGTTTTCATATTCACTTGCAACCGTAACGTTTCCCTGCAATTAAGGGTTGCGCGTCCAGAACGTCTTCTCTCGCCGATGGCAATGAGGAGAAGACGGTATGCCGGCCCGCAGTTTCGTATGGCTCTCAGCAGGGGGTGGCGCGTGGTCGCTGGCGTCGAATTGGGCCGATATCACGGATGGCAACAGCCCGTCGCGCGTCGCGCCCGGATCGCAAGATAGCGTGACGGTCGCGGGCCCGTCCGGCGCCCAGGTTTCAACGCTTACCGGTGGGGGCGCGGTCGCCTCAGCCATCTTTACCGGCAACTCATTGCTTTCAGGCGTCTTTTCGGCCGGGTCGCTGACCGTCGGGCAGGCATCCGCCGGCGGCATCCTGCGTCTTGGCACCGGCACGTCGCTCTCGGCCGGAAGCGCCGCCATCGGCTCGGGCAGCATGATCGTGGGCGGCGGCGGCACCCTGGCGGTCGGCGGCACGCTCTCGCTCGGCCTCGGCTCGACGGTTGCCGCGGCCGCTCTCAACGCAACCGGCGGCGGGGCGGCCGCGATGCTGGCGCTGGTGATGAACGCTGCCGGTGACAGCATCTATGTCGACCCGGCATCGATCGTCGAGGTCGGTTCCGCCGGCATAGGACGCGCCGGGCTGCTGACCATCGATGCCGGTGCCACGCTGTCGGGCCAGGGTAGCGCGAACGCATTCGGCGGCGTGTTCAACGGCGGCACCGTTGCCGCTTCCGGTGGCACCCTGACGGTCGGCGCGCTGAGCGGCGCCGGCAATCTGCAGATCGGCGCGGGCGCCACACTGGCGCTGAACGGTGCGTGCGGGAGCGGCCAGACCGTCTCCTTTGCCGGCGCAAACGCGACGCTTGCCCTGAACGAGGAATTCTACGCGCCCGGCGGCATGGTTTCGGGGTTCGCCGCGGGCGACGCGATCGACGTGCGCGGCAGCCAGATCTCGTCGGCTTCGTTCGCGCAGACCAATGGCGGCAGCGGCGTGCTCACTCTCTATTACGGCGGCCAGGTAGCGGCACAGCTCCAGCTCTCCGGCAGCTTCGGCTCGAGCGTCTTCCTGGTGTCCGGCGACGGGGCGGGCGGCACGCTGGTTTCGGTCGCCGCGTCGGGCGGTAGTGGCGGGCCAGCCAGTCCCGGCACGCCGACGCCGGACCAGTATGTTTGGACGGCCGGCTCCGGCGCATGGAACGTCGCGGCCAACTGGCAGGATGTCACGGCCGGCAGCGGGCCCGCCGCGATTGCGCCGGGAGCGGCCGACCTCGTCAGCATAACCGCCGCCCAGACCGCGTTTTCGGTGATTGCGGGGCCTGCCAACGCGGCAACCGTGTCGCTGCTCGGCGAAGTCGCGCTGACCGGCGCTTACACCACGGGCACGTTGACCGTCGGCAAGGCCTCGGGCGTGAACTTCACCGCCGGGACCCTGGATCTGCTGGCGGGCGCCTCGCTGGCGGCGGGCTCGGCCTGGATCGCGGATGGCGCCATTTCGGTCTCCGGAAGCGCGGCGTCGCTCTCGGTCGGCGGGGCATTGCTGCTGGGCGGCGGGTCGTCGGGTGTCGGGTTGCCCACCGCCGGCCTCACCGTCACCGCGGGAGGGCATCTGCGGGCCGGCTCGCTCATTTTAGGCGGCGGATCGGGGGCGAGCGTCACCACCGATCCGGTGGGCTCGGTCGAGATCGGGAGCGCCGGTGGCGCTGTGGGCGGGGCCGTGACGGTCGATGCGGGCGCGACGCTGAGCGGCAATGGCCAGGTGAACCCGTACGGCAACATCACCGATAATGGCGCCATCATCGCCTCGAACGGCACGCTCACCTTGGGTGCGGTGTCGGGCAGCGGGTCGCTGGTGATCGCCGCCGGCGCCACTATGGAGCTGATATCGGCAACGTCGGCGCCGATCGTGTTCCAGGGGTCCGGTGGTGCATTGGCGTTTGCCGGGGCCCGCGCGGCGCCCACCGGCACGCTGAGCGGCCTGGCCGCGGGCGACGTGATCGACCTTGAGGGCAGCCCGCTCACCGCCGTGCAGTACACTGCTTCGGGCACCGGAGGCACGCTGCTGCTGCTTTACGGCAGCGTTGTCGAGGCGCGGATCGCCATCGCCGGCAACATGGCGGGCTTGCATTTCCTGCTCACCCCGGACGGGCTCGGCGGCAGCGACATCACCGTGACCTCGAGCAGCGGCACCGCGGGCGGCGGCGGCCAGAGCGGCACCGACCAGCTCGCCTGGGCCTCGCCGGTCAGCGGGAGCTGGAGCCGCGGGGCGAACTGGGCGGACATGACGATGGGCGGCGCGGCGACCCAGCCCCCGGGCGCGCAGACGCCCGTGCAGATCGGCGGCCCGGTGGGCGGTGCGTTCGAGTCCGTGGCCGGCACCGGCGTTTGCGCCAGCCTGAGTGCGACCGGCAACACGGCGCTCGGCGGCGTATTTGCGACCGGGCAACTGACGCTCGGCACGGCCGCCGGGCAGGAAGGCACCATCGATGTCGGAGCGGCGAGCACGCTGACGGCGGTTTCGGGCACTCTCGCGGACGGCGCGCTGCTGAGCATCGGCGTGGGGGCGTTCCTCGGCATCGCAGGCACCCTGACGATGGGTGGCGCGGCGCCCGGCGTCGGCCAGCCGGACACCCTGCTCGCGGCGGCCGGGCGCGGCGGCATCCAGCTCGGCTGCCTGACAATGGGCGGCGGCGACAGCAACACGGTCACGGTCGACAGCACCGCGTGGATCGAAGTCGGCACGGCCGGTGGTGCTGCTGCCGGCGCACTGACGATCGACGTCGGAGCCTCGGTCAGCGGCAACGGGACGCTCGATGCGAGTGGCCTGATCGTCGATAACGGCTCCATCCAGGCGGCGGGCGGCCTGCTGCTGCTCGGCGCGGTGGCCGGCTCCGGCACGATCGGCATCGGCACCGAGGCGACGCTGGGGCTCACCAGCACGGACCTGTGCCCGATCGCCTTCGCCGGCGGGGGCGGAACCCTGCTGCTGCCTGCGCTGAGCTCCCTGCCGGGGGCGGTCATCTCCGGCTTCGCGGCGGGCGACAGCATCATCGCAGGTTCGCCCCTCGATGCGGTCAGCTACCAGCCGGGCGCATTGGGCATCGGCACGCTTACGCTGTCGGCGGCCGGACAGGTCGTGGGGCAGCTCCTGCTGGCCGGGAACTATGCGGGCGAGACATTCGGCGTGCTGCCTGACGGCACCGGGGCGGCGATCATCCTGTCCACCCCCGCGCTGACCGGCCCACCCGCCGGCACCGTCACGCCGGATTCCTATGTTTGGACCGGCAATGCGGGCGGGCTCGCCTGGGCCAATGCCGGCAACTGGTCCGACATCAGCCAGGGCGGCGGCTCGGCGGCCGCAGCACCCGGACAGAACGATTCAGTCAGCATCGCCGGCGCGCCCGGCACGGCACTCGCCATCGCTGGCCCCGCGAATGCGGCGAGCCTGGCGGTTTCGGGGACCGTCGCGCTGGGCGGCGCTTTCTCGGCCGGCGCGCTGTCGGTCGGCGCGAGTTCCTCCGCGCCCGCATTCCTGGCGCTCGGATCGGGCGCGGCGGTGTCGGCGGCCTCCGCCGGCATCGTAGGCGGCGTGGCGGTCGGCGGCAGCGGCGTGCTGTCGGTCGCCGGCACCCTGTCGCTTGGATCGGCGACCAACGGCGGCGCGGGGATGCTCGCCGTCTCCGGCACCGGCACGGCGCAATTGGGCATGCTGCTGCTCGGCGGCACCGGCAGCCAGGTCGCAACCGGAGGCGGCGGCTCGGTCGAAATCGGTTTCGCCGGCGGAGCGGCGCCCGGCATCACCATCGATGCGGGTTACCTGGCGGAAGGCGCCGGCGCGCTGGGGCTTGCGTCGCAGATCCTCGACCAGGGCACCATCGCCGCCAGCAGCGGCACCCTGTTCATCGGCAGCGTGTCGGGGACCGGCACCTTGCTGGCGGGACCCGGCGCCGACCTCGTCCTGACCGGCAGCGTGGCGGCATCCCTGACCGCCGACTTCGCGGCGGCCGGCACCATCACCCTCTCGGCGCAAAGCTTTTCCGGCCAGAGCTTTCCAGGCGCGCAAAACGCGGCGCCTGACTTCGCCGATTTCGGCACCGGCGACAGCATCCTGCTGTCCGGCATCGCGGCCAGCTCCGCCGTCTATGCGGCCACCGGGCCCGGCATCGGCGTGCTCAGCCTGATGAACGGGACGGCACTCGTGGCTCAGCTCAGCCTGCTGGGCAGCCAGGCCGGCCAAGTGTTCTCCGTCACCGGCGCGGCCGGCGGCGGCACCATCCTGACCACCCAACCGGATAAAACATCCGCTTCTGGAGACAGTTTTTTGACCTACCCCAACTTCGCCGCCGGCCCGAGCCAGATCACGCGCGGCGACTTGCTCGATGCGGTCGCGCAGGGATTTCCGTTCGTGTCGCAGACCGATATCGGCAACCTGATCAGCAACGAGGGCATCTCGGTCTATTACTCGACCGACGGCCTGCCGCCGGCGGCAACCGTGTTCGGCGGTGCCAACGAGGTGCCCGGCGTGAACGTGGAGGTCGTGGCGCCGCTGGACAGCCAGATTGGTGGAAGCGGCGGCCCCGGCAGTGCGATTGCGCTGCAGAGCGGCTACAGCGCGGTGCTGCTGGAGGGCGGCGAGAACATCCAGCTGACCGACGGCGCGCTCGGCGGAGCGTTGCTGGTCGGCAATGAAGGATCGGACGCGATCGCGGCGCTGGGCGACGGCGACACGCTGGTCGGCGCGACCGGCGCGAACACCACCTTCTACGCGGCCCTGGACGTGGACCACAGCCATTCCAGCCTGCCGGTGGACGTGTACATCCATGGCGGCGGGAATGACGGCATCGCCACCAACTACGACAATGCCGCGATCACCACCAGCGGCGGCCACAGCAACGTCTTTCTCGGGCCGTCGCAGAACTCGGTGGTGTCGGGCGGGTCGGACACCATCATCTGCGCGGGCATCGGCGGCAGCGACACGATCGAGGCGCAGGCCGGCGCCGGGCGCACCGGCGACCTGGTGTTCAGCTCGGGCGGCGGCCTGCTGAACTTCATCGGCGGCGACGCGCCAAGCACGGTCATCGGCAACGGCGCCCAGATCGAGATGCAGGGCGGGAACGGCAGCGGCAGCCTGCTCTGGGGCGGGTCGAGCACCTTCGATTACTACGGCGGGGCCGGGGGCGCGCTGATCGTGGCGGGCAGCGGGCACACGCATGTGCAGGGCGGCAGCGGTCCGGTGACGGTGTTCGGCGGCACCGGGCCGGGCGTGTATTCGGGCGCCGCGGGATCGGTGTTCGTGGTGGGCGCGGGAGCCAGCACGGTGCAGGCGGCGGCCGGCGAGAACGTCTATGTGACCGGGGCGGCACAGGTGTCGGTCGCGGGCAGCGGCGGGGCGAACGTGTTCGGCGGCACCGCCACCGGCGATAACATCTTCCAGGCCTTCGCAGGCGGCGAGACGTTGTGGGGCGGCGCGGGCGACGACCTGTTCATCGCCGGCTCCGGGCGCGACGTGCTGGTGTCCGGCGGCGGCAACGACACTTTCAGCTTCACCGACGGGGTCGCCGCCGACCATGTGGCGCTCGTCGGCTTCGTGCCGGGGGAAAGCACCATCGCGCTGCATGGTTACGGCAGCACGGCGCCGGCAATCACCTACGCGTTCGGCGACAGCATCGTGAACCTTGCTGGCGGCGCGCAGATCATCGTGGAGAACGTCACCAACCTGTCCAGCGCGAACTTCGTCATGGGGTGAGCAGGGTGGGAGGCCGTCCAGACCATCGTTGCGTTTCCGGGAAGGCGGCCCGCGCCGGAATACGTGACGGTGGATGGCAGATTTCCCGACCTTCAGGCCGGATTTTAGGACCGAGTTCTCTTGCGGCGACTCCGCTAAAGGCCATAACACACTGAAAGCAGAGAAGGCCCAAGCCTGGGAATGCCCTGCCCTCATGGGAGACCACCTATGTCTCTGCAGATGCAAGCAAGTTCCGCCGCCAACCCGCTCGACGTCATGGAGCAGATAGTGTCGGCGAACGAATGGGTGTTCGACCGCCGCTCGGATGCCGAGATGGCTGCGGAGGCACCCGGCAAGTGGTGCGATTACGGGCTTTACTTCAGTTGGTCGGGTGAAATCTCGGCGATGCATTTCACCTGTACTTTCGACCTGAAAGTGCCGGCGCCGCGCCGGGCCGCGCTGTACGAGTTGCTGGCGCGCGCCAATGAGCGGCTGTGGATCGGGCATTTCGGCATGGACAGCGACGACGGCATGCCGCTGTTCCGGCACTCGGTGCTGCTGCGCGGGGCGCCCGGCGCGTCCGCCGAAAGCCTCGAGGACATGATCGACATCGCGATCACCGAGTGCGAGCGCTTCTACCCCGCCTTCCAATTCGTGCTCTGGGGTGGCAAGTCGCCGGCCGAAGCGCTCGAGGCCGCCATGCTGGAGTGCGTGGGCGAGGCATGACCGGCGCGGCCATTCCGCCCGTCCTTCTGCTGGGCGCGGGACGAATGGGCTCGGCCATGTTTGCCGGCTGGTGCAAGGCCGGGCTCGCCGCCTCGGTCCTGGTCGACCCGTCGCTGCCTGCCGGGGTGGCCCGCGATACCGACCGGCTGGTGGCCTCGCTCGACGAGCTGCCGGCGGATTTCAGGCCGGGTGCGGTGGTGCTGGCGATCAAGCCGCAAATGGCCGAGGCGGTGCTGCCGGTCTTGGGCCGCGCCCTGGACGCCGGCGCGGTCGTGTTGTCGATCCTGGCCGGGCTGACGGTCGCCCGGATCGCCGCCCTGCTTGGCACGCGGAACGCCGTGGTGCGCGCAATGCCCAACACGCCGGCGGCGATCGGCCGCGGCATGACCGTGGCGTTCGCCGGCCCCGATGTCGGCGCTGCCCAACACACATTGTGCGACACGCTGCTTGCGGCTTCCGGGGACCTTGCCTGGATCGACGACGAGTCGCTCATCGATCCGATCACCTCGGTGTCCGGCTGTGGACCGGCCTATGTGTTCCTGCTGGCCGAATTGCTGGAGCGTGAGGGCGTGGCGCAGGGCATTCCGGCCGCCCTCGCCCGCCAGTTGGCACGGCGGACGGTGTCGGGCGCCGGTGCGCTGCTGGATGCCTCGCCCGACGATTCCGCCGACCTGCGCCGCGCCGTGACCAGCCCGAACGGCGTGACCGAACGCGCGCTCGCCGTGCTGATGGATCGAACGGCCTGGCCGGACACGATCCACCGCGCGCTCGAAGCGGCGTCGCACCGATCGAGAGAATTGGCATCCTGATCGGCCGGTGCGCGGCGGGGCTTGCAGCGCTGGCAGGTTTCGCCGCAAGCCCCATCTGCTGGGCGGGTTGATCATCACCTTCGGCGAGTTGGAAAGTATGCGGCGATGACCGATGACGAGTTCGACGCGGCCCTGATCGGCAGCGCCTTCAGCCTGGCCGGCCGGGCCGGCTGGGGCGAGGTTTCGGTCGTGGCGGCGGCGCGCGACGCCGGGCTGAAGCTGGATCGCGCCCGCACCCGCTTCGCCGACACCAACGCGATCCTGCTGCGGTTCGGCCAGCATGCCGACGCGCTGGCCCTCGCCGATTCGCTGGAGAGCGGTCCGACGCGCGAGCGGCTGTTCGACGTGCTGATGCGCCGCTTCGATGCGCTGCAGGCTAACCGGGCCGGCGTGCTCGCCCTGTTGCGCGACCTGCCGGGGTCGCCCGCGCGCGCGCTGATGCTGGCCGCCGCCACCGGGCAGAGCATGGCCTGGATGCTGGAGGCCGCGGGCGTTTCCACAAGCGGCGTGCGCGGCGCGATCGCGGTCCAGGGCCTGACCGGCGTGTGGCTTTATACCTTGCGCGCCTGGCGGACCGACGAGAGCGCCGATCTTTCCGGCACCATGGCTGCGCTCGACCGTGCGCTGGCGAGGGCCGAGCAGGCAGCCGGCTGGGTGGGACATGGCTCGCGCGAGGCAATCGAGCCGGGTCCCAAGCCATTTCCGGAACCCGAACTTCCTCCGATCACCGCGAACCCCGGCGATTATCCCGACCTGACCGGCGACCCGGGAGCCTGAGGCTCGCGCACTATGCGAAACGCCACGGAGCTAGGCTCTCGCTGGCGACTGCGGTAGGACTGGTGCGCGATCTTTCCAGGAGGAGATTCAATCATGGCCGAAGAGCCGACCTACTCTGGCAGCGATGCCATGAACCCCGCCTCTCTGCTGACCGAGATGACCCGGCGTTTCACCGAGATGCGTTTCCCGACGATGATCCCGGACAGCTCCGCCCTGTTGGCCGCGCACCGGCGGAACATGGAGGTGCTGTCCAATGCCAACCGGCTGGCGCTGGAAGGCGCGCAGGCGGTGGCGCGGCGTCACATGGAGATCATGCAGCAGACGATGACCGAGTTGTCGGAGCATGTGCGCGAGCTGGCGACGTCCGAGAGCCCGCAGGCCAAGGCGGCGCGGCAGGCCGATCTGGTGAAGAAAAGCTATGAGCGGGCGGTCGCCAACATCAAGGACCTGTCCGAGCTCATCCAGCACTCGAATGCCGAGGCGCTGCACGTGCTGAGCGACCGCTTCCGCGAGGCGATGGACGAGATCAAGGGGCTGCTCGAAAAGTCGGAGCACACCCATCCCTGACGGAACCGGCAATTTAGGCGCCCTGCCGCGCGGCGCCCTGGACGATTGCGGTTCGGAAACCCTGGCGCGCAGGCAGAGCTACGCCGTCAAGGAGATCTTCCTGACGTTGCAGGGCGAGGGCATGCAGGCCGGGCAGGTGGCGGTGTTCTGCCGCTTCGCCGGCTGCAACCTGTGGAACGGGCTGGAGCGGGACCGTGCGGACGCCGTCTGCCGGTTCTGCGACACCGATTTCGTCGGCATGGACGGCACCGGTGGCGGACGGTTCACCGGTGCCGCCTCGCTCGCCGGCGCCATCGAGGCGGCCTGGCTGGGTGGTCCGGCCCATCGCCTGGTGGTGCTGACCGGTGGCGAGCCGCTGTTGCAGGCCGATGGCGCCCTGGTGGACGCGCTGCATGAACGCGGCTTCCGGGTCGCCGTGGAGACCAACGGCACCCAGCCGGCGCCTGCCGGGCTGGACTGGATCTGCGTCAGCCCGAAGGCCGGCGCCGCGCTGACGCTGCAGGGCGGCGACGAATGCAAGCTGGTGTTTCCGCAGCCGGGCGCGGAACCCGAGCGGTTCGCCGACCTGGGTTTCCGGCATTTCCTGTTGCAGCCGATGGACGGGCCGGACCGCGACGCCAACACGCAGGCGGCCATCGCCTATTGTATGGCGCATCCGCAATGGCGCCTGAGTGTCCAGACCCACAAGACCATCGGCATACGGTAGCGCTTCACGCGAAGCTCCCCGTAACCGTTCCATCTGCGCCCTTCCCTAAAGGTCATGGCAAATCCAGACTTTATTCGGTGCGCGGCCGGTGTATGATCGGGGCCCCGGCATGGGCTGAACTCGCGGCTTCAGCCACGCCCATGCGACACTTGATGCGGACGAAACTATGGCGAAGACGGATAACTGGCAGCGGCGTCGGCGTTCGGAGAAAGGCTTCGACGAGTACGCGCCCTCCCCGGAGCCGGTGAACCTGCCGTCTTACCCCGCCCGCCGGCCGATGCCGGCGGCTCCGATGGCGACAGGGCCCGAGAGCACTGCGGTCGTGAAATGGTTCAACGCCGAAAAGGGTTTCGGCTTCGTCGAAATGACCGAGGGCGGTGGCGACGTGTTCCTGCACGCCAGCGTGCTGGCGCGCACCGGCGTCACCGCGGTCAGCCCGGGCGCCACGCTGAAGGTGCGCACCGGTCAGGGCCAGAAGGGTCCGCAGGTGACCGAGGTCACGGAAGTCGATGAGAGCACCGCGAGTGCCGCACCGGCCGCGCGCGCCCCGCGCGCCCCGGATCGCGGCGGTTTCGGCGGTGGCTATGGCGGCGAGCGCGCCGGTGGAGGCGACCGGTTCGGCGGTGGCGGAGATCGTTTCGGCGGTGGCGGCGGCGGCTTCGGCGCGCCACGCCGCAGCTTCGACACGCCCGCTTCTTCCGGGCCCGAGCAGCAGGGCACGGTGAAGTGGTACAACACGTCCAAGGGCTTCGGCTTCATCGCGCCTGAGGATGGCGGCAAGGACGTGTTCGTGCATGCCTCGGCGTTGCGCCGGGCCGGCCTGACCGAGCTGGCGGAGGGCCAGCGCGTCACCATCCAGGTTACCCAGGGGCAGAAAGGCCCGGAGGCGGCCTCGATCCGCGAATCCTGATTCCGGCGAAGTCGGCTCCTGGGGTTTTCCTCCCGGGCCGCCATCGCCTATGACGCCTCATCTTCGGAGGCTGGATCGATGCACGCGGCACACAACGCTTCACCTGCCGGCCAAATGACCAGGATCGGCATGATCGCCCGCCGGTTCAGCCTGCTTGCCGCGGCCCTTGCCATCGGCGCGACCTGCTCCGCACCCGCCCGGGCAGGATCGGGCGATCCGACGCGCATCGGCTCGGTGAACACCACGTTCCGCCTGATGGGCGACGACAAGATCGTGGTGGATCGCTACGACGACCCGCGCGTGGACGGCGTCAGCTGCTACATGTCGCGCGCGCAGAAGGGCGGGCTGAAAGGCACGCTCGGTCTCGCCACCGACCCCAGCCGCTTCTCGATCGCCTGCCGCTCCACCGGCCCCGTCACGCTGAAGGGCGAGCCGCCGGACAACGAAGTGGTGTTCGGCGCCAGCGCCAACTGGCTGTTCAAGGAAATCCGGGTATCCCGCATCTGGGACAAGCAGAAGCGCGTGCTGGTTTACCTCGTGTGGTCCACCCAGGCGCTGACCCCGGAAGGCAGTCCTTACAACAGCATCTCCGCCGTTCCGGTCGATCGGTAAGGGGCCGCGCCGGCACAGCTCTCCGCAGTCGATGCGAGGCTATTTGGCCGCGACGAGCTAGTTTCGATAACCGGCATCGAGGCGGTCGAGCTTGCGGAGCATGGCGGGCCACAGGAGGTGGTTTGCGACCGTCTGCATGCCCGCGGCGGCACTGAGCTTTTCATTCTTGTCGATGACTTCGGGGTGCGTCGGGTAATCGTCGCGGCCGAGGATGCGGGTGCGGACCTGCATGGTGCAGGCGCGTTCCAGGAAATACATC
>CAZZWO010000028.1:0-21365 GCA_964657885.1 uncultured Acetobacteraceae bacterium | reverse complement strand
TTTAACTCAATCCTAGTAGGGTGGAACCGTAGGGTGGAAAAGCGAAGCGCCTTCCACCAAAGGGGTAGGTGAATCGTCTAATCGTCCCGGCCTCAATAACCGCGCGGGCGCTGTTGCTGGGCACCCTTGGGCATCAGCGCGCCCAAGCCCTGCCGCATCAGGCCTTTCTGCCCCAGCTTGCCCATGCGTTTCATCATGGTGGACATGTCGTCGAACTGGCGCAGGAGCTTGTTGACCTCCTGCACGCTGGTGCCGGAGCCCGCGGCAATGCGCTTCTTGCGGCTTGCCTTGATGATGTCCGGCGTGCGGCGTTCCTTTACCGTCATCGAGCCGATGATCGCCTGCTGACGCTTGAACACCGTGGTATCGATGTTGGCGTCTTCGATCTTTTGCTTCATCTGCCCCATGCCTGGCAGCATGCCGAGGATGTTGCTGATCGATCCCATCTTGCTGATCTGGCGGAGTTGCGCCGCGTAATCTTCCAGCGTGAAGATGCCGCGCGTCATCTTCTTGGCGAGCTTTTCCGCCTCGTCCTGGTCGATCGTTTCGGACGCACGCTCGACCAGGCCGACGATGTCGCCCAGGCCGAGGATCCGCCCGGCCACCCGCTCCGGGTGGAACTCCTCCAGCGCGTCGATCTTTTCGCCCGAGCCGCTGAACTTGATGGGTGCGCCGGTTTCGTGGCGCATGGACAGGGCTGCGCCGCCGCGTGCGTCGCCATCCATCCGGGTCAGCACGATGCCGGTGACGCCGACCGTCTCGTTGAAGGCGCGCGCGGTCTGCACCGCGTCCTGGCCGGTCATCGCATCGACCACCAGCAGCGTTTCGACCGGGTTGGTGGCCTCGCGGATTTCGCGGACCTCGTTCATCAGCGCCTGGTCGATCGACAGGCGGCCCGCGGTGTCCAGGATCACCACGTCAAAGCCTTCGCGGCGGCCGGTTTCCATCGCGCGGCGGGCGATCTGGACCGGCGTCTGCCCGGCGACGATCGGCAGGCTGGCAACGCCGGCGCGCTCGGCCAACTGGGCGAGCTGGAGTTGGGCGGCGGGCCGCTGCGTGTCGAGGCTGGCGAGCAGCACCCGCTTGCGCTCGCGCGTGGTCAGCCGTAGGGCGAGCTTGCCCGAGGTGGTGGTTTTGCCCGAGCCCTGCAGCCCGACCATCAGGATCGGCACCGGTGGCGCGGACGCGAGGTTCAGCGGCACGGCGCCGGCGCCGCCAAGCGCTTCGACAAGCGCATCGTTGACGATCTTGGCGACCTGCTGGCCCGGCGACACGGCGGACAGCACTTCCGCCCCGATCGCCCGCTCGCGCACCCGGGCGACGAAATCCTTGACCACCGGCAGCGCCACGTCGGCGTCCAGCATGGCCAGGCGCACTTCCCGCAGCGCCTCGGTCACATCCCCCTCGCTCAGCGCCCCGCGTTTGCGAAGGCCGTCGAAGATGCCGGTGAATTTGTCCGACAGCGCGTCGAACATGGGGTGCGTTACTCCTGGAGGCGGTGCGGCGTGGCGGGCGTGTTCAGGGCGGGCAAACGATGATGGCGCCGCTGCGCGAACACTCGCGGAGCGGCGTAGCCCCCGCATGTGGCAGGGACCGGGTGACGTAAAGTTTGCCCGGATGAGGCGCTTGTGACTCTCCGGGGCAGGGGAAGTCAAGGCGGGGGGGTGGTGTGCAGGCATTTCCGATTGCGATGCCGTGCTTTGCTGCCGCCGCCTGGCGACAAGCAGATTTTGTTAGAACTATCTTATTACTTGTGCGTCCAAGAACGCGGAGAAACCTGAACAATACTATGTTGTGGAGGGCTAGGCGCGTGAACAGACCCGCAAGGACACCACATACTCTGGCCTTCCTGGCAGCGTCGGCGGTTTCGCTCGCAGCGTCCGGCGCGGCCGCCGCACCGCCCGTAGCTGCTGCCACCCAGGCACCGGTCACCGTGCCCTTCGACCCGAAGACGACGCAGGTGCAGGCGCAGGCGCAGGCGGCCGCACGGCTTCCTGTGGCAACGCCGCCGCCCGGGCACCGCTTGGTCGAGGACAGGACGGGCCGTAAGCAGGTTGGGAAGGCGTCGGTTTATGCCGGCCATTTCCAGGGACGCCGGATGGCGGACGGCAACCGGTTCCGCCATTCGGGCATTTCGGCGGCCAGCCGAACATTGCCGCTCGGCACGGTGGCAAAAGTGACGAACCAGGAAACCGGACAGACCGCCCTGGTGACGATCCAGGATCATGGCCCCTACGTCGATGGGCGTACGGTTGACCTGACCCGGGCGACCGCCAACCAGATCGGGATCACCCGGCGCGGCGGCGTGGCGCCGGTGGTGGTGGCACCAGTGGCCGTTCCGCAACGCGACGGCACGGTGAAGCCAGGCGCGGGGGCCATCCCCGGACCGGCGTGACCGAGCGTACAGAGACCGGCGCCCACGGGACGTCGCGCACTGGACCGTTCAGGCGACAGGACGAATAATCCCTCCCTGCGACCGCGCGAGACGGTCTGGGAGGCTCGGCGCCAGTGCACGAAAACCAGCACCCGTATGTCGCCGCCTACGCATCGTGGCGGGCCGACCCGCAAGGCTGGTGGGGGCAGCAGGCCCTCGCCATCGAATGGACGCGCCGGCCGGACGTGGTTTTCGATGCGTCGGCAGGTGTCTTCGGCCTCTGGTTTCCGGATGGCGAGCTCAACATCGCCCATAACTGCCTGGACCGGCACGTGGCTTCGGGGCGGGGTGACCAGGCGGCGCTGATCTGGGACAGCGCGATGACCGGCGCCGTCCGCCGTTTCACCTACGCCGAACTGCGCGACCGCACCGCAAAGCTCGCAGGCGCCCTCGCGGCCCGAGGCGTCGGGCGGGGCGACCGGGTGGTGATCAGCATGCCGATGGTGCCGGAAGCCGTCATCGCCATGCTTGCATGCGCGCGGGTCGGCGCCATCCATTCCGTCGTGTTCGGCGGGTTCGCCGCGGCCGAACTTGCCAAGCGCATCGAGGATGCCGAGCCGGTCGCCATCATTGCCGCCTCGTGCGGGTTGGAGCCAGGGCGGGTGGTGGCCTACAAACCGCTGCTGGACAGCGCGATCGGGCTGAGCGCGCACAAGCCCCGCTTCTGCCTCGTTCTGCAACGCCCGGAGCTCGAAGCGGCCCTGACGCCGGGGCGCGACTTCGATTTCGCATCGGAGGAAGCGGCGGCCGAACCACATGCGGCGGTGCCGATGCGCGCCACCGACCCGCTCTATATCCTTTATACGTCGGGCACGACCGGCAAACCGAAGGGCGTGGTGCGGGACTGCGGCGGATATGCGGTCGCCCTGCAATGGAGCATGGGCGCGCTGTACGGCGCGCAGCCGGGGGATGTTTACTGGTGCGCCAGCGACGTGGGCTGGGTCGTCGGGCACAGCTACATCGTCTATGGCCCGCTGCTCGCGGGATGCACCAGCGTGATTTTCGAGGGCAAGCCGGTCGGCACGCCGGACGCCGGCACGTTCTGGCGCGTGTGCGCCCAGCACGGCGTTCGGGTGTTGTTCACCGCACCCACGGCCCTGCGCGCGATCAAGCAGCAGGACCCCGCGGGCGAGCACATCGGGCGCTACGACCTGTCGCGCCTCGACGCGCTGTTCCTCGCCGGCGAGCGTTGCGACCCGCCGACCGCGATGTGGATCGCCGATCGCCTGGGCAAGCTGGTGGTGGACCATTGGTGGCAGACCGAGACGGGATGGCCCATCACCGCCGGTTTCCGAGGTTACGGCCTGTTTCCCGCAAAGCCCGGGTCCGGTGGCCGTCCCTGCCCCGGCTACGCGCTGGCAGCGCTGAGCGACGAGGGCGACGTGCTGCCGGCCGGACAGATGGGCAACCTCGTTCTGCGCCTGCCGCTGCCACCGGGTTGCGCGCCGACTTTGTGGCGGAACGCGGACGGCTACCGGCAGGCGTACCTGGCGGAGTTCCCCGGCTGGTACAGGACCGGAGATGCCGGACAGATCGATGCGGATGGCGACGTCTGGGTGATGGGCCGCACCGACGATATCATCAACGTGGCCGGCCACCGGCTGTCGACCGGTGCCATGGAGGAGGTCCTGGCGAGCCATGCGGACGTGGCCGAATGCGCCGTGGTCGGCATGGCGAACGCCATCAAGGGGCAGGCGCCGCTAGGGTTTGTGGTTCTGAAGGCGGGAGTGGCGCGCGACCCGGAGGAGGTGACGCGCGAGCTGGTGCTGCTGGTGCGAGACCGGATCGGACCGGTGGCGGCGTTCAAGCACGCGCTGGTGGTGGCGCGGCTGCCCAAGACGCGGTCGGGCAAGATTTTGCGGGCGTCCTTGCGGCGCATCGCCGACGGGCAGGACGCCGCGCCACCGCCCACGATCGATGATCCGTCGATCCTCGACGAGGTACGCGGGGTGGTCGGGCAGCTCGCCTGACGCCGCGCATACACGTTGCGTTAACGCATCGGCGGGCACACTCGGGACCGTAACAGCCGGGCGAAGCCGAAAACCATGTTCGCCAAGGGCCGCGCTGTCCGCCCGGACACAATGGAGGGTCCACAAAAGACCAGTTCATGCGATCCCCACATGAATGTCGCCGAATGCAACGTCACGCGTGACCGGGCAGCGCTGCTGTACGCTCAGGCCAAAGGCGGACTCATGGTCAGCGCCGCCGCGAGTAGCGCCCTCGTCCTCCTGATCGAACTGACCCATCCGGCGCCCGGCGCTGTCTTATGGTTGGCCGTCATGGCCGCTGTGTTGGTGCTGCGCGGGATCGATGTTGTGGTCTTGCATCCGGCGCGAACACGTGTCGCCTTCAACGGCGGTGCAGAAATCGCGCGGTTTGCAACAGGTTTGTTGTCGGTAGCCGTATTATGGGCAGTCTATCCCGTCCTGTTCTTTTTCGAGATGGGGAACGCCGGACGTACCGCTTCGGCCATCATCCTGGCAGCCCTCGCCGGAGGCAGCGCGACCGTGCTTGGCCCCTCGCTGGTGCTGGCGAGGATCTATTGCGCCGCCCAGATTTTCCCGGGCTCGATCATGTTCCTGCTCCTGCCGGGGCGGGAGAACATGTCTGTCGGCCTGCTGGGCATCGCCATGACCGCGACGATGCTGTCTTCGGTTCGCGTCGCACATCAGTCGGTTGTAGGCGCCTTGCGGGTAAGCCGGGCCAACCAGGCGCTGACCGCGGAGGCCGAGCTGAACCGGGAGCAGACGGAAGCGATCAATTCGCAGCTCAAGGATGCGCAAACGGCGCTGAACGAAGCCAACCAATCTCTCGAACAGCGCATTGCCGTTCGCACCGCGGACCTCGCGCACGAGGTGGGTGAGCGGATGCGTTACGCCGAGGCTTTGGCGCGGCTCGCATCGACCGATCCGCTGACCGGGCTGTGCAACCGGAGCAACTTCACCGAACGTCTCGCCTACATGCTGGCCGACGCCGAGAAGAACGGCACCGGGCTGGCCGTGCTGTTTCTGGACCTGGACAATTTCAAGCAGGTCAACGACGTGCGGGGGCACGCGGTCGGCGATCGCGTGTTGCAGAAAGCTGCGTGCCTCCTCAGCGAAACCGCCGGCGGGCGGGTCGAGATTGCGCGCTGGGGCGGCGACGAGTTTGTCATGGCGATGCCGACCAGCGGTGGCTCGACCGATGCTCTCGCACTGGGCAACGGTCTGCGGCAGGCGCTCGAGGCACCTTTCCGCGCCAGCTTCGGCACACTCAGCATCGACCTGACCGTCGGGATATCGATGTTCCCGGAAGACGGCTTGACGCAGGACGAGCTGATCCGGGCGGCGGACGTCGCGATGTACGAGGCGAAGAAAGAGGGGAAAGGCCGGGTGAAATTGTTCGATCCCGCGCTGGCCCACAACATCGCCGAGCGGCACACCATGGAACAGGCGTTGCGCCAGGCGATCCACAACGACGAGCTGTCGCTCGCCTTCCAGCCTATCGTGTCGGCGCGAACCGGTGTTTGTGAAGCGTTTGAAGCCCTGTTGCGGTGGAACCACCCCGCATTAGGGGCGATCGGGCCAGCGACTTTCATCCCGATCGCCGAACAGTCTGGCCAGATCTTCGCCATCGGCCGGTGGGTGCTGTTCGAAGCCTGCCGGATTGCGGCATCCTGGCCCGGAGCGTCGCATCCGGTGACGGTGAACGTTTCGATGGCACAGGTGCTTTCCGGGTCGTTGCTGGAAGACGTGCACGCTGCGCTGAAAGCCAGTTCGTTGCCTTCCAGCCGGCTGCAGATCGAGATTACCGAGAGCATGTTCGTCGGGGACCATGTTCGCGTGACGCCGATCTTCGAGGCGTTGCGCAGCCAGGGCGTGCGTATCCTGCTCGACGATTTCGGCACCGGGTTCTCGTCGCTGGCGTATCTGGGCAAGCTGCCGATCGACGTGATCAAGATCGACCAGAGTTTCGTCCGCGTGGCCGAGCGCGACGGTTACGCGATCATCGGCGCTATCCTGTCGATCGCCAGCGCGCTGTCGCTCCAGGTGACGGCCGAGGGAGTGGAAACGCCCGCGCAACGGACCAGGCTGGCCGAACTCGGGGTGGAGCGCCTGCAAGGTTACCTGATCAGCCGGCCGCTGGCCGCATTGGCGGTGCCCGGCTGGCTGATCGCCCAGGCCCCGGCGATCGCGCGGCGGGTACATGAAGTGGCGGATGCCTCGCCATGAGACGCGGCGGCGCGCGGATTACCGACGCGGTGTCACCGCCGCGCGACAGGCTCGAACCGATAGGGGCTGTCGCTTTCCAGGTTGGGGTCCAGCGCCAGCCGATGCTCGAGCGGCGGGAAAGCCCTGCTGCGGCAATGCTGGCGGTCGCACAACCGGCAGGACAGGCCGATGCCGACGACCGCGTGGTCCAAATTGAGGCCGTCGGCATAGACGATGTCGCCGGCATGCCCGATGTCGCACCCCATGGCGATTACGTGCGTCGGCGGCGGTTCGCCCCATGCGGCAGCCGGCCCCTCGATACACCGCGCGAAACACAGGAACGTGGCGCCATCGGTGAGTTGCGCGACCTGCACGCGCAGGGTGCCCGGGGTGGCGAAGGCGGCGTGGACCACCCATCGGGGGCAGGAACCGCCGTAACGTGCGAACGGAAAGCCGCCGGCAGAGAACCGCTTGCTGACGTTGCCCGCGGGGTCGAGCCGAAGAAAGAAAAACGGAACGCCGCGCGCGCCGGCCTTCTGCAGGGTCGAAAGCCGGTGGCACGCCTGTTCGAAACTGACGCAGAACCGCGCCGCCAAGGCATCGAGATCGTGGCGCAGCAGGCGCGCGCTTTCCAGAAATCCGGTGTACGGCATCAGCAGGGCGGCCGCCGCGTAGTTCAGCAGCCCGATGCGTATGAGGCTGGCGGCTTCCGGCGTGCTGGGAGCGATGCGGGTGAGCAAAGCCTCCACCATGTCGCGCGCCTCCAGCAGGATGAGCTGGAAAGCCATGTGGAAGCCGCGGCTTTCACGCGGCAATTGCTCGGACAAGGTCAGCGTGCGGGTTTCGGGCTCGTACCGCCGCAGCGCGTCCTCCATCGGACCGACCCGCACGCTGACGCCATGCACCCGGCGCAGGCGCTCGGCGATCGCGTGGTTGGTCTCGGCGGGGGTGGCGTTCAGCGTGTTGGCGATGCCCTCGGCCGCACTCTCCAGCTCCGCGAAGTAGTTGCCCCGTTCGTGGAAGACGTCCCGCGCCTCCTCGTTGGGCAGCAGGATGCGGCGGCCGGATGGCAGAGCGAGGCCGCTGGCATCCTCGCGCGCCACCCGCCAGGCGCGGTACAGGCCAAGGATCGCCCGCGCCGCGTTGGGATTGCTGGCCACGCCTTCCAATTCGGCGTCGGGGATCTGGTCGCCCCCCAGCATGGGGTCCGAAAAGGCCTCGCGCAGGCCGGTCTCCAGCTCGCGTTCCTGGGCGCCGGACAGGGCGGCCAGGTCTACACGCAGCATTTCGGCAAGCTTGATCACCAAGCTGGCGGTCACGTTGCGCTGGTCGTGCTCGATCAGGTTGAGGTAGCTGGGCGAGATGCCGAGTTTCGCGGCAAGCGCCTGCTGGGAGAGGTTCTGCTCGGTCCTGAGCCGGCGCACGGTCCGTCCGATAAGCGGTCTGGCCATTCTTGCCCTGAGTTAGGATACGCGTGTGGTGGAGGGGTCTCAGGACCCGATTTGCGCGCCGGCTCAGAAATTTACAACTTTTACAACTTTACACCCCAGACTGTCCCGGCGCCGACCAGATAATGACAAATGCTGCATGTGCGAGCTATCTTCCGGCCGATCGTGGGCCGATATCACGGCTCCGCTGTTGCACACGAGGATAAGTGACGACCATGACGACCCCCACACCCACGCACGCTCCCGAAGGTCTGGCCGGCGGCTTGGCTTCCCTCCTCGGGCGGCACTCCGCCTACCAGGACCACACCGCGAAGGTGTCCGAGCTCATCGAGAGCCGGAAAGGCACCTGGAGCGGGATCAACGCGGAGTCGGTCGCGCGTATGCGGCTGCAGAACCGCTTCCGCACCGGTCTCGACATCGCACGCTTCACGGCGGCGACGATGCGCGAGGACATGGCGGCGTATGATGCGGACTCGTCGCTTTACACGCAGTCGCTCGGCGCGTGGCACGGCTTCATTGCGCAGCAGCAGATGATCGCGGTCAAAAAGCATTTCGGCACCACGAAGCGCCGGTACATCTACCTGTCCGGCTGGATGGTGGCGGCGTTGCGGTCGGAGTTCGGGCCGCTGCCCGACCAGTCGATGCATGAGAAGACCTCGGTGCCGAAGCTGATCGAGGAGATCTACACCTTCCTGCGCCAGGCCGATGCGCGCGAGCTGGGCGGCCTGTTCCGCGAAATCGACCATGCGCGTGAGGCCGGTGACAGCAGCAAGGAAGCCGAGCTTCTGGCGCGCGTCGAGAACTACGAGACGCATGTCGTGCCGATCATTGCCGACATCGATGCCGGTTTCGGCAACGCGGAAGCGACGTACCTGCTCGCCAAGAAGATGATCGAGGCGGGCGCCTGTGCGCTGCAGATCGAGAACCAGGTGTCCGACGAGAAGCAGTGCGGCCATCAGGACGGCAAGGTGACCGTCCCGCACGAGGACTTCATCGCGAAGGTGCGCGCCTGCCGCTATGCGTTCCTGGAGCTTGGGGTCGATGACGGGATCATCGTGACCCGCACCGACTCGCTCGGCGCCGGCCTGACGAAGCAGATCGCGGTCAGCCACACGCCCGGCGACCTTGGCGACCAGTACAACTCCTTCCTCGATTGCGAGGAAGTGACGGCCGACGCCGCCCATAACGGGGACGTCATCATCAACCGCAACGGCAAGCTGCTTCGCCCGAAGCGCCTGCCGAGCAACCTGTTCCAGTTCCGTGCCGGCACCGGCGAGGACCGTTGCGTGCTCGACTCCATCACCTCGCTGCAGAACGGCGCCGACCTGCTGTGGATCGAGACCGAGAAGCCGCACATCGCGCAGATCGCCGGCATGATGGACCGCATTCGCGCAGTCATCCCGAACGCGAAGCTCGCGTACAACAACTCGCCGTCGTTCAACTGGACGCTCAACTTCCGCCAGCAGGTTTACGACGCGTGGGCGGCGGATGGCCGCGACGTGACGGCCTATGACCGTGCAAAGCTGATGAGCGTCGATTATGACGGGTCCGCACTGGCGACCGAGGCCGACGAGCGCATCCGCACGTTCCAGGCGGATGCGGCCAAGCGCGCCGGCATCTTCCACCACCTGATCACGCTGCCGACCTACCACACGGCGGCGCTCTCGGCCGACAACCTGTCGCGGGATTATTTTGGGGCGCAGGGCATGCTGGGCTACGTGCTCAACGTGCAGCGTCAGGAAGTCCGCCAGGGCATCGCCTGCGTTCGCCACCAGAACATGGCCGGCTCCGATATCGGCGACGACCACAAGGAGTATTTCGCGGGTGACGCGGCCCTGAAGGCAGGCGGCGCCCACAACACGATGAACCAGTTCGGCTGATCATCGAGCGAGCTACGCGGGCCGGTCCATCAGCGGTGGACCGGTCCGGCGTATCTTAAAGCCGATCGGGGCCGGCCCGAACTGCGGCGCAACGGGTTCCGGCGGAACGCACTGCGGCATTACCGGCATAGGTTGAGCGGCCACACATCGACTGCCCACAGCCGGATGTGGCTTTCGGCCTCCAGGCGATTGCCGTGGAAGGCGAACATCACCACGCAGGCGAGCAGCACCAGGCGCGGCGAAGACAGGTCGCGCGGGCGTTCGCCGGCCATCGCCCGCATCGCCACCGCGCCCAGCACGCCAACGGCGGCGCCGGCCAGCACGTCGGTGACGGTATGGACCTGCAAAGCCAGCCTGGTCATGCCGAACAGCAGGGCCACCAGGCCACCGGCGAACGCGGCCAGCAGCGTGCCGGCAACCGAACGGGGTGCCAGCAATGCCAGAAGCCCGCCATAGACGACCGCAGATGCCGCGGTGTGGCCGCTCGGGCTCGACAATGCGAAGCGGCCGTGTCCGGCCAGGTCCCAATGGATGAAGCAGGCGAAGACCACGAGTTTCAGCCCGAGCATCGTCAGCAGCACGCCGCCGACGCTCAGCGCCCAGGCCAGCGCGCCGCGGCGCCAGCCTACCGCCAGCAACCCCAGCAGCACCGCGCCGGCCACCGGCAGCACCACAGCCTGGTCGGCGAAATCGGTCAGGAAGTTCAACGGCCGTGTCTTTTGCGGGGCGCGGGTTGTGGCGGCGCGGACGATCCATCAGGGTGCTGATAACCAGAACAAGCCTCGGACGGAGACGGATCGTGACTGCCCCCCTCGCCCAGAACGGCCAGCTGCACGGCCCCGCCAGCCACCCGGACGGTCTCGGCCAGGACGCGCCCGCGCCAATTTGCGAAGCCTATGACTACCCCCTGATCATCAAGCAGCTGCTGATCACCCCGCTGCGGCAATTCCCCAACCAGGAGATCGTGTATCGGGATACGCTGCGGCTGACCTACCGGCAATTCGGCCAGCGCGTGCACCGGCTGGGCAGCGCGCTCGCCGCACTCGGGGTCAAGCACGGCGATACGGTGGCCGTCATGGACTGGGACAGCCACCGCTACCTGGAGTGTTTCTTCGCGATCCCGATGTCGGGCGCGGTGCTGATGACGGTGAACGTGCGGCTGTCGGCCGAGCAGATCGTCTATACGCTGAACCACGCCCGTGCCGAAATCATCTTGTGCAACACCGAATTCTTCGCGCTGCTACAAGCGCTACGGCCGATGCTGACCACGGCGAAGCGCTTCGTGTGCATCACCGAGGACGGTCACGTGCCGGCATCGCACGCCGACACATCGTTCGCGTGGGACGGCGAATACGAGACGTTGCTGGCGGCGGGCGACCCCGGCCACGTGTTTCCGGAGTTCGATGAGCGCACGCGCGCCACCACGTTCTACACGACCGGCACGACGGGAAACCCGAAGGGCGTGTATTACTCGCATCGGCAGATCGTGCTGCACACGCTGTCGGGGCTCGGCACCATGTCGTTCCGGCCGGATGACGTGTACATGCCGATCACCCCGATGTTCCATGTGCACGCCTGGGGAAACCCGTTCAATTGCACGGTGCGCGGGCTGAAGCAGGTTTATCCCGGGCGTTACCAGCCGGATTTGCTGGCCAAGCTTTTCGTGGCCGAGAAGGTGACGTTCTCGCATTGCGTGCCGACGATATTGCAGATGTTCCTGAACGCCGCGAAGGATGTCGATTTGCGCGGCTGGCGGGTGATCATCGGCGGCTCGCAGTTGCCTCGCGCGCTGGCGCAGACGGCGATCGACCGCGGCATCGACGTGTTCGCCGGCTACGGCATGTCGGAAACCGGGCCGATGGCGACCGTCGCGATCGTTCCGCCCGAGTTGCGGGATGGCGGCGAGACAGAGCTGACCTATCGTTGTCGCGCCGGGCGCCCGGTGCCGCTATGCGACGTGCGGATTGTCGATGCCGAGATGAACGACCTGCCGCATGACGGCGTCAGCACCGGCGAGGTGGTGATGCGCTCGCCCTGGCTGACGCAGGGCTACCTCGACAACCCCGAAGCGAGCGCCGCGCTGTGGGAAGGCGGCTGGCTGCACACCGGCGACATCGGCGCGATCGACGAGCAGGGTTTCCTGATCATCACCGACCGCATCAAGGATGTGGTGAAGACCGGCGGCGAATGGGTCAGCAGCCTGCAACTGGAAGACATCCTCGCCGAACACCCGTCAGTCGGCGAGGTCGCAGTGATCGGCCTGAAAGACGCCCGCTGGGGCGAACGCCCCGTCGCCATCATCGTCCCGAAATCCGGCGCCCCGCCCGACGCCGCCGGCCTGCGCGCCCACGTCCTGGAACGCGTCGAACAGGGTGTCATTTCCAAGTTCGCGCTGCCGGACCGGATCGAGTTCGTCGAAACGATCGCCAAGACCAGCGTGGGCAAGCTGGACAAGAAGGCATTGCGGAACCAGTTCGGGCCTTAGTGGGGCCTTCTGACTTAGCAGCCGCACATCGGTTCATTTGGCTTTCGGCTGCCACAACTCGATCTTTGTGCCATCGGGATCGATGATCCACGCGAACTTGCCGAACGGGTCAGTATCGTCACGCTTCAGGATCGTGACCCCCTTTTTCCGCAGGCGCTCGACGAACGAGCCGAGGTCGTCGACGGCAAAGTTGATCATGAAGTCGCGCTTCGACGGCGCGATCTCATCCGAGCTAGCCGGCATCGCGTTCCAGAGCACCATCGGGGGGTGCCCCGGTGCGTCGTAGCGCATCACAGCGCCACCCCAGGGCTCCAGCGAGATCCCAAGCACGTCGCGATACCACGCGGCCAGCGCTTTCGGGTCTTTGCTCGTGACAAACACGCCTCCGACGCCGGTTATGCGGCCGGGAGTCTGGGCCGCTCCGATCGTCGGCATCAGGAGGATTACAAGCGCGATTGCTGCAACGGAACTTTTGATACTGCCCATCGTGTTCAACCCTCCGACCGAACAGCGGCAACTCTCTCCCTCAAATACATCCGCTAAGACGAAGAGGCTGCGATATTGAGGATGCGTGCGCAACCTAATGCTACTCGGATGCCGACCGGCGCTAACCGAAACCAACCCAGCGCATGTTTGTCGTCCAAAGCTTCAACCTTGGACATCAATTGATTGGCGAATACAACCAATTCACAAAAACGAGCTTGCTGACCAGTAGAGGCTGGCGGCTCTTAACCTCTGGGTCGTCATCAGTAAGATGGCGCCTGATCCTGTCTATTGCTCCGGCCGATGATAGCGCACGACCTTCGCGTGTGGATCGAACTGAACGTCTTTTCCAAGCACTGCCGCGTAGGCTTGCTTTCCAGTGGAGCAGAAGGTTGACTTTGGAGGCGAGACCGAGCCCGCCGGCGGCGGCCGGAACTGCGAAAACACTACTTCAACAAAGCCACTTACGCTGCGTGTCGCTTCATCGAAAGAAAAACTCTCGTTGAAGTAAACTGAGCCGAAGTTGAACGAGTCCTGTCCAGCTCCATTAATGATCGGTCCTACCTGACCGTAGCCCGTGTCCTCCACCAGAGTTTCTCCATCGCGGCACGTGGTATTTACCTGAACATCGATGCCGCCAACAATCAATTGCCCCTTGTAGCGTGAGACTCCCAAGCTGAATGGCTGTCCGTTGGCTTGCAAGCCGCTGTACGTGCCGACACGTTGCGCTTCCGCTGACGTCGACAATAACAGAAACGCCGCACAAAGCGCAAAGACCGGGCGAGATGACAGACGTCTCTTGATCAAAACACAATCACCTTCTGCGCTGGAGTGAACTCACCGTGGCTGAGTGTCGCTTGACGTAACCAGCTTCGGATCGAAGTCTGCCTTCTTGTCTAGCACTGCGGCAAAAGCCTGACTCGCTTCGCCACAAACGGTTGTTTTGGTCGGTATACCTGGAGACGCAGCCAGCTTCGCGAGTCTTTCGAACAAGAAGCCACTTACCGACCGCGTTGCGTTGTCGAAGATGAGAGTGCCGCCGATGTAAATGGTTGGAGAAAACGCGGTCAAAGTCAGGTTTGAGCTTGTCGCAACCTGCAGTAGCCCTACTACGAACGTGTTCTCGTCAAAGATCGTGCCGTCCCGACACTTGGTATTGGATTGAACCTGCACTTCGGTGATGTAAGTCTGACCTCTGAACCGGCTTACGCTTATGTCGATCGGGGTACCATCGGCACGTTGACCACCATAGTTTCCTACCAACTGCGCGTGAGCGGTGTGCTGCATCCAGAACCCGCACATCATCACAGTAACGGCGGTGGTGAGCAAACGAGCTTTGGTCATTTCGCGCCTCGTGCAATGCTTTATCATGATGCTGGCAGGAAAGCCTCCCTTCGGGCAAGGCCTTCCTGCAATTTCTGGCGGTTTTTCGGGTTGAGCCTCACTGGCGTGATAGGCGCCAGTTTGCTTGAATTCCGTATCGAACGATGCAATTGTGATCGACCCCGTCAGGGCGATGCGATGCACAGGAACAAGCTGCTTCTATCTGCCTGTTAATATGCTCTCGGGGTGAGCGTTGCGATACTGCCGTCTACGCCGCTTGCGCAGACGCGAAGGCCGGGCGTAGTCGATGGACCACCGCCCGCTTCGTTAGTGACGCCGCCGTCTTTCGATCTGCGGAAAGCCGTTGGCTCCGGTCTGAATGTCACCTGTGACATCGACAGGATTGGGACCACCGTCCGGACTTGCGAGAACGCTATCGCCGAGGCTCAGCGTCGGCAAGGGGAGTGGCGGGGTGCCTATGCTGACCGAAAACCGGGGCTGGGCGAGAGGGAATACCTGAGTTTGCGCCTTAGACTTAACGAGAAGCGGAACGCCTATTACTTGACGCTGGCGCAAATCAAAGGCCGGAAATCAAACTATTCGGTTATCCCGAGTCCTTGACAGGCTGATCCGGAAACATCGGCTCCTCTCAACCCGCGCCCGCAAACACCTTCGCCTCAACCACCGCCAACCCGCAGCTTTCCCCTGCCGCCGGCGCTTCCCCCGTTGATACCAGCTCCAGCAACCGGCCGCCTGCTTCGATGGTGATGTGGTGGATGGGGCCGGCTCGGCGGACGAAGGTGATGTGGGCGGGGCCGGGGCCGGGAGTGGTGGCGAGCTGGTGGGGGCGGAGGAGGGCCACGGCGGGGCCGTCGGGGGTGGCGGCGGGAAATGGCGGGACTGGCAGGTCGGTGGCGTGCATCATGCCGCCTTGGACGTGGCCTTCGATCCTGATGGTGGGGCCGAGGAACTCGAACACGAAGGGGGCCGTGGGGGCGGCTTCCAGCTCGTCGGGGGTGCCGAGTTGCAGGATGCGGCCGCCTTGCATGACGGCGACGCGGTCGGCGAGCTCGATCGCCTCGCTCTGGTCGTGGGTGATGAAAATGCTGGTCAGGCCGAGGCGCGCGTGCAGGGCGCGCAGCCAGGTGCGGATTTCCTTGCGCACCAGCGGATCGAGCGCGCCGAACGGCTCGTCCAGCAGCAGCAGATTGGGCGATGTGGCGAGCGCGCGGGCCAGCGCCACACGCTGCTGCTGGCCGCCCGAGAGTTGCGACGGGCGGCGTTGCGCCAGATGCGATATCTGCACCAGGTCGAGAAGTTCGCCGACGCGCGCACGTATCTCGGCATCCGGCACGGTGCGGCGCACGCGCAGGCCGAACGCCACGTTGGCCGCCACGTCCATGTTGCGGAACAGCGCGTAGTTCTGGAACACGAAGCCGATGTTGCGGCGGCGCGCGGGCACGCCGGCCATGTCCTGTTCCGCGATGCGCAGTTCGCCGGTGTAATGGGTTTCCAGCCCTGCGATCACCCGCAGCACCGTGGTCTTGCCCGCGCCGGACGGCCCCACCAGTGCCAGGAACTCGCCCGGCCGCACGTCCAGGTCGATCGCGTGCAGCGACGGCACGCCGCCGTAATGCTGGGTGACGCCGCGCAGGCTGACGGTCATCGCTCGGCGCCCAGATGGCTGCCCAGGCGCCATTCCAGCGCCGCCTTCACCGCCAGCGTCACCAATGCAAACAGGCCCAAACAGGCGGCCATCGCGAAGGCGGCCGCCGACTGGTAGTCGTTGTACAGCGTTTCGATATGCAGCGGCATCGTTTCGGTCACCCCGGGGATGTGGCCCGATACCACGGATACCGCACCGAATTCGCCCATCGCGCGCGCGGTGCACAGCAGCACGCCGGCCAGCAGCGCCCATGCGATGTCCGGCAGGGTGATGCGGAAGAATGTGGAGATGAAGCCGGCGCCCAGCATGGCGGCCGCTTCCTCCTGCACGCGGCCCTGCGCCTGCATCAGCGGCATCACGGTGCGCGCCACGAACGGGAACGTCACGAACACGGTCGCCAGCACGATGCCGGGCACCGCGAAGATGATCTGCACGTCGTGCGCGGCGAGCGCGTGGCCGAACCAGCCGTTGGCGCCGAACAGCAGCACCCAAACCAGGCCGGAAATCACCGGCGAGATGGTCAGCGGCAGCTCGATGATCACCAGCAGCGCGCGTTTGCCGGGAAAGTCGAACTTGGTCAGGCACCAGGCCGCGGCCAAACCGCACACGGTGTTCAACGGTACGGCGATGGCGGCCACCAGCAAGGTCAGGCGGATGGCGGACAGCGCGTCCGGCTCCAGCAGCGCGTCGCGGGCGAAGGCCGGGCCGTGGCGCAGCGCCTCGGTGAACACGGTGCCGAGCGGCAGCAGGAACAGCACGCCCACCGTCAAAAGGGCGCCGGCCAGCAGCAGGGCGCGGATCACTGGCGCGCTTCCAGCCGCCGCTGCACCGCGGTGAGCGTGCTGAGCACCAGCAGCGACCCGGCGAGCATGGCGAGGCCGATGCAGGCGGCGCCGGCGTAGTCGAACTCCTGCAGGCGCGTCACGATCAGCAGCGGCGCGATCTCGCTGACCATCGGCATGTTGCCGGCGATGAAGATGACCGAGCCATACTCGCCCACACCGCGCGCGAAGGCGAGGCCGAAACTGACCAGCAGCGCCGGTGTCAGCGCCGGCAGGATGACGCGGGCGAACACCTGGGTGGGTGCCGCGCCGAGCGTCTCGGCCGCCTCCTCCATCTCGGGCGGCAGGTCACGCAGTACCGGCTCGGTGGTGCGCACCACGAACGGGATGGACACGAACACCAGCGCCACCAGGATGCCGGCCGGGGTGTAGGCGACCTTGATGCCGAGATGGGCCAGGGGCGCGCCGAGCAGTCCGTTGGGGCCGAACAGGTCGGTGAGCGTGATGCCGGCAACCGCGGTCGGCAGGGCGAATGGCAGGTCGACCAGGCTGTCGAGCAGGCGGCGGCCGGGAAAGCGCAGCCGCACCAGCACCCAGGCCAGCAGCAGCCCTAGCGGCAAGGCGATGGCGGCACCGAGCGCCGCGCAACCAAAGCTGAGGCGCAGCGCGGCCAGCACGCGTGGTTGCGCCAACGATGCGATGATGCCCGCCGGCCCGAGCGTCAGCCCGCGCAGCAGCAGCGCCGCCAGCGGGATCACCACGATCAGGCCGACCCAGCCGATGGTGACCGACAGCGCGGGCCCGAACCCGGGAAGTGCCGAACGCCTCGATGCGGTGCGCCGCGCGGCGCCGGCGTTCACTTGCCCGGCTGGTAGATGTGGTCGAACAGCCCGCCATCGCCGAAATGCTTCGGCTGCACGATCTTCCAGCCGCCCAGCGACGCGATGTCATAGGTGCGCAGGTTGGGGAAGTTGGCGTTGTACTTGGCAGCGACGGAGGGGTCCTGCGGGCGGAAATAGTGCTTGGCGCCGATCTCCTGGCCCTGCGGCGTGAACAGGAATCGCAGGTAGGCTTCGGCCAATTTCTGCGTGCCGTGCTTTTCGGCCACGCTGTCGACCACGGCCACCGGCGGTTCCGCTTTCACGCTGACCGACGGGTAAACCACGTCGAACTGGCCGGCGCCGAGGTCGCGGGAAGCGAGCAGCGCTTCGTCCTCCCAGGCCAGCAGCACGTCGCCGATGCCGCGCTGGACGAAGGTGTTGGTGGCGCCGCGCGCACCGGAATCCAGCACCGGCACGTGGCCATACAGCTTGGCGAGGAAGGCCTGCGCCGTGGTCTCGCTGCCGCCCGGCTGGTGCAACGCCCAGATCCACGCGGCGAGGTAGTTCCAGCGCGCGCCGCCCGAGGTTTTCGGGTTGGGCGTCACCACCGAAACGCCGGGCTTCAGCAGGTCCGGCCAGTCGTGCAGGTTCTTCGGGTTACCCTTGCGGACCAGGAACACGATGGTGCTGGTGTAGGGAGTCGAATTATCGGGCAGCCGGGTCTGCCAGTCGGCGGCGATCAGGCCGCGCTTGGCGATCGCATCGATGTCGCCGCCGAGCCCCAGGGTGACCACGTCGGCCTGCAACCCGTCGATCACCGCGCGGGCCTGCGCACCCGAGCCGCCGTTGGAGGTCTTGACCGTCACCGTCTGGTGGGTTTTCGCCTCCCACACCTTGGCGAACGCGCCGCTGATGTCGTGGTACAGCTCGCGTGTCGGATCGTAGGAGACGTTGAGCAGGGCGGTCTGCGCCATCGCCATGCCCGGCACCGACCCGAGCAGGCTGGTGACGAGAGCCAGGCTTGCCGGCGAGAGGGCACGAAACGGGCGCATGGCGGCCAAGGGTGTCTCCTACTACACTGCTAGGATACTTTTCTAGCGGCGTAACAGATTGTGTCAACACTCGGCGTGTCCGGCGGGCGGGCGCTGCGGTTCGACCGGGGATCGGCTGCGAGGGTGACGCCGGGCGGTGCGCAAGTTAGGCTGCCCGCAACCACTTTTCCCGGAACGACGACCTCATGACCACCCGCTCGCTGACCAAGACGCTGCTAGCCCCTTGCCTGGTCGTGGGAGGTCTCGGCGCGGCCCATGCCGACACGCCCGCCAACCCGCTGCTGGCGCCGAGCAACCTGCCCTACGACGCGCCGCCGTTCGACCGCATACACGATTCCGATTATGTGCCGGCAATCGAAGCGGCGATGCGTGAGCACCAGGCGGAGATCGACCGGATTGCGACGGATCTGGCAGCGCCGACATTCGAGAACACCATTGTGGCAATGGAACGTTCGGGTGCGACGCTGACGCGGGTGGTACAGATATTCGAGAACGTGACGCAGTCCAACACCGATCCTGCGCTGGACGCGGCGAAGGACCTGATCGAGCCGAAGCTGCAGGCGCATGACGATTCCATCCACCTGAACGCCCAATTGTTCGCACGGGTGAAGGCGGTGCATGCCGGCGCCGAGGCGCAGAAGCTCGACACCAAATCGCGTTATCTGCTCGACGAGACCTACAAGGACTTCGTGCATGCGGGTGCCGCGTTGTCGCCGGCCGACCAGGCGCGGCTGCGCACGTTGAACCAGCAGATCACCAAATTGCAGACGACGTTCCAGCAGAAGCTGCTGTCGGCGACTTCCGGCGGCGCAATCGTGGTGAAGGATGCGTCGGAGCTGGCCGGGCTGGACAAGCAGGCGGTGGATGCGGCAGCCGAAGCTGGCAAGGCGCGCGGGCATGCCGGCGAGTATGTCCTGCCGTTGCGCAACACGACGCAGCAGCCGACGCTGGTGAAGCTGACCAACCGCGACCTGCGTGCCCGCATCATGGCGGCGAGCGAACATCGCGGCGATGCCGAGGGACCGGACGACGTTCGCGACCTGGTGGCGCAGCTGGCGCATCTGCGGGCGGAGAAGGCAAAGCTGATGGGCTTCGACAGCTTCGCCGCCTATACGCTCGATAACCAGATGGCGAAGACGCCGGACGCCGCCATGAAGCTTCTGGACAGCCTGGTTCCCGGCGCCACCGCCAAGGCTCGCGGCGAGGCGGCCGACATGCAGGCGATCATCGATGCGCAGCATGGCGGTTTCAAGCTGGCCTCGTACGACTGGAACTTCTACTCAGAGCAGGTGCGGCGGGCGAAATACGACCTGGACGAGGCGCAGACGCGCCCGTATTTCGAGATCGACCGCGTGCTGCATGACGGTGTGTTCTTCGCCGCCAACAAGCTTTACGGCATCACATTCAAGGAACGGCACGACATTCCGCTCTACCAGCCCGATGTGCGTACGTTCGAGGTGTTCGACGCCGATGGCTCGCCGATCGCGTTGTTCTACGCGGATTACTACGCGCGGCCGAACAAGCAGGGCGGCGCGTGGTGCGATGCGCTGGTTCCGCCGTCGGATCTGCTGAGCCGCCGGCCGGTGGTGGTGAACGTTGCGAACTTCACCAAGCCGGCGCCGGGACAGCCCGCACTGATCAGCTTCGACGACGTGACGACGATGTTCCACGAGTTCGGGCATGCGCTGCACGCGATCTTCTCGAAGCAGCATTATCCCAGCCAGAGCGGCTTCAACATGGCGCGCGACGTGATCGAGTTCCCGTCGCAGTTCAACGAGCACTGGGCGCTGGACCCGGCGGTGTTCGCGAACTACGCGCGCAACTACAAGACCGGCGAGGCGATGCCCGCGCCGATGGTGGAAAAGATCAAGCGCGCGAAGACCTTCAACCAGGGCTACATGCTGACGGAGTACCTGGCGGCGGCGTTGCTGGATCTGGAGTGGCACGCGCTGCCGGCGGACGCGCCGTTGCAGACCCCCGATGTTTTCGAGGCCGCCGCACTGAAGAAACACGCGATCGACCTGGACGCCGTGCCGCCGCGTTATCGCACGACGTATTTCGCGCATATCTGGGCGGGCGGGTACGCCGCGAACTACTACGCGTATCTGTGGGCCGAGGTGCTGGATGATGACGCGTACGCCTGGTTTACCGAGCATGGCGGGATGACGCGCGCCAACGGCCAGCGCTTCCGCGACATGATGCTGGCGCCTGGACACACCGCCGATCCGATGGAGCTTTACCGGGCATTCCGTGGGCATGATCCGGATACCGCGCCGCTGCTTCGCCAGCGCGGCCTGGACAGCAAAAGCTGATGGTAAACGGGCGGGCGGCGCGGCTCCGATGTTTTGCGCTCGTCGCCTGCCTGGTGCTGGCGGCATCGCCGGCATTTGCGGCGGCCGGGTTCGATCCGGCGCAGGCCACGGAAGCGTACTTGAAAAGCGTGCCGGCAGCGGCGCGGCTGAAATCGGACGCGTATTTCGAAGGCGGCTACTGGCTGATCCTGTGGAACGCGCTGTATGGGGTAGCCGTGTCCGCGTTGCTGCTGGCAACGGGCTTGTCGGCGCGGATGCGCGACCTTGCGTTCCGCTTCGGACGGCGGCGCTTCCTCGCGGTATCCATCTATGCAACGCTGTTTACGCTGGTGACCGCTGCACTCACCTTTCCGCTCGACATCTACCAGGGCTTCGTGCGCGAGCATGCCTATGGCCTTTCGAACCAGAGCATCGCGGCCTGGTTCGGCGACACGCTGACCGGGCTGGCGGTCAGCGTGGTATCGGCGGCCATCGTCTTGCCGATCATCT
>CAZZWO010000027.1:0-21763 GCA_964657885.1 uncultured Acetobacteraceae bacterium | reverse complement strand
GAGGGGGGCCGCACGCGCGTAACTACAGCCCAGATGGCCCCCCTCCACACCCTGCCTTAACAATCAGGTTCTAAGGACTAGTTCTTAGCGGGGGTCCAGGGGGCAGAGCCCCCGGCCTTCCCCCACACCGGAGGCCCGCATCGCATGTCGAAGACGTTGTTTGACAAGGTTTGGGATGCGCATGTGGTGGAGCGGCTCGGCGACGGGACCTGTGTCCTGTATATCGACCGCCACCTCGTGCATGAGGTGACGTCTCCCCAGGCGTTCGAGGGTTTGCGCATGGCCGGCCGCCAGGTGCGTCGCCCCGACGCAACCATTGCGGTCACCGACCATAACGTCCCCACATCGGATCGGCGGGCCGGCATTGCGGAACCCGAGAGCCGGCTGCAGGTGGAAACGCTGGAGCGCAACGTCGCGGAATTCGGCGTGCCGTATTTTCCGTTGCTGGATGCGCGGCAGGGCATTGTGCATATCGTGGGTCCCGAGCAGGGGATTTCGCTGCCCGGCATGACCATCGTCTGTGGCGATTCGCACACTTCCACGCATGGCGCGCTGGGCGCGCTGGCGTTCGGCATCGGCACGTCCGAGGTGGAGCATGTGCTGGCGACGCAGACGTTGCTGCAGCGTCCTGCGAAGAACATGTTGGTGCGGGTTGAGGGCGTGCTGTCGCCTGGGGTGACTGCGAAGGATGTCGTGCTGGCCATCATCGGCCGTATCGGCACGGCAGGCGGCACCGGGCACGTGATCGAGTATGCGGGTTCGGCGATACGCTCGCTCGGCATGGCCGGCCGGCTGACGGTCTGCAACATGTCGATCGAGGCTGGTGCGCGCGCCGGGATGATCGCGCCCGATGACGTCACGTTCGAGTATGTGCGCGGCCGTCCGTTCGCGCCGAAGGACGACGCGTTCGATCATGCCGTCGCGTATTGGCGCACGTTGGCATCCGACGAAGATGCTGTGTACGACAAGGTTGTCGAGCTCGATGCGGCGGCGATTGCGCCGATGGTGAGCTGGGGCACCAGCCCCGAGGCGGTGGCGCCGATTACCGGTGTGGTGCCGGATCCCGCGTCGATCGGCGATCCGGCGAAGCGCGCCGACATGGCGCGCATGCTCGATTACATGGCGCTGACCCCCGGGCAGAAATTGTCGGACATCCCGATCGACGTGGTGTTCATCGGCAGTTGCACGAACGGCCGCATCGAGGACATTCGCGAGGCGGCGTCCGTGGTGCGTGGCCGGCACGTGGCGCCCGGTGTTCGTGCGATGGTGGTGCCGGGTTCCGGTGTGGTGAAGCTGGCGGCCGAGGCGGAAGGTTTGGATCGCATCCTGACCGATGCTGGCTTCGAATGGCGTGAGCCTGGCTGTTCCATGTGCCTGGGCATGAACCCCGACAAGCTGACGCCGGGGCAGCGCTGCGCCAGCACGTCGAACCGCAATTTCGAAGGCCGCCAGGGGCCGGGCGGGCGCACCCATCTGCTGTCGCCGGCAATGGCTGCTGCTGCTGCTGTCACCGGCCGCCTGACCGACGTGCGGGAGCTGGTCTGATGCGTGCTTTCACGGTGCTGACGGGCACGGCGGCGCCGTTGCCGATGGCGAACGTGGACACCGACAAGATCATTCCCGCGCGCTTCCTGAAGACGATCAAGCGCAGCGGTCTCGGCGTGCATCTGTTCGACACTCTGCGATACGACGAAACGGGCGCCGAGCGGCCTGATTTCGTGCTGAACCAGGCGCCGTACCGGTCTGCCGAAATCCTGATTGCGCACGAGAATTTCGGTTGCGGATCGTCGCGCGAGCATGCCCCCTGGGCGCTGCTGGATTTCGGCATCCGATGCGTGATCGCACCGGATTTCGCTGACATCTTTCAAGGCAATTGTTTCAAAAATGGTGTGTTGCCGATTGCGCTGCCGCGTGCGGTTTGCGATGTATTGATCGAGGATGCGCGCATGGGTGCGAACGTGCGCATTACGGTCGATTTGCAACGCCAAGTGGTAGTGCGTCCGAACGGCGAAGAAATCCCGTTCGTCATCGATACTCTGCAACGCGAAATGCTGCTCGAAGGACTTGACGAAATCGGCCAGACCATGCAGCGCGGTCCTGCAATCGATGCATACGAATCACGTGTGCGCCAGGAACGGTCCTGGACACCGGTGATTGCAGTGGACTGACGGGGGCGGACACATGGCTGCGCGGAAAAAACTTCTCCTGCTGCCAGGTGATGGAATTGGTCCGGAGGTGATGCGCGAGGTCAAGCGCGTGATCGACTGGCTGGATCGCCGGCGCGGCGTGTCGTTCGAGGTCGAGGAGGATCTCGTCGGCGGCGCGTCGATCGATGCACGCGGCACCCCGCTGGCCGACAGCACGTTGCAACTGGCGAAGCAGGCGGACGCCGTGCTGTTCGGCGCGGTTGGCGGTCCTGCGTGGGACCATCTCGGCTTTCAGGGCCGTCCCGAGATCGCCATTCTGGGATTGCGCCGCGAGCTGGAGCTGTTCGCGAACCTGCGCCCCGCCATCGTGTACGAACCGCTGGTCAGCGCGAGCACGTTGAAGCCCGACATCGTGCGCGGACTCGACATGATGATCGTGCGCGAGAGCACCGGCGGCATCTATTTCGGCGAGCCACGCGGCGTGGAAACGCTGCCGGACGGCAGCAAGCGCGGCGTCAACACCGAGGTTTACACCACCCACGAGATCGAGCGTGTCGGCCGTGTTGCGTTCGACCTCGCCCGCAAGCGCCAGAAGCGTGTTGCCAGCGTGGAGAAATCCAACGTGATGGAAAGCGGCCTGCTGTGGCGCCAGACCATCACCGCGCTGCGCGAGGCGGAATATCCGGACGTGGCGCTGACCCACGTGCTGGCCGATAATTGCGCGATGCAGATGGTGCGCCAGCCTTTGCAGTTCGACGTGATCGTCACGACCAACCTGTTCGGTGATCTGCTGTCGGATCTGGCCGCCATGCTGACCGGCAGCCTGGGCATGCTGCCCTCGGCCACGCTGGGGCGGGTCCAGGAAGGCGGCAAGCGCCACGCGTTATACGAGCCGATCCACGGCAGCGCGCCCGATATCGCCGGCCGCGGCATCGCCAACCCGCTGGCACAGATGCTCAGCTTCGCCCTGCTGATGCGCTATTCCTTCGACATGGAAGACACCGCACAGGAGCTGGAGCGCGCCGTCGTCCGCGTGCTGGCGAACGGCCTGCGCACCGCCGACATCATGGCCCCCGGCGCCGCCCGCGTAGGCACCGGCGTCATGGGCGAAGCCGTCCTCCGCGAACTTGACAAAGCCACGGCCTGACCCGGCGCACTGCCAGGCACGCCCAGCCAAGGAGCCACCGATGGGGGTTGCGGCCCCGCGCCCCCTCGGCTAAACCGCGCCTCTCGCAGCGGCACCCGTAGCTCAATTGGATAGAGCACCAGACTACGAATCTGGGGGTTGGAGGTTCGAGTCCTTCCGGGTGCGCCAGGTTTTCAGTCGATCGCGCGCGATGTGAATGGCGGAACGACTGTTTGTTCACGAAGAAATCCATCAGCAAAACGCCGTAAGCCGCAATTTGCCGTTCTGATCTGCGATCACACGGCACTGGGCAATCTCAAGCTGATCCCGGCAGGGATGCAGCTCGCGTCGAGGCATGAGCGCAGAACAAACGCGCGCGACTTTCGCGTTCCGCGGGAGCCCAACTTTTTCGCTCGAAGATCGTAGCATCCAACGATCCTGGTGCGTCCGGGCCGCAAATCATCCAGCCGGGTCGACATGAGGGCACCGGGGCAGCATCTCGGCGGCCAAGCGCCGGAGCCCTCGCCTGAATACAAAGGTATGCATCCGCCCAGGCGCTTGATTAATGTAATCGGGCATGTCTCAATCCGCTTCCGATCTGCTCGACGATCTTTCCGGGCCCGCCGCATGTTCCAGTCCGCCGCTGCAAGTTGCGGAACGAGATCAGCGCATCCGGGAAGGTCGTTATCATTGCTGCAAGGAAGACAGGCACTCGGCCGCTCAGGGGAACATGCCGGATCACCGCAGATCGTTTGCCCCAGGCGTGTGCAGGCCCCAAGGCCGCTTCGGGCGGCGCATTGGCTGGGCGGACGCCGCCCGCAATGCAATCATCGGTGGCCTGGCCGGACTAGCGGTTCTGCAGGGTGCGCACGACGCCGGCGCCCAGACCGTGCCGCTGCCGCCACGAGGCTCGCCATTGCCGGGCGTGCTGCAACCTGAACCGCCTGCCGTCAGCCCCGGTGCTGCGGCACCCGCCCCGGCGTCACCCGCCTCCGTCAACCCCGCCCTGACGACCCCCGTCAACGATGTTTCGGTGCAGGGTGCCACCGCCTATCCGAACGATGTGTTGCTGTCCCTGGCAAGCGGGTTGACCGGCCCCGCCGTGCAGTTGTCGCGGATCGAGGCGGCGCGCACGGCCATTGTGAACCGGTATCGCGGTGACGGTTACGTTTACACCGCGGTGCATGTGCGGGTGCATGACGGGCACCTGCTGCTGATCGTGACCGAGGGGCGTATCGTCGATGTGAAGCTGGACGGCAATATCGGGCCGGCCGGCACGCAGGTTCTGCGCTTCCTTCATCGGCTCACCGACATCCAGCCGCTGACCAACGCGGCGCTGGAACGCGCTTTACTGCTGGCGTCCGATGTGCCTGGCATCACGATACACGCCGTCATCAACCCGTCCAACACCGACCCCGGCGCATTGACGCTGGTGGCGCAAGTCAGCCGGCAGCCGGTCAGCGCGCAGATCAGCGCCGACAACAGGGCGTTTCGTCAGACCGGCCCTGAAGAGTTGCTGGCGTTGACCGACTTCAACAGCTTCACGTCACTGGGCGAACGGACGGAAATCTCCATCTATCACACGTTCGACAATACCGACACGTTCGGCCAGGCATCTGAGGAGTTCTTCATCGGAAGCTCCGGCCTGAAGCTCCGCATCTATGGCGGAGCGGGCGAATCGGTTCCGTCCGGAAGCTTGCGCCGCATCGGTTACGACGGCGTGACGCGGGTGTTCGGCGCCGCGGTGACATACCCCGTCATCCGCTCCCGGCAACAGACCTTGACGGTGTCAGGGCTTTTCGACGGCGTGGAATCCGACATCTCCAATGCCACCTCGGGTCCGCCAAGGCGCGCCAGCTTCGACAGCCTGCGCGTGCTGCGCGCCGAGGCCGACGACGTGCTGTACGACGTGTGGCTCGGCCCATCCCTCGGCGCCACGGATCTCGGCAGCGTGCGCGTGTCGCAAGGCCTGCCCATCTTGGGCGCCAGCAGCAACGGCAGCCCCGGCGTTCCGCGCCTTCACGAGGAGGTCGATTTCACAAAAGTCAACGCCGAACTGGATCGGACGCAATATCTTTTTCCGGTAGGCAGATCCGCGAGCGTGTCGCTGAAGCTCGCGGCGGCCGGCCAGTACAGCGGCAACGTCCTGCCGCCGGAGGAGCAGTTCTACCTTGGTGGACCGCATTTCAACCGAGGCTTCTATTACGGTGAGGTGACGGGCGACAAAGCGGCAACCGCGACGTTCGAACCGGTTTTCGACACCGCGCTGCCATCGGTGCCCTTCGTATCGTTACGGTTGCGCGCTGAGTTCTACGGCTTCTACGATTGGGGCGAGGTCTGGCAGAACCAGTCGCTCGACCTCAATCACACGCTGCGTTCGACAGGCGGAGGCGTGCGGCTCTATGCCGGCGGCCGAGCCGAGATCGACCTGGAGGGCGTATCGCGGCTGGCCCGCACGCCGAACGGTGCACCGCCCGAAGTCTCGCGCCTGAAATCCTCGGCGTTCTATTGGCAGGTGCTGGCGCGATTCTGAACGATGCCTGCGGCGTTTGTGAAAGTCGACACGGCCGCAAATGAGTTTTCGAAGGAAAGTCAGTCATGCGACTAGACCGTGCCGCCCTGCTCCGGACAACCGCCCTGGTGGTTCTGGCGACACCCGCCTTGTCGCAGCCCGCCCCCAATGCACGGCCCACCGGTGGTTCCGTGAGCGCTGGCCAGGCAACGATCAGTGCATCGGCCAACGCCACGGTCATCAACCAGACTAGCCAGAACGCTGCGTTGAACTGGCAGAGTTTCAATGTCGGCAGTGCGCAGACCGTACAGTTCCGCCAGCCGAATTCCCGGTCGGTTGCGCTGAACAGGGTGTTGAGCGCCAGCCCGTCTCAGATCGCCGGGTATATCCTCGCCAACGGCCAGGTGGTGCTCGTCAACCAGTCAGGCGTGGTTTTCACCAAGGGTTCGCAGGTGAACGCTGCAGGCCTGGTGGTCTCCGCCGCGGGCATCACCGACCAGAACCTGATGTCCGGCCACATGGTTTTCGATCAGGCGGCGCATCCGGGCGCCATCGTCAGCAATGCCGGCAACATCACCATCCGTCAGGCGGGATTGGCGGCACTGGTGGCGCCGCAGGTTGCAAATTCAGGTGTCATCAGCGCCAACCTGGGTCGCGTGATACTCGGTGGTGCGGTCACCCACACGCTCGACCTGTATGGCGACGGATTGGTGGCGTTCAATGTCACCGGGCAGGTGACACAGGCTTCCGTGGGCGGCCAGAAGATCGCCGCTCTCGTCACGAACTCCGGCACCATCCTGGCACCCGGCGGCACCGTGGTTCTCAGTGCCGGTGCAGCCGATGGTGTCGTCAGCAACCTGGTGAGCGCCGGCGGCAACATCGCCGCGCAAACGGTTGGGGCGCAGCAAGGGCGCGTGCTGATTCAGGGTGTCGGCGGAGGCGTCGAAGTCGACGGCACGGTGTCGGCCAACGGTGTCGCCATGAACACCGCGGGCGGCCATGTGGAGGTGAACGCAACAGGCGCGGTGACGCTGGCGCCAGGATCCGCCATCGATGTTTCGGGCGATGCGGGCGGCGGGGTTGCGGCCATCGGCACCACAATGGCGCGCGCCATTGGCGGTGCATCGGTCGCGCCGTCATTGACTGCGATGTCGGTCAACATCTCGCGCGGCGCTACCGTGCGTGCCGACGCGACGCGGCGCGGCAGGGGCGGCCGCGTCACGCTCCTCAGCAAAAGTCTTACGACGCAATCAGGGATTTTATCGGCTCAAGGCGGCCCGCAGGGTGGCGATGGCGGCTGGATCGAGGTGTCGGGCGGCGGACAATTGAACCTGGCGGGGCAGCAGATTACCGCCGCGCCGCTGGGCCGCGCCGGCACCCTGTTCATCGATCCGGCCAACCTGATCATCGGCAACAGCGGGGCCGGCACCAACACGGCGCTGATCACGCCCGCTCAGTTCAACGCGTTCACCGGCAATGTGATCCTGAAAGCCGATGGAACATTGACCGTCGCTGCACCGGCAACGCTGAATGCGCAGGCAACGAGCCTGGAACTGGAAGGTGATCAGGGCATCATCATCGGTGCCACGCTGGATGCGCGCGGCCGGCCGGTATTCCTGGACTCGCCCGGCGGCAGCATCACCGATGTCGACGGCAACGCGACGGGCAACATCCTGGCGGACACGCTGGCTGCCACCAGCCGGGACGGCAACATAAACCTCACGAACGGCGCCAGCCTGTTCGGCACAATCGGCGCATTCGCCGCGTCGGGAGAAACGGTTTCCGGAACGATCGTGACAATACAGGATGGCGTGCTGTCCGGCCGCCAGCCGACGCTGCAGGACAGCAACAGCTTTTCCGGCGTCCAGGATATCTCGAACGACGTGCTGCTGACCGACGGCGCGCCGTTGGTGATCTCGGAACCTGTGACAGCAGGCGGCAACATCACGATCGACGATGTGGCGCCGGCGGGCGTGATGACCCTGGCTGCGAACATACTTGCCAACAACATCGACATCGTGGCCGCAGCCATCAACCAGACTGCAGGATTGATCAGCGCCTTCGATGGCACTCTCGCTCTGTCATCGACGGCAGCTTCCGGCGGCGGCATCAGCATCGGTGGCACGCTGTCATCCGTGGTGTTCAGCGAGTCGGGCAACACGACCGGTCTCATTTCTCTCGATGCCGCATCGGGGGATGTCTCGATCGGCGGCGTGGCACAGGCCGGCACCTTCGCCAACGCCGCTTATAGCGGCAGCATCCTGTTGTCGGCGGGTCTGGGCAACATCACGGAAACGCTGTTTGCACAACCGACGCCGACCGGTGTAATCGAGGCCGGAACGCTGGCGGCGCAGGCGGGACAATCCATCGTTCTCGACGCCGCCAAGGGAAACACCATCGGCAGCATCGCCACGGCAGGCACACTCGCGGGGCTGGTGGCCGGTGGCGACATCACGCTCAACGATGACGAGCGGTTGAGTCTGGTCGAGTTGGTGTCGGGCCGGAATGTCACGCTTGCCAGCCAGAGCGACATCATCCTGGGCGGCACGCTGCAGGCAGGAAGCCTGAACCCCGACACCGGCATCTACAGCGGCACTGCGAGCCTGAGTGCTGTCGGCACGATCGGCTACGTCCAGAATGGCGACACTTCCTCGCCGGTGCTGGATGCGGGCATTGTCACAGGGTCGGCAGCCAGCGTGCTGCTCGACAACGCCGCCCGGGGCAACAACGGCAACCAGATCGCGTCGCTCGGTCCCTTTTCGACGAATGGCGGCTTCGTCCTGCTGGACGGTCAGGGCCTGACCATCACCGGTCCCGTCATCAACGTTGCAGGCCCGATCTCGATCGACACGGTAGCCGGCGACATCGTCCTGGCTGGTACATTACAGGCGGGCACAAACAACGCGGGCGTGTTCAGCGGCTCGGCCACGCTCACTGCAGACACCGGCAACATTACCGAAACGGTGCCCGGGCAAGCACAACCATCGGGCGTGTTGCTGGTGGGAACACTCACCGGTTCGGCAGGGGTGGATCTCGCACTCGCAACGGTGTCGTCACCCACCAGCGGCAACCAGATCGCGGCACTCGGGCCATTCACCGTCAATGACAGCCTGGTTCTGGTGGACGGCCAGGCGCTCGACATTACCGGCCCTGTGCTGGCGGAACTCGTCGCGCCCGCCAACCCGTCCGCCTCATTGCTGGAAATGTCGATCCACACCCCGGCATTGACCATCGCGCAAGGTGCCGAACTAGGTCTTGCACAGGTGACCGACGGCTCGGGCTTCGAACCTGCCGGCCTGATTTCCCTCGTCGCCGACAGCTTCCTTCTGAACGGCCCGGTCATCACGCCGGGCGGGACCGTGGCATTGGACCTGCTGCATGACGGCCGCTTCACCATCGCGGGCGAGGGTTCCACCATACCGGGCCTGCAGCAGATTTCCACGGCGACGGGAACGCTGGGCGGTCCTGCCGGCACCATCGCTCTCGGCAGCCTCGACGGTGTATCGCAAAGCCCAGGTGGCACCGGCGCATCGTGGTCGGCGCAATCGGGCGGCTTGGTGACGGCGTTGAATCTTTCGGACGCCGTGGATGTTTCGGGCCAGGCAACATCGCTTGGCCTGTTCAGCAACGAAGCCATCACATCGTCCGCAGGCATCACCACAGGGACATTGTACGGCAGCGCGGGCGGTGTGTTGGGCGTCGGCAACACCAGCATCACCGGGACGAACGACATCGCAGTTCTGGGCAGCTTCCTGGCGCAGGGCCAGCCCGGGGGATTGCCGGCGCTGTTCGACCTGACCGATGGCGCTGCGCTTTCCGTCGCCGGCCCGGTTTCCGCGCCCGCGGGTGTCGTGGAGGTCAAGACCACACAAGGTAACTTGTCGATAGGTGGCGCCATCCAGGCTGCCACCGTGTCGCTCGCGGCTAGCACCGGCGCGATCCTCGAGGCATCTTCCGGAACACTTGCTGCGGCAAACCTGACCGCGCAGGCGACGGGTGATATCACTCTGGACTCCCCAAACAACCTGATCGCCAATATCGGAGGTGGCGTCACAACCTCCGGCGTGGTGGCGAACGGCGTCGTCGGCATCGTGGATAACGAGACACTCGGCGTCTCCGGGACCGTCGCAGGCGTTGGCGCGGTTGCAATCGACGTGACACAGGGCGACCTCGACATTGGCGGCACCATCAGAGTCACTGCGGGCGAGACAGCGGCGAGCAACGCTGTCCTTCAAGCAGGCAACGGTAGCATCGTGGAGAGCTTGCCGGGACAAACCACGCCGACAGGCGTGATCGTGGCCGGCACGCTGTCGGGTGCGGCGGGCGGAAATTTGTTGCTGAACACGGCATCTTCTCCCACCACCGGCAACCAGATCGCCCAGGTCGGCGACTTCAACGCGAATGGCCTCTTCGTGCTGGTGGACGGGCAAGCGGTCGGCATCCAGGGCGCGGTACGGGCCGGGCTGGCGGCTCCCGCAAGCAACGCGGTGGCGGAGATGTCGATTACCGCGCCAACGCTCACGGTCCTGCAAGGTGGCAGCCTGGCACTCGCACCTTCGTTGAACGACGCGGCGCAGGCGCCCGGTGGCTTGATCTCGCTGGTCGCCGATTCATTCGTCATCGACGGCGGCGTCACCACACCCGGCGGCATCGTCGCGCTGGACCTGCTGCATGACGGCGCATTCACCGTAGGCGGTGCCGGCAGCACCCTGAACTCGGCCGCCAACATCTCCACTGCAACCGGCACCATCGGCGGCCCCGCAGGAACCATCGCGCTCGGCAGCCTCGATGGCGTGCTGCCCAGCCCAGGCAGCACCGGTGCTTCCTGGTTCGAGGGCGAGGCCGGCCTCGTCACCGGCCTGACCATCGCCGCCAACCTCGACCTGTCGACGCAGGCATCGGCCTTAGGCCTATTTAGCAACGTTTCGATCGCATCGACGGGAGGACTGATCGTCGAAACCCTCTACGGCAGCGCAGGCGGCGCCGGCGCCGTGCAGGCAAATGCGGTGATCACCGGCGATAACGCGATCTCGACGCTGGGCCAATTCACCGTCGAGGCCGCAACCGGCAACAGCCTGTTCCAGCTCGCCGACACTGCGGCGTTGACCGTTGCCGGGCCAGTAGCCGCATCGAGCGGCGCTGCGCAATTCGACGGCGGCAGGGTGGATATCTCGGTCACCGGCTCGTCCGTGTCCGGGTACAACGGCCTGACGCTTGGCACGGCCAGCATCAGCGGTTTCAACATTCGACTTGCCGCAGACGGCGAAGTGTCGCAGCAGGGTTCCGGCGGGAGCCTGCTTACGTCGCAGGCTTCGGGCAGCCCGGGTGGTCCGTTGGAGATCACGTCCAACCATTCCGGTGTCGACTTCGCAGGGGTCATCGGCGGCGGAACCGTGTTGCTGTCGGCGGCGGGTGACATAACGGAAGGCGTGCAGGGAGGCGTGATCGCCGGAACATTGGCGGCGTCGGGGGCGAACATCGCACTGGGCGGGAACGCGAACCTGATCGGCGCCATCGGGCCGCTTGCCAACGCGTCCGGCGTTACACTCGCGGGTCTGGTCGCGACGGGAAATATCGTGTTGAACGACACGGTGTCGCTGACGCTCGGCGATGCTTCGGCGGCAACGGTGTCTGGCGCCAGCATTGTCATGGATCTCGGCAGCGGCAACCTGACGCAGAATGGCGGCGGCCTCAGCACCGCCGCCGGTGGTTTCACGCTGACCGCCGCGAACTTTTTCCAGAACGCGGGAACGGTGCGGGCGTCGGGGTCGATCGTCATCCACGGTAACCTCGACCAGGCGAACGGGTTTACCGGCAGCGCGACAGACATCGTCATCGACGGCGGCGTTTCACAAGACCAAGGCAACATCGACGCCACTGGCAATGTCGGCATCGGCAGCTTCCTGCAACAGACATCGGGTTCGGTGAGCGCAGGCGGTTCGGTGGTGATGAATGCGGGCACGATGCTGACCCAGTCGGCCGGTGCCACCATCAACGGCGTCGCCGGCGTCTCCATGAACGTGTCAGGCGACATCGTGCAACAGGGCGGCGGAACCATCGAAAGCGGTTCCGGCAACGTGTCGCTGGCGGCTGGCGGCGCAATCACGATGAATGGCGGCCTGGTGGAGAGCGGCAGCGGCGCAGTCGCACTCGCTGCGGGGTCCGACCTTCGCGCGAGCGAAGACACCATCTCCGCGGGGGGAACCGCCGGGCGGATCACCCTGTCGGCCCCGGGCACCATCGCGCTGGGTGGCTTGATGTCCGCTGCAAACATCCTGATCGGCAACCCGGACGGGCCGGTGACACAGTCAGTCGAGTGGAACCAGAACACCATTTTCACTTCGTCCGGCCTGCCTGCCGGCCGTCCTGCACAGGACCTTGGCGGCCCGGGCGGCGAGGGCTTGTCCAGCACGGCGCCCGGAGTCCTCGTCTACGCCGCAAATTTCATTCAGACCGGAACCACTTTTGTCGATCCGTTGAGCACGACCGGTCTGGCCAGTATCCAGATCACCCTGCAGCAGCCTGGCGGACGAATATCGTTCAACCAGGCGGGTTCCGATGGTGGTGGCCTCTCGGCGCCGCTGGGCGAACTTCTGCTGCTGCCCGGCAGCGGGACCGCCGCGGGCAACATAAACGTCGGCGGGCTCGCGGTGTTCGACTCGCTGCCAGGTGCGGTCACGCTGACCGGGACAGTGGGAGGGCTCGCAGGCTCCGGCGCCGCCGGCGCGGGTGTCGCGTATCCTTCGCTGAGTGCGGCCTACACACTGAACAGTTGCGAAATCGGCATCGCCGGATGTGGCACGGTCACGCCCATCCTGGCTTCGGGCCAGCTCGTCCCGGTGTTCGATCCGGTCGCGGAAGAAGCAGCCGACCTGCCATCCGATGCTGCACTGGCAGCGGAAGCGGCTGCCAGCGGTGATGTCGTGGTGGGTCAGGTCGAAAACGCGTTTGTCGGCACCGTCAGGCGCCGCCGCGAAAGCGAGGACGTCATCCTGCCCGATGTCGGTACGGTGGATTATTGAGGTGGCCGTGCTAGATTTACGAAACGCGCATTGGTTTCGGGTGCTGTTCACCGCGGGCATTGCCGCTTGCCTTGCGGGTTGCGCTTCACCGCCGAAAGACGCGTATGTCGGCTCCACAGGGACAGCCGGCAGCAAACCCATCCTGCTTGGCGCCAACAGCGTGGGCGAATCATGTACCGAGGATGCCGGGGCGGGCGCGCGCGCCGCTTCGATCTATTGCGGCTCCTGGCAGCAACCGAGCGCACGCGTCGTCGCCGGCGATGCAGCGTCTCCGGCCGGACTGCCTAGCCTGGCCACTGCCAGCACGTGGCGTGTGACACTGGATCGGCGGGTGGCCTGCGCCGATCCGCAGCCGGCCACGGTGCTCGGCGAACCTGCCGTGTCGATGCGTTGCACGCGGCGTATCGGCGGCTGGCCGCAACTCGCCCTGGTCACCATCGTCGATGGTCACGCCTGGTATGCCGACGGCGTCGCACCCGCCTTGCCGGCGATGGAACGCGGCATCGGCGTGCTGAGCGGCCGCATCACGGCTGAAGCCGCGCCCTCGACAGCGGTCAGCGCGGGATTACAGGCGCAACGGCTCGCCTCCGAGTCGGTGTCCGCCGCCGACATGAGTCAATATGAGCGGCTGTTGACGGCAGCGAACTATGCCAACCTTGCAGGCAATTACGCGGGCGCCGAAGCGGCTTATCGCGCCGTGGCATCGCTGCAGACGCGATTGATCGGGCGCGATGCTCCCGCACTCGCGCGCACCTGGGCCAGCGAAGCGTTGCAATTGTCCAACCAGGGCCGCTACGCCGAAGCCGAGGCGATGCTCGCCCGCGCCGAAACCCGTGCCGGCGCACCCGGTCAGGCGGACCCTGCGGCGCTTCCGTTAGTGTGGCATTACCGTGGCCTGCACGAGCTGAATCGCGGACAGCCGGCCCTGGCGCTGCAATGGTTGCGACGGGCCGATACCGCATATCGTGCGTTGCTGCCGCCCAACGCGCTTTCCAGCGGCCGCGTGAACCTGACGCGCGCCAGCGCGTCCGGGCTGCAGGACGCCATGGACAGCCGCGAGATCCTGGAAGACGAATCGGATCGCTCGGCCATCTACGGTGTGATCGAGGTTTGCCGTGCCGAAGCGGTAGCGCAGCGCCGGCTCGGTCACGTGGCGGAAAGCCGCATCGCCTCGCAGGAAGCGGTGCGGATCATGCAGGCACGCGGCATCGCCGGTAATGCCCGCCTCAGTGCGCGGGTGTATCGGACCGACGCGATGGTCGCGCTGGACGACCGGCGGCCCGGCGACGCGATTGCGAGCTTGCAGCATGCGTCGAAGGCTTTCGCCCGCGGATTGCCGAGCAGCACGGCCTATGCCGAAACCGGGCTGCTGCTGGCCGGACGCCAGGCAGCGGCGGGGCAGGTGGCAGATGCGTCGGCGAACTGCTCGGCGTCGATAAAGGTCTTGCAGGAAGCAGGCGCCGGCGTGGATGGCGCCCTGATCCAGCCGTGTCTGCAACTGATGGCCGACGAAGCGGCCCGCGCCGATACGGCTGCAATCCACGCGAAGATGTTCGAGGTGGCGCAACTCGCACAAGGAACGGTCACCAGCATCGAGATCGCCAAGGCGAGTGCCAGGTTGGCCGAGAGCGCACGTGATCCGAAGGTGGCCGCGCTCATTCGTGCGCATGACGACGTGAACGGATTGCTCGCCGACCTGTATGCCGCGCGCGACGAACTTGCAGCGGCGCACAAGCCGGACGATCCCGTGCTGGACAAGCAGATTGCGGCCGAGGAAGCGACGCAGGCGGAAACCGATGCGGCATTGCAGGCCGCCTCGCCGAACTATGGGCAACTGATCCAGCACGTGGTTCCGGCCAGCTCTGTGCTCGCGGCGCTGCACCCCGGCGAGGCGTTTGTCAGCACGATGCTGAGCCCCGATGCGGGATGGTCGTTCCTGCTGCGCGACGGCGAAGTGACCGCCGCACCGATCACCGGTGGACAGTCGCGCGTGGCTGCCCTGGTTGCGCGCATACGCGTCAGCCTGGATGCCGAAACGCAGCCGCCACCGGCGTTCGATGTCGCGGCCGCGCACGAACTCTACAACGTGGTGCTGGGTCCGGTGTCGGCGAAACTCCAAGGTGCGACATCGCTGGTGGTGGCGCCGACCGGCCCGTTGCTGTCGGTGCCGTTCGGGTTGTTGCTGACCGGCGCGGGAGAAAGCACGGCGCTCGCCGATGCGCCGTGGCTGATCCGGCAGATGGTGGTGGCGCATGTGCCGGCGCCGGCCAATTTTGTCAGCCTGCGCAAGCTCGCCGGGTCGAGCCGCGCGACACAGCCGTGGTTCGGCTTCGGCGATTTCCAGCCGGTTACGCCGATGCAGGCGGCCGCCAGCTTCCCCGCCAACGTTTGCGGCGACAGTGCATCGCTGTTGACGAGTCTGCCGCCGCTGCCTGGCGCGTTGCAGGAACTCGGCGCGGTGCGCCGGCTCGCCGGCGGCGGCGCGCGCGACGAACTGCTCGGCCGCGGCTTCACTGCCAACGCGGTTCTGGGAACCAGATTGAAGCCGTATCGCATCCTGCATTTCGCAACGCACGCGCTGCTGCCGACCGACCTGAAATGCCAGAGCGAGCCGGCGCTGGTCACCTCCGCGCCGCCTGGCGCGCGTGATGCGGGCGGCGCGCTGCTAACCGCGTCGGAGGTTTCCAACATGGATCTTGACGCCGATGCCGTCGTCCTGTCGGCATGCAACACCGGCGGCCCGGCGGGCGCGGGTGAAAGCCTGAGCGGCCTTGCGCGCAGTTTCTTCTATGCCGGCGCACGATCGTTGCTGGTGACCCACTGGGCGGTGAACGACCGGATCACCGCTTATCTCGTGGCGCTCAGCCTCGCCACGGCGCAGTCGGACCCGGCACTGGGGCTGGCCGGCGCACTCGCGCAGGCGCAACGGCGCATGCTGTCGGATGCGAAGGGTGACCTCGCCGGACAGGCGCATCCGTTCTACTGGGCACCGCTGGCGCTGGTCGGCGAGGGTGGTGGAACCGCGACGCACGTGCGGTCCTGAGCCGCCTGGGTCTTGCACGGCTTTCTGAAGACCTATGCCGACCCGGACGCCGACCTGCAGGCGGCGTTCGATGTCGCGGTGATCATCCCGACGCTGCTCCGCCCAAGCCTGCGGGCCGCGCTGCGATCGGTTTTCCTGCAGGACCTGCAAGGACGCATCCAGATCCTGGTCGGCATCGACCAGCCGAGCGCCGACGTCGCGGCACTGGACCGGTTATGCGACGGGCGCCCCCCGAATTGCGTGGTGCAGTTGTTCTATCCCGGCTATTCCACGTCGGTTCGCCATGGCGGGATGATCGCATCCCAGGCCGGCGGATCGTTGCGGTGTGTTCTCAGCTACCTCGCGAATGCCCGGCACCTGGCCTATCTCGACGACGACAACTGGTGGCGGCACGACCATCTGCGCCTGCTGCACCAGGCCCTCGGGCGCGCGGATTGGGCCTATTCGCTGCGCTGGTTCGTGCACCCGGATACGCTGCGTCCGGTCTGCGTGGACCAATGGGAGTCCGTGGGGCCGGGGCGCGGCATCTTCGCCGAGCGGTTCAGCGGCTTTGTCGATACCAATTGCTTCATGCTGAACCGCGCGGTCTGCGAGAGCGTGTTGCCGTTGTGGAACAGGCCGTTGCCCGACGATCCATCCGGCATGTCGGCAGACCGTAGCGTTTACGACGCGCTATGCCGCGGTTTTCGCGGCGCCGGTGTCGGCCATCCGACGGTGTTCTACACGCTGAACCCGCTGGATGGCCGGCACGCGACACGCATGGCCCTGTTCGGCCAGGCCTACGATAGCGCAGGTCGCGAAAGTCCCTGAACCGCCAGGAACCTGTGGCTTATTTGCTCGCCGGCTTGCCCGGTTTGCGTGCTTCGGTCTGCGGCTTCAGGAAGCTGGCCGATGCCGGCGCCGCTTTCTTGTCCGCCTTCGGTTTCTTGGCCTCGCGGTTGCCGTGCTGCTTGTCGCCCTTGCCCATGCTCGTGTTCCTTGAGTTTGCGGCGGCTACCCCTCCGCCCGCGTTGCAGCCCAATGATCTGAACGCCGTGCGGGGGCATGGCACAAGCACTAATATGCAGGTGTCGAACGCTGCCCGCATCGAAGCGGCATCATACGAAGCTGGGGGGGACGCCGAAGATGACGATGTTGCCGGACGACCGCACGCCGGTCATCGTCGGCGTCGGCGAGATCACCGACCGTCCGGACGACCCGTCACAGGGTTTGGAACCGCTCGCTCTGATGCAGGCGGCGCTCGGGCGAGCCTGCGCCGATGCGGATGGCGGCGCGGGGGACGCGCATGGTGCAGCGGGCGCGCGGCTTTTCGCAGCGCTGGACAGCCTGGATGTCGTGAACCAGGTGACGTGGCCGTACGACGCGCCGGCTGCGCAATTATGCGCGCGGCTGGGGGTGCGGCCGGCGCGCGTGGCCTATGGCGAGATCGGTGGCGAAACGCCGGTGCGGTTCCTGGCGGAAGCGGCGTCCCGCATTGCGCGCGGCCGGTCGTCGGTCGCCGCGGTGTGCGGAGCGGAGGCGCAGAACACGCTGGATCGTGCGCGGCGCGCCGGCATCGACCTGCCGTGGACGCCGGCTGCGGGCGGCCGAACCGGCATGCCGGATGCCGCCGGTCTGGTGCGTGCGCAGGCGCTGAACGTCGGGGCTTTCCTGCCGGTCACGGTTTACCCGTTTTACGAAAACGCCTGTCTGGCGCAGTGGGGTCAGACGCCGCGGCAGGCGCTGACCGAAACCGGCGTGCTGTGGGCCGGCATGTCGCGCGTGGCGGCGGCGAACCCTTACGCATGGCTCGGCCACCCGCACGATGCGTCCGCGATCACCACGCCGGGGCCCGCCAACCGCATGCTCGCCTGGCCTTACACCAAGCTGATGGTTGCGAACCCATCGGTGAACCAGGGTGCGGCGGTGCTGATGACCAGCCTGGCGGTGGCGCGCGCGGCCGGCATCCCCACCAGCCGGATGGTCTTCGTCTGGGGTGGGGCGGGTGCCCACGAACCGCGCGACTACCTGATGCGCGACACCTATCACGCGTCGCCGTCGCAGGATGCGGTGCTGCTGCGCACAATGGAGTTGGCAGGGCCCGGCGGTTTTACACATGCCGAGCTGTACAGCTGCTTCCCATGCGTGCCGAAGATGGCGCGGCGGACGCTGGGCATGCCTGCAGAAGCCGTGCCCACGGTCACCGGCGGGCTGACATTCTTCGGCGCACCTTTGAACGACACGATGACCCACGCTGCCTGTGCCATGGTCGGGCATTTGCGCTTGTCGAGATCTGGCTCCGGCACGGGATTGCTGTACGGACAAGGCGAGTTCGTCACCAAGCATCACGCATTGGTGCTGTCGGCGGACCGGGCGCCGCAGGACTTCCTGACGGCCGAAGACCGCACGCAGCACGATGCCGACCGGCGGCGCGGCCCGGTGCCGGCATTTGCGGCGCATCCCTCAGGGCCCGCGCTGCTGGAAACGTTCACCATCATCTACGATCGGGACGGAGCAGTCCGGCATGGCGTGGTGATTGCGCGGATGCCGGGCGGCGATCGCTGCATCGCACGCGTGCCCGCCGGCGATGAAGATGCCATCGGCGCATTGAGGAACATGGAGTGGAGCCCGGTCGGCAGGCCCGGCCACGTCATCACGCACAATGACGAGACCGTCTGGCGATTCACCTGATCGCGTAGCGAAAGGCGGTGAACCGCCCGGCCCCTGCAACGCTTGCAATGTCGGAAGCCGGAAAGGGAACGCCGCATGACCACGATGCCGAAGAAAGGCGACCATGTGAGCTGGGGCACCTCGCAGGGGAAGACCGAGGGCACGGTCGAGAAGATCGTGACGTCGACGACGAAGGTGAAAAGCCACACTGCGAAGGCGACGAAGGACCATCCGGAAGTGATGGTGAAAAGCTCGAAATCGGGCAAGGAAGCGGTGCACAAACCCGAGGAACTGAAAAAAGCATGACGCGCCTGGCCGTGCGGGCGGCGTTGTTCGGTGCCACCGCGATGCTGTTTTCGGCATTCGCCGTGGCCCAGCCGCCGAGTTCGCAGAGCGGTGCGCAGCCGCCGCCTGCCGCTCCTGAAACCGTCCAGCCGCAAGCGGCGTCGCCACAGGCGGCGTTGCCGCCGCCACAACATGCGCCCTCGAACGGCGTCCTGCATCCGCCGGCCGACGTCGATCCCGGCATGAAGGTCTCGCCTGGGCAGACGGCCAAGATGCCGACGCCGGTGATCCATCCGCCGGTCCAGAACGACGGAACGGTGGTGGTTCCGAAGTAGCCGCGGCACTCCCGAAACTGCCTCATCCGGCCAACAAGATTTCCGCCGGCCGGCTATTCTCTCCCTCCTCACACGGATTTTTCGTACGTCCGCGCGTAGCCGGTCCTATAGTCGCTCACGATCCGTGCTCATCTGCAGCTCGGACGCTGGCGGCAAGGATACGCGACACGCAGGACCGACGCTAAATCCGGGAGAGACCGACCATGGCAAAAACCGCAGTCACCCGCCATCCGATGGAATGGGCCGTCGGCGCGTTCGGACCCGCTTTGACATGGCCTGAAACTGTCCCACGCGAAACCTCGGTCATGGTGAACCGGATCACCGTCGCCGATCTCGGCCTGGTTCTCCGCCGGGGGTTTGCGGATTTCGCGGCCTATCGCACCGACGCCATCCTGTTGTGCATCATCTACCCGCTCGTCGGGGTGCTGCTCGGGCGGGCCATGCTGGGGCACGGCGTCATCGAACTGGTGTTCCCGCTGGTGACCGGCTTCGCATTGCTCGGACCCCTGCTGGCGACAGGGCTTTATGAAATGAGCCGCCGGCGCGAGCGTGGCGAGGCGGTGAACTGGGGCGTGGCGTTCGCACCGTTCCGCAGCCCATCCATCGAACCGCTTGCAACACTGGGCATGCTGCTGCTTGCGGTGTTCGCGGCCTGGCTGACCGCCGCCGCACTCATCTACACCGCAACGCTCGGGCCTGCGCCGCCGTCATCAACCACCGCGTTCCTCGACCAGGTGTTCCACACACGTGGCGGTCTGCTGCTGATCGTGTCCGGCGTCGGCACCGGCGCGCTGTTCGCCGCATTCACGCTCGCCATCAGCGTCGTCTCGTTCCCGCTGCTGCTGGACCGCAATGTCGGCGTCGGCACCGCCATCCGCGCGTCGGTCCGTGCGGTATGGCTCAACAAGCTGCCGCTCGCCGCATGGGGCCTGATCGTGTCAGGGCTGCTGGTGCTCGGCTCGATCCCGCTGCTGGTCGGCCTCGCCATCGTCATGCCGGTACTCGGCCATGCCACGTGGCACCTCTACCGCCTGCTCATCCGGCCGGCTCCCGACACGCTACACTGAAGCGCGCCTCCGCCCCAGTGTAGCACGTTCGCGGCTTATGGCTTGTTGTCTAGGCACGCTTCCTGTTGGCGCGGGACGGCGTGCTCGCGCGCTCGCCCTGGTCGGATAGGCGATCCGGGAACTCGCCCAGGTTTTCCTGGATCGATGCTTCCTCGATCGGCTGCGTGCGGTCGGGGTCGGCGCCGGGCAGGGTTGCAGGATTCGGCAGCTCGCCGGCATGCGCGCTCTCCTCCATGCCGATCAGCTCGCTCGCGCGTTCCCAGAACTCGCTCTCACGGCCGTGCGGCCGGCCATCGGCGTCCCAAAGGTGATAGGCGCGCTCCCGGATTTGCTGCTGCCGTGTCTCGTCGCTGTCATCGAGCGGATTTGCCATTGGCGTTCAACTCCTGAATTGGGCTCCGGCTTACGGTGGCCGGCTGCCGCGTGAACGTGCACGACGCACTCCCGTTCGCTCTGCGCAGGTGATCCCCTGTAAACCAACGCATCTTGCGCGACCTGCTTCCCCGGACGAACCTTCGCAGAGAGCGACAACCGGCGTATGTCGCAGCTGACGATCGACACACGGGTGTGAAGAAGGGCCGTTTTCCATGGACGCGCAGGTCAACAGTCTGGACGCCTTCTGGATGCCTTTCACGGCGAACCGGCAATACAAGTCGGCGCCGCGCCTGCTGGTTGGCGCGAAGGACATGCACTACACCAGCCATGACGGGCGCCAGATCCTGGACGGCGCGGCCGGCCTGTGGTGCGTGAACGCCGGGCATTGCCGGCCGCGCATCGTCGAAGCGATCCAGCGCCAGGCGGCAGAGATGGATTTCGCCCCGGCATTCCAGATGGGCAACCCGCTGGCGTTCGAGGCCGCCGCTCGCCTGTCCGCCATGATGCCCGAGGGCCTGGACCACGTGTTCTACGTGAACTCCGGGTCCGAGGCGGTGGACACCGCGCTGAAGATTGCGCTGGCCTACCACCGGATGCGTGGCGAGGGTGCGCGCACCCGGCTGATCGGGCGCGAGCGCGGGTATCACGGTGTCGGCTTCGGCGGCATCTCCGTTGGCGGCATCGGCAACAACCGCAAGCATTTCGGCACCATGCTCGGCGGCGTGGACCATCTGCCCCACACCCACGATCTGGCGCGCAACGCGTTCAGCCGCGGCCAGCCGCTGCACGGCGCCGAACTTGCCGACCAGCTCGAACGCATCGTGACCCTGCACGACCCCAGCACCATCGCTGCGGTCATTGTCGAGCCGATGGCCGGGTCCACCGGCGTGCTGATCCCGCCGGTCGGCTACCTCGAACGGCTGCGCGAGATCTGCACCAAATACGGCATCCTGCTGATCTTCGACGAGGTGATCAGCGGCTTCGGCCGGCTGGGCGCCCCGTTCGCCATCGACCTGTTCGGCGTGGTGCCCGACATCGTCACGCTCGCCAAGGGCATCACCAACGCCACCGTGCCGATGGGCGCCGTCGTTGCCAGCAGCACGGTGCACGACGCGTTCATGCAGGGGCCGCCTGGAGCGATCGAATTTTTCCACGGCTACACCTATTCGTCGCACGTGCTCGCCTGCGCCGCGTCGATCGCC
>CAZZWO010000026.1:0-22067 GCA_964657885.1 uncultured Acetobacteraceae bacterium | reverse complement strand
CCATCGACAATGGCCGTAGAGGGGCTGCGCCGTGGGTACTATCCTGCTCGTCATACTGATCCTCCTTCTGGTCGGCGCCTTGCCGGCGTGGCCGTACAGCGGGGGGTGGGGTTACTATCCGTCGGGCGGACTCGGGTTGATCCTGTTGATCGTGATCATCCTTCTGTTGCTGGGTCGGATCTGACCCGAGCTGGAGGTTTTAATCCCGCTTCGAACGGGCGACGCGCTCAGGTGGGCGGCGCGCTGCGCTGGGCGGCGTGCCGGGCCCTCGGTGTGGCGATTGGTATATTCAGATCGTGCCGAGCGTCGTCAGACGTACGCGCGGCGATATCTCCAATTGTGAAAGCACGGGCGTCGTTGGACGCAAACGTTCGACGATGGACCGGACGGCGACACGGATGCCGGGACTGGTCAGCAAGATTGGCGATTCCGCACCATGGGCGTCGAACACCTCACGAAACTTGCGGATGAAATCACCGAGCCTGGTCGGCGCCATGGCCAGTTGACGGTCGTCGGCTGGGCCCACCAGGCTTTCGGCGAACGCGCTCTCCCATTCCGGCGATAGGGTGACCAGCGGGATCGTCCCACCAGGGCCCATGTGGCTGTCGCTGATTTGACGCGCCAGCCGGGCGCGAACCGTTGCGACGATCCCGGACATGCCCCTGGGGTTTCCGGTGCAAGCCTCATGGACACCTTCGAGGATCGTCGGCAGGTCGCGAATGGAGACGCGCTCCGCCAGAAGCGCCTGCAGCACGCGCTGCACACCGCCGACGGAGATGATGGTGGGTATCAGGTCGGATACCAATTTCTGCTGTTCGCGCGGAAGGTCGTCCAGCAGCTTTTGCGTTTCCGCATAGGACAGCAGCTCGGCCATCGCGTCGCGGACCAGCTCCGTCAAATGGGTAGCGAGCACGCTCGGCGGGTCGACGACGGTGCAGCCGCGGACCAGCGCCTCCTCTCGTTGGGACGGCTCGATCCAGAGCGCGGGTAAGCCGAAGGCCGGCTCGGTCGTCCGCTCGCCTTGCATGAGGGGCAGGCCACCTTTCGGATCCATGGCGAGCAGGGCGAGTGGCCGCAATTCACCCCTGCCCGCCTCGATTTCCTTGATCCGGATAACGTAGCAATCGGCGCCGAGCTGCAGGTTGTCCTGGATGCGCACGGGCGGCAGGACGAAACCAAGCTCGGCGGCTATCGCTCGGCGCAGACCCTTGATCTGGTCCGTCAACTTCGGCTGGTCGCCGCCCGCCAGCGGGAGCAGACCGTAGCCGAGTTCGACGCGGAGCATGTCGATCCGCATGGCATCTGCGACCGGCGGTTCGGATGGGGCTGGTGCAGGCGCCGGCGTATCGCTTTCGGGTGGTGCGACGGGATGCTTGAAGCGGAGCCACGCGCCGCCCCCTGCCAAGCCGGCCAGAGCAAGGAACGGTAAAGCCGGCAGGCCGGGCATGAGTGCCAGGACCGCTGCAGCGCCACCGGCCAGCGCTAAAGGTTTGTAGCCGCCGCCGAGCTGGGCAACGAGCGCCGTGTCCGCTCGCCCCTCGACACCGCCCTTCGTCACGACGATACCGGCAGCCGTCGATACCAGCAGGGCCGGGATCTGCGTGACCAGGCCATCGCCAACGGTAAGTGTGGTGAAGGTATTGGCTGCATCGTTGAAGGCCATGCCGTGCCGGATGAGGCCGATGGCCAAGCCGCCCACGATGTTAATCGACGTGATCAGCAGGCCCGCGATAGCGTCCCCGCGGACGAATTTCGCAGCGCCGTCCATGGCGCCGTAGAAGCCGCTTTCCTCTTCCAGTTCGCGGCGCCGCCGTCGAGCCACCCGCTCGTTGATGACGCCGGCGTTCATGTCGGCGTCGATCGCCATCTGCTTGCCCGGCATCGAGTCGAGGCTGAAACGGGCGGCCACTTCGGCGATACGGCCGGAGCCTTTGGTGATGACCATGAAGTTCACCACGAGCAGGATGGCGAACAGGATGACGCCGATGACGACGTCGCCCCCCATCAAAAATCCGCCGAACGCGGCGACGACGTGTCCCGCGGCTGTCGGCCCTTCGTTGCCGTGGCTGAGAATAAGGCGGGTCGTCGCCACGTTGAGGGAGAGCCGCAGAAGTGTCGTCAAAAGCAGCAATTGCGGGAAGCTGGTGAAATCCAGTGGCCGTTCCAGGAAAAGGGCAACCATGAGGACGAGGACGGAGGCGGTGATCGACAGCGAGAGCCCGAGATCGAGCAGCATGGTCGGCAGCGGCAGCACCAGCAGGGACAGCAGGCAGAACACCGCCAGCGCCAGCCCGACATCGGTTCCGGGGCCATAGCGCCGGAACTTCGCGCCGATACCTTCGAGCAGGAGGGAGTTGGCCATTACGCCGCCAGGCTGCCGCAGACTGCAGTGGATTGAGGTGGTGGCACCGCTACGCCCGCCTGCAGATAATCACGCAACTTGTTCCGCAACGCACGGATGGAAATGCCGAGGATCACTGCCGCATGTGTCCGGTTTCCGAGCGTGTGGGACAGCGTCTGCAGGATGAGTTCCTGCTCGACTTCGTCCACTCGGCGCCCGACGAACGAGGTCTGTTGCGCGCCGGGGTACGACGTGGCGGCGGCTTCGCAAGGCTCCAGAGCGTCCAGTCCGATGTCATCGCCGGTTGCCAGAAGCACCGCACGGTGCATGGCGTTCTCGAGTTCGCGGACGTTGCCGCGCCAGGTCTGCGCGCTCAAGCGATGCAACGCCGCGGCCGAGAGGGGGCGCACGGGAAGCCCATTCAGATCGGCGAAGTGCCGGGCGTAATGGATGGCGAGTGCCGGGATGTCGGCGGGGCGGTCACGCAGCGCGGGCAAGCGGAGACTCACGACGTTCAGGCGGAAATACAGGTCTTCGCGAAACCTCTTGGCTTCGATCTCGCCGGGCAGGTCGCGGTTGCTGGTGGCGAGGATACGCACGTCGATGCGCACCGGCGCCGAACCTCCAAGGCGGTCGATCTCGCGTTCCTGAATGGCCCGCAGCAGCTTCGCCTGTAGCCGCACATCCATCTCGCTGATTTCGTCCAGCAGCAGCGTGCCGCCCTGCGCGGCTTCGAATTTTCCTAGCCGGCGCGCGATGGCGCCGGAGAATGCGCCTTTCTCGTGACCGAACAGCTCGCTTTCCAGCAGCTGTTCGGGGATCGCCGCGCAGTTGAGTGCGACGAACGGTCCCGAAGAACGCTTCGACGTCCGGTGGATGTGCCTCGCCAGAACTTCCTTGCCGGTTCCGGACTCGCCGGTGATCAGCACCGACGCGTCGGAACGGGCGACCTGTTCCGCCCGGTGCATGGTGGCCAGCATCGACGGGTCTCGAATGACAGGCGCGTGCGGCTCGCCGGAAGCCGCGAGCAGGATTGCGGCAATCAGGTCGGCATCGGGTGGCAGCGGCAGGAACTCGCGTGCGCCGTCTCGGATCGCCTGGCCTGCAATTTCGGCAGTGACACTCGCGCTGCATGCGACGACCGGGATGTGCAGGCGCTCGGACGAGAGGGATTTGACGAGATCTGCGATGCCGCACGCGACATCACAAAGCACGAGGTCGAAGTTTGCTTGCCCGCGCAGGATTGTCAGCGCCGCGCGCACGTGGTCCGACTGCCCGACATAGGCGCCGCGCAAACGTGCCAAACCTGCCGCTTGGCCCAGAGCGCCCGACATCGAGCCGATGATCAACACTCTCATGGTGCGCCCCGCTGTCGTGCTGCGGGTTTAGCCGCCACGGTCGGCCTTCACGATCTCGGTCATGGTGATACCGAGGCGGTTATCGTCCACCATGACCACCTCGCCACGGGCGACCAGGCGATTGTTGACGTAAACGTCGATCGCCTCGCCCAACTTGCGGTCCAGCTCCACGACCGCACCACGCCCAAGCTTCAGCAACTGGCTGACTTGCATGGTGGTGCGGCCCAGGACCGCGCTGACGGTGACAGGAATGTCGTAGACCGCTTCCAGGTCACGCGCGTTGCGCGCGGTTGCTTCGGCGGGTTGGAACGGCGCCGCGATCTCGGAAAACTCGGTATCAATGGCCATGGCAAATCTCCTCGATGGATGGAAGCCCGAGCGGCGCCAGGGCGATGCGGATTTCGGACCAGATGGCGGCACAGTCCCGCTTGGCGCGGCCATCTTGCCAGGCGATCTGCACGTCGCCGGGAGCCAGCCTGGGGTCCGCGGCGACCGCGAGCACGCAACCTTCTTCAGGGAGCTGATCGATCATTATTTCTCGCACCACGTCCGCCAGATCGGGGTGAGTACGAACCCGCAACTCCGGCTCGCATGCAAAGCCGGCGGAAAGTGCCTGTACGACACCGCTGATTTCGGCTGCAGCATGCGCCTTCATCGTTGCGGGGACGGCCGCCTGCAGGATTGCGATCATGGCCGAGGCAGTCTGCTGCGCGTGGGTTTGCGCCATGCGTTCCAGCAACGCACGTGCAGCGTGCAGTTCGTCGGCCACGCTCTGGATCGCCGACGCATGCAGTTGCGCCTGGATCAGCTGCGCGTCCGCAAGTGCCGCCTGCAACCCCTCGGCCCTGCCCTCGTCGCGGGCGAGTTGTACGTCATCCAAGGTGAGCGGCGCCGGAGTTTCGGGCTCGGGCGGGTTGTCGAGTCCTGCCGGCTCCGGTGCATCGTCGAAATCCTCGATATACAGGATGCCTGTGCCGGCGCGCGATTCTACCCTGGAGAAGAGCGGCGTATCCTGCAGGAATGCCGATGCTGAACCGTCCATGTCAGGCGATCATCTCCTCGTCCTTGCCGCCGCCGATGTCCAGTTCACCGCTTTGGGCGAGTTCCTTGGCGGTCAGCACGATCGCGGCCTGCGCGTCGTCCACGTCGCGCAACTTCACCGGCCCGAGCGATTCGATATCTTCGAGCAGCATTTTTCCTGCGCGTTCCGACAGGCATTTGAAGAACATGTCGCGCAGCTTTTCCGAAGCGCCTTTCAGGGCCAGAGGGAGCTTTTCCTTGTCGACGCTTCGAAGCAGGACCTGCATCGATGCGGCCGTGAGCCGGCTGAGATCGTCGAATGTAAACATCAGCGCCTTGATGCGCTCGGCCGCTTCCCTGTTGCGTTCTTCCAGCGCGGAAAGGAACCGCGCTTCCGCCTGACGATCGAGGTTGTTGAAGATGTCGGCCATCATCTCGTGCGCATCCCGCCTGGTGCTGCGAGCGAGGTTCGACATGAATTCCGCACGCAAGGTGCGCTCGACCCCGTCGAGCACGTCACGCTGGATGCTCTCCATGCGGAGCATGCGCATGACGACCTCCAATGCGAAGCTTTCCGGCAGCAGGGACAACACCCGCGCGGCGTGATCCGCGCGGACCTTGCTCAGGACGACGGCGACCGTCTGGGGATATTCATTCTTGAGATAGTTCGCGAGAACCGCCTCGTTCACGTTCCCCAGCTTGTCCCACATGGTGCGCCCCGCGGGACCACGGATCTCGTCCATGATCTGGCTGACACGGTCGCGTGGAAGCGATTTCTGCAGCAGCCGTTCCGTACTCTCGAAATTGCCGACGAGCGCGCCGGAACTGCCCATGTTCTCGGCAAATTGCTGACACAGCATTTCAACGGTGTCGGCACGGATGGAGCCGAGCTGTGCCATGGCACTCGACACCTCCTTGATCTCATCCTCGTGCATCATGTTGAAGATGCGGCCGCAATGCTCCTCGCCCATCGCAAGCATCAGGACTGCCGCCTTTTGCGGGCCGGTGAGGTCCTGCCGGTCGGTGTTACGTGCCACTGGTCAGCTCGCCTCCGCCGTCAACCAGCCACGCATGATCGCGAGGCTTTCCTCGGGATGCTTTTCCACCATCTCGGACAGCTTGCGCAGGGAAGATGCCCTGAGCTGGCCCTCGACATTGGCCATATTGACCATGCTCTCGTCGGTCAGCATGGCTTGCCCGTTCCCACCCGCAGCGCCGGCCAGCCGCATCGGCGCCGCGAGCGAAACGCCACCTGCGCCGGACAGCAATGCGTCGCCGGCCGCCAACATTCCCTGCGGCGAAAGCGCCGACAATCTCAGAGCCATCGGCCGCAACACGAAAATCAGGGCGAGCAGGACTATGACGGCGAGTATTACGGATTGCCCTAGTCCGAGCAGGTCGGATTTTTCAAGGTTGAGACCGAGCAGGTTCGAGGAGGGGACGGTGCCGCCGTCATCCTGGGTCGCGAACCTCATCGAGACGACCTCCACCTTGTCGCCACGCTTCTCGTCGTAGCCGATCGCGCTTTGTACAAGCCGCTTGATGCGCGCGATGTCATCGGCGCTGCGTTCGGTCCAGACAGGCTTGCCGTCCCGGCCCGGCAGGACGTTGCCATCCACCATCACCGCAAGCGAGATATGGGCGATCTGGGGCTGCTCACGCACGAGCGTCCGGACAGTCTTGCCGATCTCGTAATTGGTCGTTTCGTCCTGCTTCTGCTGCTGGCTGCCCGACTGCCCCCCCTGTGCCGCATCGGCATTGGGCAGGTTGTTTTGCACCGACACGCCCTTTTCGCCTTCGGTGCTGTTGCTTTTGTCGCTGGAGGTCTGGGTGCTGCGGACTACCTGCTGGTCCGGATTGAAGCTTTCGGCCGTCTCGTTCACCCGGTCGAAGTTCATCTCCACGGCTGCTTCGGCACGCACACGCCCGGCGCCGAGACTCTGCTCGAGCATCTCCTCGACCGCGCGGGACAGACGCAACTCCGTCGCGCGGTGCATCTCGTCGGCGGTCTGGGCGATGGCTTCCTCGCCCGTTGGCTGTCCGGCGCGGGCCAGCAGGTTGCCCCGGCTGTCGATGATGGCGATCCCTTGCGGTTTCAGTCCTGGAACGGCGGCTGCGACAAGGTTCAGGACCGCCTGAACCGCCTGGGCGTCCAGCCGGGCCGCGCCGGCCATGGTCAGCATCACGCTGGCCCCTGCTGCCTGGACGTCGCGGGAGAATGGCTGGCGTTTCGGCAATACAAGGTGCACGCGCGCGCCCCTGACGCCCTGCAGCATGCGGATGCTGCGGGCCAGCTCGCCTTCCATGGCGCGGGTCTCGTTGATGTCCTGCTGGAACTGGCTGGATGTCATCGCGTCACCGCGATCGAATATCTCGTAACCGATGGAGCCGCCGGACGGCAGGCCATCCTTGGCAAGCAGAAGCCGTGCCCGGGCGACGTCACCCGAAGACACCATGATCCGGTCGCCGTTACCGGTTTCCTGGTGTCCGACATGGGCGCGATCCAACGCTTCGACGATCTGCGAAGCTTCCCGGAGGTCCAGGTCTCCATACAGCAAGGATTGCTGCGCCGGCACGCCGCCGTGCAGGGCCAGGAGGCCGAGCATGACGAGCATGCCAAGGCCGACAGCGCCCAAGGCCACCAGCCGGGCTGCCCCAAGGGCGCGAAAACCGTCGATCACCGGCTTCATGCGATTTGTTTCGAGATGCGCATGACGCACCTTGGCCCAACACGCATTGCGGAGGCGTTAAGATCGGTTGGGCGGGCCCGGCCCGCGGGTCAGAGCCCAATGACCAGGCCCGCCTCCGTGACCAGGATTTGGGCGCTACTGGGCCGAGATCGATTGCACCTTGTCCAACCCGACCGACAGGGCGCCGATTTGCAGCTGCATGCCCGAGGCGCCGTTCACCAGGCCGGTTGCCGTCCCGACCACGCTGAACGGAACAGCACTGGCGGCGCTATCGTTTCCGGTTTCGAGCGCGGTCCCGTAGGCGCCGTCCGGCAGGTGGTTCCCTGAATCGTCGCGGCCGTCCCAGGTCCAGTTGTTGCTTCCGGCCTGCGCTGCCAATGAAACGTTGCGGACGGCGTGTCCATTGCCGTCGACCACCGCTACTTGGACCTGCTCCGCCACAGGTGCGGTGAAGGCGATCTGGCCGGCGCCGTTCTGCAGCGCGATCTGCCCTGCCGAGACGGTTGCCTTGTGACCGACGACTGCCGCAGATTGCAGCACCTCGGACCCTTGTTGCAGCTTGATCAGCTGCGAAAGATTGGTGTTTGTGGCAACGGATTGCTGTACGCCGGTGAACTGTACCAATTCCTGGGTGAACTGGTTCGTATCCATCGGCGAGGTCGGATCCTGGTTTTGCAGTTGTGTCGTCAGCAAGGTCAGGAACTGGTTGAAGTTCGAACCGAGCTGCTGCAGCGCGTTGGTGCCGGTCGCGCTGGCCGCGGCCGTTGCGGAACCGCTGCTACTGCTCATGGCGGCGACCGCGTTTGCCGCCGCTGCCTGCTGCGCGGTCCGGGTCAGGGTGGTGGTGCCGATCGTGGTCATTGTCGTTGTTCCGGTCTGAAAATTTTTGGCGGGTAGTCATGCGGTGATGTTGATGCCCAAATCCTGGGTGCCTATTGTTCGCCATCGCGCCGCCGCCAATTGGGCGGGGGGCGTTCCATCGCTGAAGCCAGCCTGGAGCCCATGACCGGCATCGGGCCGGTGCGCTTGCCGCTGCTGCCGTTCGGCGTCCGGCTGCCCTCGGCCGGAACCCGGCTGGCCATCGGGGTTTCCCGCATTGCCGGCAGGGGTGCTTTCGCCTGTCAGGTGAAAGGTGACGTTGCGGTCGTTCGGCAGGCCGGCGCGGTCCAGCGCCTGGTGCAGGTGGCTGAGGTCGGCCTGAAGCGAATGCAGGGTTTCCGGCCTTTCCACGCCGACGCTGACGCTGGCGGCCCCGTCATGTCCACGGACGATGCGCACCTGCACCAGCCCTAGTTCGGCGGGGTCGAGGCGGATGATGGTGTGGCTGCTGCCATCGGGCGCCACATGCATGGCCGCTACCGCGTGCCCGATCTGCGTTGCGGGTTGCGGCGTCGGAACACCGGCAGCGGTCGGGCTGGCCGGTGGCGAACCACTCGCGCCTGCGGAGCCTGGAGCGGTGATGGCAGGCGAGGTGAGCGCGGGCGATGCTCGCAGGTCGCTCGACGGGCCATTGGCGTCGGCGGCAGGCATCTTCGCATCCGGCTGAACAGGCGGGAAGCCCGTGGCGATCTGGGTGCCGTTCCCTGCGATGCCGCGGGTGGATGATGGCTGGGCGCGCTGCCTGGGAACCGCCGCGGGCTTATGACCGATACTGTCGTCGCCTCCATCCTTCGCGGCCGCCGGTGGCGCAGGCGCACCATCCCTGGCTGCCTGGCCGCCCGAGCCGACATCGGTTGGGAGTGGCTCAATAGAAGCGGTCCCGACGGCTTGGGCCGGCTGGGGTTCGGCGCCGCCCTGCCCGATCCCGTTCGTCGTGTCAGCGGCGTCGTCGGTGTCGTTCGGAACGGCTGCACCGTTGAGCTCGGTGTGCAAAGGCGTCGCCACAAGATGAGTTTGGACCGGGGTAGCGGGTGCCGCGGACGCTGCCGGTGTCGGTGTCGGTGCGCATAGGACGGCGCTGTCGGTGGCAGGCGGCTTTTCGATGGCACTGTGCGCGTGCGCCGCCTGGTGACCGACGGCGGCCGGACTGCGCGTTCTCGCGGGTGCAGCCGCTTCCTGTCCACCGGGGATAGTGGGCATGTCGAGCGCCTTCGCGGGCGCAGCGGCTTCCACCAGGAAATCGGCGAAGTCCGCATTGTGGGGCGTTGTCTTGCCGGGCGCCGGGTCCGGTTTGATGTTCGCGCACGCAACGGGTTGACTTGGCGACACGCGAAACCTCGGCGTTGTGGTTGAACCCTGCGCGGCGGCAGGTAGCTTTTCCACACAGCAAACGACGGACCACGCTTGGACCCGGCCATTTCGGCAGGTCTTGGCGCATCAGCCGGTTGAAACCCGGCAGCAATCGCCCGGCATTAATTGCCGCCCGGCATGGCGAGCGCGGCCATCCGCTGTTCGGAATTGGGTCCTGCCGGACATCTTCGGCGTGGCACGCTTTCTGCTGTTCAGTCCGCAGGCCGAACGCCGGTACTGTTGGAACAGCTTTTCACAGTCCGGGCGACGCGGCAGGAACCAGCGCAGGGAGTTTTCCGGATGTCTTTGTTCGGCTCAATGAGTACGGCGATCAGTGGCCTGAACGCGCAGGCGGCTGCGTTCAGCAACATCAGCGACAACATGGCGAACAGCCAGACGGTCGGCTACAAGGCTGTCGATACGAGCTTCATCGATTACCTGACAACGAGCACCGCTTCGCAGAACCAGTCGGGCAGCGTCGCCAGCCGTCCGGATTACGAAAACGAGTTGCAGGGCACTATCCAGCAGAGCTCCGATCCGTTGGCGATGGCGATCAGCGGACAGGGTTTCTTCTCGGTATCGGAACAGAGCGGGACAGGCACGACGGGCGCGCCGCAGTTCTCCAACCAGCAATATTTCAGCCGAGCGGGAGATTTCACCCGCAACAGCAGCGGCTTCCTGACGAACAGTGCGGGCGAGTTCCTGAATGGCTGGGCGATCGACCCCGCCACGGGCACGGTAAACACGAGCACGCTGGTGCCCATCCAGGTCAGCCAGGCGCAGTACACGCCGGTGCCGACAACCGCCATCTCGCTGGTCGCCAACGTGCCGGCGACGCCTGCCGCCACCAGCAACCTTTCCTCGCAGACCGAGATATACGATGCGGCGGGAACGGCGCATCAGCTGCAAACGACGTGGGCCCAGACTTCGGCAAACAACTGGACATTGTCCTTCAGCTCGCCCGATAACGTTGCAGGCGGCACCACCGCTATCGGCAGCGTGGCCGTTACCTTCAATGCGAATGGAACGCTCGGTTCCCTGGGAGCGACAACGGGTGCGCTGGCGGCCGCCGGCACGGCCACGTCCGGCGCTGTTCAGATCTCGCCCGATTTCGGAAGCGGCGCGCAAGCGATCACGCTGAACCTCGGTACGTTTGGCGGCGCCGACGGCGTCACGCAATTTGCCGGCACCAACTATGCGCTGACAAGTGCCGCGCAGAACGGTGCCGGGCCAGGCAGCTTCACCGGGATATCGGCGGATAGCGACGGCAACATCCTTGCCAATTACGATAACGGGCGGACGGTGGCGATAGCACAGGTGCCGCTGATCACCTTCCAGAACGCGGATGCGCTGCAGCGGCAGAACGGCGAGGCTTATACAGCGACACAGCAATCCGGCACCGCGGAAACCCAGCACCTCAACCAGAACGGCGCGGGCGGGCTGGTGATCGGCTCGACGGAAAGCAGCAACGTGGACATCGCCTCACAACTGTCCCAGCTGATTGTGGCGCAGCAGGCTTACGGTGCCAATGCCAAGGTGATAACCGCGGCGAATGAATTGCTGACGACCACGCTGAACATGAAGCAGTGAACAAGCTGGGACAAGATATGTCTGGGGAAAACGGCCCGTGAGTCTCGGCCTTGCACTCGGTATCGCTTCCGGCGGTCTGTCCAACATCAGCCTTGGACTCTCGACGATATCGCAGAACGTGGCGAATGCGTCCACGCCGCAATACGCGCTGGAAACGGCCACGCAGCAGAGCCTCTCGGCGGGTGGCCAAGGGTTCGGCGTGCAGTCCGGTATTGTGGTGCGCGCAACCGATCCCGCGTTGCAGACGCAACTTTCCGGCCAGGTTGCGCAAGAGGCCGGCAGCCGGACAACAAGCAGTGCGCTGTCCGCCTTGCAACCGCTGCTGGGTACCGTCGGTGATGCGAACGACCTGGGCAGCCGGCTGACCGCGGTTCAGGCAGCGTTTTCGACGTTGCTGGGCGATCCGGGCGATGTGACGCAGCAGGGCGCGGTGGTGGACAGTGCCGACACGCTTGCCAGTGGCATCAACAGCATCTCCCAAGGTTATGGTCAGGCGCGGCAGGCCGCCCAGGACGGGCTCGTCACCGGTGTCGGCAGCTTGAATACGGCGCTGGGCAGCATCGGCTCGCTCAGCGACCAGATCGTCCGGTTGAAGGTGCAGGGGCAAAGCACCGCCGACCTGGAAAACCAGCGGGCGCAAGCCGAGAACACGGTTTCCGGGCTGGTCGATGCACGCTTCCTGGACCAGCCGAACGGCAGTGTCGTGGTGATGACGGCGGGCGGCGTGCAACTGCCGACGGACAGTGCGAACCCCGTTTCGATAGCCGGCGCGGCTGCCGGACCGTCCGCCGTCTATCCCGGTGGCGGGCTGCCGGGCATCATGTTGGGCGGAACCGACATCACCGCATACATGTCCGGTGGCAGCATCGGCGCCAACCTGTCGTTACGGGACACTACGATACCTGCCTATCAGGCCGGTCTCGACGAATTCGCCCACAGTCTGTCCACCCGCTTTGCCGACCAGGGACTCACGCTGTTCACCGATGCGACGGGAACGGTGCCGGCCAGTACGGGACCGGCGGCGCAGGCGGGATATGTCGGCTATGCCGGTGCCATCCAGGTAAATCCCTCGGTGACAGCCAACCCCTCGCTGGTGCGCGATGGCACGCAGGCGATTGCCGGCAGCGCCACCGGTGCAAGCGCGTTCACGCCGAATGCCAGCGGGCTGGCAGGTTTTTCCACGATGATCAGCCGTGTGTTGGATTATGCGCTCGGAAATCAGGTTCAGGCGGGCGTGGCGCAGCCGGCCGTTGCGACCTTGGGGCTCGGACAGTCCGGCGCCTTGTCGGCAGGCTTCGGCGCGCAGACTACCTTGGGCAGCTATGCGACGGCATTGACGGCTTGGCAGGCGGCCGACAGTGCCGGCGCCAGCTCGCGGGTGACCGATGACCAGGCGGTACTCGCATCCTTGCAGGGAAAGATGACCGCGGAGACCGGCGTGAGCATGGATACGGAGCTGGGACAGATGGTTGTGCTGCAGAACGCCTATGGCGCGAACGCCAAGATCATCAGTGCCGTTCAGGCAATGTTTACCGAAACGCTGGCAATGGTGGCGTGATGAGTGGGATTTCGTCCGCCACCGGGTTCGGCGCACTTGGGACAGTGCTTTATAATGCCGGCCTGACCCGCACCAGCATCGATACACTGATCGCCCAGAGTTCGAGCGGGTTGATCTCGGCCGAATACTCCGGGCTGGGGGGCGGCGCCGGAAGCGCGCTCGACCTGAGCGGGCAGATGGCGTTGAACGCAACCGCCCAGGGCAACGCAGCGCAGGCGGCCGACGTGAACCAGGTGACGCAGGGCGCGCTGGGACAGGTGCAGACGTTGATTTCGGGCCTGTCATCTCAGCTTCTCAGCCCATCGACCATCACGAACGCCGGCCTCAGCGCTCTGGCGGCGAGCGCCCGCGATGCTTTGACCCAGGTGGCGGGGTTGCTCAACACGCAGGTTGGACAGGCTTATGTGTTTGCCGGACAGGATAGCCGGTCGCCACCTGTGCCAAACGCCTCCAACATCCTGCAATCGACATTTTTCACGACCATCCAAACGGCCGTTGCCGGGCTTTCCGTAAGCGGCGCGGCGTCGGTTCAGGCGCAAGCGCTCGCTGCCGCCGCACCCGGCGCGACCTCGCCGTTCTCCGCCAGCCTGGAAGCTTCCAACCAGCAAGCTTCGGCCGATTTGGGGAACGGGCAGACGGTGAAGCTGGGCGTTCTTGCGGACCAGAATGCCGATGCGGTTTCGGCGGGGACAGGGACCACCAGCACCGGTTCGTATATGCGGGATGCATTGATGGCGTTGTCGACTATCGGCGCGATGGGCAGCGACAACGCAGCCGACACCCAGGTCCAATCGCTTCTGAGTGCCATGCGTGTGGTTTTGAATGGCTCGAACGACGCAATCAACACGGATATCGGCGGTCTCGGTGCGCGGCAGAACACCATAAGCGCGGCGCAAACCGAGCTGTCATCGACCGCAACTGCCTTCACCACGCAACTGGGTGCATTGCAGGACGCCGACCCGGCTGCAGTTGCGACGAACCTGTCGAACGCGCAGACACAGCTGCAGGCGTCTTACAAGATCATTGCAGGGCTTGCGCAACTGTCGTTGGCAAAGTTCCTCTGATCGCCGCCTCCAGCTTCGGTCCGGCGCGGCTTTACGTCTCGTCAATCATTCTGGGTCAGGATCGGGCAGCCGGCAAAAACGCCGGTGTGCAATCCAGAAAGGATGATGGACGGCATGTCCAACCTCACGCTCGAGCTTCGGCCTGGTGACATGATGGTCGTGAACGGGGCGGCTATCCGCTTTCGTACGCGCACCCGCATTGAATTGACGGCACACGCACGCTTCCTGTTCGGCCGGCAGATCATGGGGCCGCATGAAGCCGACACACCTGCGCGCCGGATCTATTACGCGCTGCAGACCGCCTATATCGGCGATGAACAGGAGCGGCGGCACGGCCTGGCCGATGCCGGCGTGCTGATCGACGCTTTCAAGTCCGCAACGACATCCGCCTCGGCTGTGGCACTGCTCGATGGTGCGCTCGCCCTTGCGCATGAGGATCAATGTTACCAGGCACTCCGCCTGGCCCGTCGAGTCGTCCGTCATGAGGACGCTGTGCTCGGCCGGAAGCCAGCATCTATAGAAAGGCGCGAGTGATCTGGCGCGGCTGCTGCTTCGAAGCGCGTGCGATGTACGTTTCGCCCGAGTGGCAACCGTTCCCCGTTCACCAAGGCGCCCGATGCTCGCACGCTGTGCTGGAAGCTGCGCGGCAACGATGCGGGCGGGCATCCTCTCACGATCGATCGACGGTTTCGACCGAGGCGACCATTGCTGCTGATCGTCATCACGGCGACTTTCGAAGTTGGAAAAATGTTTGTTTTCGTAAAGGTTTCGGCAACACTTCTTGGGTAGCTTGGGTTGGTCGAAAACCTGATCGGGAAAAACCCAGATGTCATTGTTCTCAGTAAACACCAACCTCGGCGCACTTGCTGCTTTGCAGGCGCTGAACTCCAACCAGCAGCAGCTCACCATCGCACAGAGCCAGGTCTCCACCGGCAAGAAGGTCGGCAGCGCGTCCGACAATCCGGCGATCTACTCCATCTCGAACACCATCAACTCGAACATTGCCGGTCTGTCCGCGGTGTCCGACTCGTTGAATTTCGGTGCGCAGATCGTCTCCACGGCCAGCTCCGCCATCAACAGCGTGACAACCACGCTGGCGGCCCTGCAACAGACGGTGACATCATCCGGCCAGTCGGGCATCGACCTTCCCACTTTGCAGGCCGCCGTCAACCAAGCGCTGAAGCAGATCGATACCGCGGCAACGCAGTCCACCTTCACCGGCGTAAACCTGCTGACAACGGTCGGTAGCGGGGCTACCAGCAACAACCTTGCTGTCGTTCAAGGTCTCGACGGCTCCACCCTCAACATCGCCAACCAGGCAACGACGGCGAGCGCTTCTGCTGTAACGCTTTCTGACGCGCTCGGCTTGACCGGGCTGAGTGTGCTGGCCGGTGGCACCAGCGGCGTGCAGGTAGCCTTCGACAGCTCGTTGTCGGTGGGCGGATTTGCACCTGCATCCACCCTGAACGCCACGCCGGCTCCGACCACCGACTCGGCGTTTCAGCTTACGACGGGCAGCGGTGGCACAGCCCACACATACTCGTTCGAGTTCACCGACGATGGTGCATCGGCCGCCATCCCTCTTCAGACTAACCAGAACGCTGCCACAACGATCATTGCCGTTCACATCGACAGCACGAAGCAGTCCACCAACCAGATCGTCGGTGCGCTGGTGACCGCTGTCCGCAACAACGGCTTTGGCGTCGTGCAGAATACCGACGGTTCACTCAACGTGACCGGCTCGAACGTGACGGCGGGCGACTTCGGCACTGTTTCAGCTGGCGCGTTCCTCAGCAATTCGGGAACCACCGCAGCCCCGAGCACGACCTCGGGTGTGAACTTCAGCACGCTCACGGGTACAGCGGCGCTGGTCTCGGCGGTGCAGGCCGCTGTCGTGACCGCCAACACGATCGGCGCGAACCTCGGCGCGGCTTCGCAGCAGATCACCAGCGTGCAGAACTTCACCACGTCGCTCAGCTCGGCGCTGACGGCCGGTGTCGGTGCGCTGACCGACGCCGACCTGGCGGCCGAGAGTGCCAGGTTGACCTCGCTGCAGACCAAGCAGCAGCTCGCCACACAGTCGCTGTCGATTGCCAACAAGCAGCCGCAGTCTCTGCTGAGCCTGTTCCAGGGCCTGTAAGCGGCTGAGACGCGCAGCCTGCAAATTGTTTGCAGGCTGCGCTTTGCTTTTTCCTGGAGGAGGCGACCATCCGCAACGCGGCAGCAAACTACCGGCGCACCAGCGAAGCCGGAATCTCCGGCCGCGATACCGAGTGTGCCGCCTTCAACATGGTCAATCGCGAGCTCGCCACCTGCACCGAGGGCACCCCGCGCATCCGTGCCCTGGGGCGTAACCACATGCTCTGGTCGATCCTCGTCAAGGACCTCGCCCTTGCCGAAAACCGGCTGCCGGAGCCGTTGAAAGCGGAACTGATCGGCCTGGCACTCTGGTCGATGCAGTACAGCACCCTGGCCATGACACGGAACCTGTCTGCCGAGCCGCTGATCGAGGTCAACCGCAACATGGCCGACGGGCTGCTTGGCCAGGGAAGCATCAGCGGACCGAAGGCGGACAGCGTGCTCAAAGCCTCACTCTCGATCTGATGAGGCGTTCGGGTGACCTGACCGGGTGACGTTAGCCGAGGTTGGCCCGTGCTGGGCCGATTGGGAGGGGGCCGCTTACGTGATTGCAGCGCCCGCGTGGTGGACTTTGCCGTCGGTGTTCACATCGGTCTTTCGGCATGAGCCGCTTGTCGGCGGCGTGGCCCTCCCCGGGAGCTACGGCTTTCGGCTCTCGCGTGCCAGGTGGCTGTCGGTCACGCCAACGACGAGTGTGGGCGGGGGGATGCTGGTGTGGCGCCTTCGAAGTCTGCGGCACCGGCATTGGCTTCTACGGGCAGATCCTTGTCGGTAATCTCCGTCAGGGCTGCCCGGCTCCGGTGTTCCGAGCAAGCGTATCCTTAGGTGCTGACCGCTTTTCCATTGCCGAGATGCCCTGGGTCTCGGCCGCGGTAAGGGCCGCGAACTGGTAGGCCTGCAATTGGCTGTGCGACGGCTTCATATCGGTCAGCTTACCCGCAGCATCGAAGAACTGGGTCACCACAAGCAGGGACGCCGGATCCAGCGTTATGGTGCTCGTCATGTCCGGGTTGGTCGAAGTCTGTGGTGACAACGCCGCCTGTGCCGAGCTGCTGGCCGCGACCCGGTTGTTGGAGATCTGGCTGAGCTGGACGGTAGAAATCGCCTGCTCTCGATCGGGGGCGAAACGCGCGCGCGGATCCGAACCAGGGCGCGGCGCACCGATGGAACCCGCAGTCAGATCATCTGCCATTCTTGCTTGCCTCGCACGCAGTCGCGCTTGCGCTGCCCTTCGTCGCATTATCCGGTTGCATCCCTAACCAGCCGTTAACGGCCTAGCGATACCATCGGCGAAGCAAGTGTGCGCCGCGAGGCGAGCGGCATACGGACCCGAGCCTCAGACGATTTCTGGCGGGTTTGGGCATTGCCGAGAAGGTCCGCCACGAGGTCACGAACGCGCGCTCGATCGCCGTGCCCCGATTTCGCCACAATCGGGCCCGGACGCTGCCGCAGTGCAACGTATTATTGCCCCATGCGCTGGCACTTGGCCGGCTCATTGGGGAAGACGAACATGACGACCCACACTGCTGCGAGTGAAAACCTGCAACAGAGTCGTATCAAGCCGAACCTGTTCCACCCGGCGACATTGCTGGCATTGGGCGTGGCAGCACTCGGCAGCCTTGGCGTTTGGGACATGACCAACCAGCCCAAGCCGGTCCCGAATTTCACGGGCGAGGTCGCGGGTCTCGCCTTCTCACCCTATCATCGTGGCGAGACGCCCGAGGCCAACCAGTTCCCCACTGAAGCCGAGATCCGCGACGACCTCCAGAAGGCCAGCGAAGTCACCGGCCGTATCCGCACCTACACGGTTGCCGGTGGGATGGAAGACATCCCGCGTCTGGCCGCCGACTATCCGTTGCAGGTGACCCTCGGCGCCTGGCTCGATCGCAAGACCGGCGCCGACGATGTCGAGGTGAAGCGGGTCATCCAGACCGCCAACTCGAACCCGAACGTCGATCGCGTGCTGGTCGGCAACGAAGTGCTTCTGCGGACCGACCTCACGACCAGCCAGCTCATCGGTTACATCGATCAGGTGAAGCGCGGCGTCCACGTCCCGGTGTCCACCGCCGAGCCGTGGCACGTCTGGATCAAGCATCCGGAACTCGCGGCCTCGGTCGACTACATCACCATCCATCTGCTGCCCTATTGGGAGGGGCTGCCGATCGATGACTCGCTTCGCTACATCATGGACCGCCTCGACCAGGTTCAGCGGGCCTACCCCAACAAGCACGTGGTGATCGGCGAAGTGGGTTGGCCGTCCAACGGCGTCGCCATCGGGGGTGCACAGGCGAGCCGGGTGAACCAGGCGCTGTTCCTGCGGAAGTTTTTCAACATCGCGCAGCAGCGCGGCCTCGACTATTTCGTGATGGAGGCTTTCGACCAGCCCTGGAAAACCAGCTTCGAGGGGCGTGCGGCCGGTTACTGGGGCATGTTCGACCTGGATCGTCAGGCGAAATGGTCGATGACGGGCCCGGTCCAGGAAACCCCGGATTGGGCGCACTGGGCTGAGGCAAGCGTGCTCGGGGCGGTTCTCATGGCCGGCCTGCTGCTCTCGCGCCGGCCCGACATCCGCTTTCCGGGCAAATTGCTGGTGGCCAGCCTGGCCCAGGCATTCGGTGGCGTGTTCACGCTCGTGCTGCTTGCCATGGCGGGCAAGTACCTCAGCCATACCGCGGAAATCATCTGGGGCGCACTCGCCGCCGGGCAGGCTCTGCTGCTGTTCCTGCTGATGGCGGACAGTTTCGAGTTGGCGGAAACCGTCTTCGGCCGTGTGCGCCTGCGGCACCCGGTGATCGCCCCGGCGGCCGACGGCGCATTGCTTCCGAAGGTCAGCATACACCTGCCGATCTGCAACGAGCCGCCGCACATGGTGCGCCAGACCCTCGATGCGCTGGCCCGGCTGGACTACCCGCATTTCGAGGTTCTGGTCGTGGATAACAACACGGCCGACCCCGCCCTGTGGGAGCCGGTTGCAGAGCATTGCGCTCGTCTCGGTGCTCGCTTCCGCTTCTTTCACCTTGGCCGCTGGCCCGGCTTCAAGGCGGGCGCGCTGAATTTTGCGCTCAGCCACACTGCTCCGGATGCGGAAATCGTCGGCGTGCTGGACAGCGACTACATTGTCGATCGCGACTGGCTGCGCTGCATGGTGCCGCAATTCGCCAACCCGCGGGTCGGCTTCGTGCAGTCCCCGCAGGACTACCACGATAACGACGGCAGCTTCTTCAAGCGCCTGATGTTCTGGGAATACGCGGGCTTCTTCCAGCTCGGCATGGTCAACCGCAACGAGCGTAACGCCATCATCCAGCACGGCACCATGTCGCTGGTCCGCCGCACGGCGCTCGAACAGGGCGGCAACTGGTCGGAATGGACCATCACGGAGGATGCCGAACTCGGTCTGCGCCTGTTCCGTGCGGGTTGGGAGGCGGTCTATTCACCCCGCAGCTTCGGCCGTGGCGTGATGCCGGACGATTTTGCGGCATTCAGGAAGCAGCGGTTCCGCTGGGCCTACGGCGCGATGCAGATCGTGCGCGGACATGCCGGCGCGTTGCTGAACCCCTTCAACCGCGAACTGACGCTCGGGCAGCGTTGGGCGTTCGTCACCGGCTGGCTGCCGTGGGTCGGTGACGCGCTGGGGCTGGCGTTCCTGTTGATGGGCCTTGTGTGGTCGGTCGGTCTGATCGTGGCGCCGATGCGCTTCGAATTTCCGATCGTGCTGTTCATGCTGCCGTCGATCGGGCTGTTCTTCTTCAAGCTGGCGCAAATCATGGCTCTGTATGGGGCAAAGGTCCCTTGCGGCTGGCGGGATCGCGCCGGGGCGGCCATTGCGGGCCTTGCGCTGAGCCACACGATCGGCAAGGCGGTGTGGAAGGGCCTTTTCATCCGCAGCGCGCCGTTCCTTCGCACGCCCAAGATGGAGAACGCGCCCGCGTTGGTGCAGGGATTGGTGATGGCCCGTGAGGAGCTGGTTCTGCTGGTTGCGAGCTGGACAGCCATGGTCGCGGTCGGCTGGGTGCATCACATGGCGACCGCCGAGGCGATCCTGTGGTGCGCCGTGCTGCTCACGCAGTCGCTGCCCTATCTGGCGGCCGTGACTGTCGCCGTGGTTGCCGCCTTCCCCGCGGCCAGCGCTGGCGCGGTCCGGCGTGCGGCAAGCCTGCCGTCCCCGGCGCTGGTGCCGCAGCTCGGCGGCGACTGATCGCGATCACGCGACGCGCCCCTGCTCCGGGGCGCGCCGTCATGCTCCGGAGATCAGGTGTGCTTGACGGATTTGGTGGTGCTGTGCCGGGTCTTGCGGGCGGTCATGGTCGAGGGCGGGGGGCTGCCTGAGCAGGTCTGGAAGGCGATCGGCTGTGCGATAGCCTTGCTGTTGGTGAAGTCGTGCAGCTCGGATGAATCATGCAGGCTCATGACCTCGTCGAACATCGCGGGCAGGTTGTCACACAGGGCGGTGCCGGCTTTCAGACCGTCCTGCTCCTGAACGTCGGCCAGGTTGGTGATGTATTCGTCATAGGCCTTCTGATAGCCCTTCCCGTAGGACCGCTTGAAATAGGCGGCCAGGTTCTGCTCCTGACGGGCAACGTCGGGCTGATAGCGCGACATGAAGCTGTTGTACTTGTCCTGCTGCTTGCAGGCGAGCGCCGTCACCATGAGCTGGCTCTTGAGGCCCTCGATATCGAAGGCGGTCCGGTCGGTTTCGAACTGGCAGGACGGGACGGCCATGACCGGGGCCCGCGTGTGGCTGGTGCGCTTGGTCGCGGCCTGGAGGTTCGGGGCAGCGAGAAGTCCGGCGGCGAAAACGGCTGTCAACAGAACGCGCATGGGAACTCCGGCAAGGGGTGTCGTTAGCCCGCAATGGTAAATCGGGTCTGCGTTCGCACCGCAACCTTAATTCGAGCAGTGTGATTGCAAGGTGACACTCGCGCCCACTGGCCCGGCGCGCACGACCACGCTATGCGCTGCTTGTTCCAACCACCCGGCCTGGTCCGGGTCTCGTCCAGTAGTATTTCGGAGTACGCCCGTGCAGGCATTTTCGCTGGCCCTTCCCTCCATCTCACGTGCGTCCGTCATTGCCGCAGGCGCACTGACGGTGCTGCTGTCGGGCTGCCAGAAACCGCCGGCGCCGGTGATCCAGGAAGCGACCCGCCTGCCGCCCCACATGGGGCCGCCGCCGGCGCAATCGTGCACCGTTGCACCGTTCCATGTGACCGATGGCGGAACCGCTGCGATCAACATGGTCGTCAGCAACGATGGCGGGTTTTGCGCGGCATCCCTCACGGCCGGAAACGGCGAGCCATTCGATGCGCCGCTGGTGCCGGTGAAGCCGCTGCACGGCGACGATGCCGTGGTAAAATACAATGGCAAGACGAGCGTCGAGTACTCGGCGCGCGCGGGGTATGTCGGGCATGACAGCTTTACGGTGCACCTGATCCTGAAAGGCCAGTCGGGCTACACCACCTTGAACGTGGGCGTGGACGTTCAGCCGGTTGGATCGGCCAAGACCTCCTGATCGGGGCGAGGCTGCGCCGGCTTCCGGCTTCGCGCCAGCCGGTCGCCGGGGAACGCGGCAGCAGCAGTTAAGGAACGAGCTTTGCGTGTGGTTGTCGCCATGTCGGGCGGGGTGGATAGCAGCGTCGTCGCGGGAATGCTGCACGAGGCGGGACACGACGTCATCGGCGTGACGCTGCAGCTGTACGACCATGGGCAGGCGGCGGCGCGGCGCGGCGCATGCTGCGCGGGCCAGGACATCCATGACGCGCGGGACGTGGCCGACCGGCTCGGCATTCCGCATTACGTGGTGGATGCCGAGGCGCGGTTCCGGGCATCGGTGATCGATCAGTTCGCGTCGTCCTATGCGGCCGGCGAGACACCCGTACCCTGTGTGCGCTGCAACCAGGGGCCCAAATTCACCGACCTGCTCGGGATGGCGCGCGACCTTGGCGCCGACGCGCTCGCGACCGGCCACTACGTGCGTCGGCTCGTTGGACCGCAAGGGGCGGAACTGCACCGCGCCGCGGACCCGCAGCGTGACCAGAGCTGGTTCTTGTTCGCCACCACGCGCGAGCAACTCGAGTTCTGCCG
>CAZZWO010000025.1:0-22293 GCA_964657885.1 uncultured Acetobacteraceae bacterium | reverse complement strand
GCCACCGGAGAAGTTCCGGAGGGCCAGCGCACCTGCAGAGGGAGGCGTTGTCAAGCAATGTTCGCACACTCCGTTTTCGGTCGTCTGATGGACTCGGTTGACAGTTGCCCATGGGGTGCAGCGACCGGGCGTCACGTTCACGATGTGTCTGAAAATTCCTCCGCTTTGCGGCAGCGCAGCATGAAACGTCAGCCGCTTTACACCCCCGAGGAAAAGCGCCGCCGGGACGCAACACCATGGACGCTGGTGCAAGGCGTTCTGGCACCCGTTCAATTTGCAGTCTTCGCCGTCAGCCTGGCGCTGGTCGTACACTTTCTTGTGACCGGAGCGGGTGAGCAGGCTGCCACGGCATCGGTCGTCACGAAAACCGCGATCCTCTACGCCATCATGGTCACCGGCGCCGTGTGGGAGCACGCGGTGTTTGGCCGTTATCTGTTTGCGCCCGCGTTCTTCTGGGAAGACGCGGTCAGCATGGTGGTGATCGCACTTCATACGGCCTATCTGGGCGCGCTGCTGTCAGGCACGCTTGACAGCCGCGGATTGATGTTCCTTGCGCTAACCGCTTATGCAACGTATCTGCTGAACGCGACGCAGTTTGTCCTGAAACTGCGTGCTGCCCGGTTGTCCGACAGCGATCCGTGGCATCAGGCTGCACGCGGGCTGAGGCGAGCCTGATGAGCCTGACAATGCCGGCTTCTGCGGGCGCCGGCTGCACTGACGCTCCCGTGCTGCGCGAGCGTGGGCAGCGCGAGGTCTTCTGCGGGTTGACCGGCATCATCTGGCTCCACCGCAAGATCCAGGATGCATTCTTCCTCGTTGTCGGCAGCAGGACTTGCGCACACCTCATTCAATCGGCCGCAGGCGTGATGATCTTCGCCGAGCCGCGCTTCGCAACCGCGATCATCGACGAGCGTGACCTTGCCGGCCTGGCCGACGCGAATGACGAACTCGATCGCGTTGTCTCGCAACTGTTGGCACGGCGGCCTGAAATCAAGCTGCTGTTCCTGGTCGGGTCGTGCCCATCGGAGGTCATAAAGCTCGACCTTTCGCGGGCGGCCGAGCGTTTGTCGCAGACGCACATGCCGCAAGTGCGCGTGCTGAACTACTCGGGCAGCGGCATCGAGACGACTTTCACCCAGGGCGAAGATGCATGCCTGGCGGCGTTGGTGCCGATCATGCCGCGGACTCCGGTGGACGCCGCGCCGTCATTGCTGGTTGTCGGTGCGCTGGCCGAAGTGGTGGAAGACCAGATGCGGCGCATGTTCACGAGCATGGGCATCGAGGAAGTCGGCTTTCTGCCACCCCGCCGCTCGGTGGACCTGCCGGCGATCGGCCCGCAAACGCGCCTGCTTCTGGCACAACCTTTCCTCGCTGACACAGCGCGCGCCCTTGAAGCGCGCGGCGCACACCGCTTGTCCGCGCCGTTTCCACTCGGAGCAAACGGGACCACAGCCTGGTTGCAGCAGGCAGCAACAGACTTCGGCGTTCCCCCAAGCCGGTTCGAGGCGGCCGTGGCCCCGTCACGTGAACGTGCCAGCCGTGCGCTCGCAAAGTTCCGGATCGAGTTGGCAGGAAAGCGGATATTCTTCTTCCCGGACAGCCAGTTGGAAGTGCCGCTCGCACGGTTCGTGGCGGACGAGCTCGGCATGGAACTCGTCGAGGTCGGAACGCCGTACCTGCACCGCTCGCATCTCGCACCGGAGCTGGCCTTGCTACCGGAAGGCACGGTCCTGAGCGAGGGGCAGGATGTCGAACGCCAGCTGGATCGTTGCCGGGCAGAGAAGCCCGACCTCGTTGTCTGCGGTCTGGGTCTCGCGAACCCCTTGGAGGCGGAAGGCATCTCGACGAAATGGTCGATCGAGCTGCTGTTCACGCCGATCCAGGGCTACAACCAGGCAGCCGATCTCGCGGAGCTGTTCGCGCGTCCCCTGGTGCGCCGCATGAAGCTGGCGGTGTAGCACGATGCAGTTGACTTTGTGGACATACGAAGGCCCGCCACATGTCGGCGCCATGCGCATCGTCACGGCAATGCGCGGCATTCACTATGTGCTGCATGCGCCTCAGGGCGACACCTACGCCGACCTTCTATTTACCATGATCGAGAGGCGTGCCGCGCGACCCCCGGTCACCTACACGACATTCCAGGCTCGCGACCTGGGTGGCGACACCGCCGAGCTGTTCAAGAACGCGGCGCGCGAGGCCTACGAGCGTTTCAAGCCGCAGGCGCTGCTGGTCGGTGCGTCGTGCACGGCCGAACTGATCCAGGATGATCCTGGAGGATTGGCCCGCGCGCTGAACCTTCCGATACCAGTCGTTGCGGTCGAACTGCCGGCCTACCAAAAGAAGGAAAACTGGGGGGCGGCCGAGACTTTCTATCAGCTCGTGCGCGCTTTCGCGGGCCCGCATGCGCCGGCGCCGGGCGCTGCCCGCGCACCGCGGGTCTCGGGGCAGGCGGCGCGGTGCAACATCCTGGGCCCATGCGCATTGGGGTTCCGCCACCGCGACGACCTCCGTGAAATCACGATGCTGCTTGGCCAGCTCGGGATCGACGTGAACGTGACGGCGCCGATGACCGCATCGCCCGCCGATCTGGCGCGGCTGGGCGACGCCGATTTCAACGTGGTCTTGTATCCCGAAATCGCCGGTCAGGCCGCATCCTGGCTGCAACGGAGCTTCGGCCAGCCTTCGACCAAGACCATTCCGATCGGTGTCGGCGCCACACGCGATTTCATCGCGGAAGTGGCGGCTCTGGCCGGCGTGGATGCGGGTGGCCTGCTGGCGAAGGCGGCATCTAACCTGCCCTGGTATTCGCGGTCGGTCGATTCGACTTACCTGACCAACAAACGGGTTTTCATATTCGGCGATGCAAGCCACGTCGTGTGCGCGGCACGCGTCGCGACCGAGGAGATGGGCTTTTCCGTCGTGGGCATGGGCACCTACAGCCGGGAATTCGCTCGCGAAGTTCGTGACGCCGCCAAGCGCTACGGTGTCGAGGCGCTCGTTACCGATGACTACCTGGAAGTGGAAGCGCGCGTCGCCGAGTTGCGGCCCGAACTCGTGCTTGGCACCCAGATGGAGCGCCACATCGCCAAGCGACTCGGCATTGGCTGTGCGGTCATCTCGGCACCGGTGCATGTGCAGGACTTTCCAGCCAGACACTCCCCGCAGATGGGCTTCGAAGGTGCGAACGTGCTGTTCGACAGCTGGGTGCATCCGTTGATGATGGGCCTGGAAGAACACCTGATCACGATGTTCCGCGAAGATTTCGAGTTCTCGGCCGACGCGGCACCCTCGCATCTCGGTGGACTGGCCAAGCAGGCGCTGCCTGCGGAGATACTGCAGGCGGCCGCGCCCCAACCGGCAGGCGCTGCGATCTGGGCCGCCGAAGCCGAGAAGGAGCTGGGGAAAATCCCCTTTTTCGTACGCGGCAAAGCCAGGCGGAACACCGAACGTTACGCGCAGGAGCGTGGGCTGGCGACAATAACGATCGATGCGCTTTATGATGCGAAGGCACATTATGCACGGTGAGTCAGCCAGCCTTCGCGTCGTGATCGTCACGATGGACAGCCATCTGTCTGCGGCCGCGAATCGTGCTGAAGCCAAGCTGCGTCAGGAAGTGCCCGATCTGACACTCGTCGTGCACGCGGCAGACGAATGGGGCTCCGACGCCGAAGCCCTGGCCGCCTGCCGCAGCGATATCGCTCGCGCAGACATCGTCGTGGCTACCATGCTGTTCCTGGAAGATCACGTTCGTGCGGTGCAACCGGCGCTGGCCGCGCGCCGTGCGGACTGCGACGCGATGCTGTGCTGCATGTCGGCAGCCGAGATCACCAAGCTTACCCGGCTTGGCCGTTTTGACATGTCGCAGGAAGCGACCGGCGCGCTCGCGATGCTGAAGAAGCTTCGCGGCAAACCGGCCGGTAAGGCCGGCGCCGAGGGATCCAGTGGCCAGGCGCAGATGCGCATGTTGAAGCGCTTGCCGAAGCTGATGCGGTTCATACCGGGCACGGCGCAGGATGTCCGGGCGTATTTCCTCGGCCTGCAGTACTGGCTGGCGGGGTCGGAAGAAAACCTGACCAACCTGATCCGCATGCTGGTCGACCGCTACGCCGCGGGCCCGCGCGCGCCTTCGTTCGGGCTGAAGAAAGTCGAGGCGCCGGTCGAATATCCGGATGTCGGATTGTATCATCCGCGCGCCGCCGGCCGGATTGTCACCCGGATCGATCAGCTTCCTGCCTGGGGAGCGCGGGGCACTGTTGGTCTGTTGCTGCTGCGATCCTACCTTCTGGCAGGGAACGCCGCGCATTACGACGGCGTGATCGAAGCGCTGGAACAGCGCGGCCTTCGGGTCATTCCGGCATTCTCGAGCGGTCTCGACCAGCGGCCTGCGATACAGGCCTATTTCATGCGCGATGGCATCGTTGCCGTCGATGCGGTCATCTCGTTGACCGGGTTCTCGTTGGTCGGAGGTCCCGCCTACAACGATCGCGATGCAGCCGAGGCCGAGCTGACAGCGTTGGACGTCCCCTACATCACCGCTCACCCTGTCGAATTCCAGACTTTGGACGCCTGGGCGGCAGATCCGCGTGGGTTGCTGCCGGTCGAAACGACAATCATGGTCGCCATACCCGAGCTGGACGGCGGCATATTGCCGATGACGTTTGGCGGGCGTTGCGGCCGTGCGCAGACGGACGCGCCCTGCGCCGGATGCGACGGCATACGCTGCGCACGGAACATGGTGTCACATGCCGAACGCGCCGCGACCCTGGCGGAGCGGGTCGAAAAGCTGGTTCGCTTGCGCCGCGCTGCCCGGGCGGACCGTCGCCTGGCGATCGTGCTTTTCAACTTCCCGCCGAATGCAGGGGCGACCGGGACTGCCGCCTATCTTGCGGTCTTCGCCTCCCTGTTCAACACCATGCGTGGCCTGCGTGACGCGGGCTACGATGTGACAGTCCCCGAAAGCACCGATGCGCTGCGCGACGCCATCTTGCGTGGGAACGCCGAACATCACGGCACGGACGCCAATGTCGCGGCGCGGATCGCCACTGACGATCACGTCCGTTCGCAGAAGTGGCTCGGCCAGATCGAGGAACAATGGGGCCCTGCGCCCGGACGCCAGCAGAGCAACGGCTCCGGCGTGTTCGTGCTGGGTGCGCAGTTCGGCAACGTCTTCGTGGGTATCCAGCCGGCGTTCGGATACGAGGGCGATCCGATGCGCCTGTTGTTCGAACGGGGCTTCTCGCCAACGCATGCGTTTGCTGCGTTCTACCGCTGGATACGAGAGGACTTCGCGGCTCACGCGGTGCTGCATTTCGGCACGCATGGCGCGCTCGAGTTCATGCCGGGGAAGCAGGCGGGGCTTTCCGCGGAATGCTGGCCTGATCGCCTGATTGCCGATCTGCCGAACTTCAACCTGTACGCGTCCAACAATCCGTCCGAGGGGATGATTGCGAAGCGTCGGGCCTATGCGACGTTGATCAGTTACCTGACGCCACCTGTCGCGAACGCCGGGCTCTACCGCGGGCTTCTGGAGCTGAAAGCCTCCCTGGACCGTTGGCGCGGGCAGGGACCGGATGCCGATGCCGAACAACAATCGATGCTCGCGGCATTGATCCAGGCCCAGGCTGCATCTGTGGACCTTGCATCTGCAGAACCGGAGTGGGGCGCCGAAGCGGAGGCGCACGTCATGCGGGTTGGGGCCGCGTTGTTGGAGTTGGAGTACACGCTGATCCCGCACGGCCTGCATGTCCTCGGCGAACCACCGGACGAGGTGGCGCGCAATGGGATGCTGGACGCGGCCAACATCGAAGCCGGTGCCGAGCGTGAAAGGCTCGACGCATTGCTCGCCGAAGATCACGAAATCCCTGCGATCATCCACGCACTCGATGGCGGTTATGTCCGGCCGGCCCCTGGCGGGGATCTGCTGCGCACGACGGCTGTGTTGCCGACCGGCCGTAACCTGCACGGGTTCGACCCATTCAGATTGCCAAGCCTGTTCGCCTGCCAGGACGGAGCTCGTCAGGCGGCAAGGTTGCTGGCCAGGCATGCGGAAGATGGTAAGCCGGCCCCGGAGACGGTCGCGATGGTTCTGTGGGGAACGGATAACCTCAAGACCGAAGGCGGCCCGATCGCCCAGGCCTTGTGGTTGATGGGTGCGGCCCCGCGCTTCGACAGCTACGGGCGTCTGGCCGGTGCGCGGCTTCTTCCGCTTGAGGAGCTTGGCCGTCCGCGCGTCGACGTGATCCTTACGCTCTCTGGCATCTTCCGTGATCTGCTGCCGCTGCAGACAAGGCTGCTGGCGGAAGCCGCTTTGCTCGCTGCAAACGCAGACGAACCGCTCGCGGAAAACAACATTCGCCGGCACGCACTGGCTTACCTCGCGGCGAACGGCGGGAGCATGGAACAGGCAGCCCTGCGGGTGTTCGGCAATGCGGATGGTGCCTATGGGTCCAATGTCAATCAGATGGTCGGCAGTGGCGTGTGGAACGACGAGGACGAGCTCGCGGATGCCTATGTCAGCCGCAAGGGTTTTGCATACGGCGTGAGTGGCCGTCCGGAAAAGCAGACCGAAGTCCTCGGTCATATCCTCGCAAGCGTCGATGTGACCTACCAGAACCTCGACAGCATCGAGCTCGGGGTGACCACGGTCGATCACTACTTCGATACACTCGGCGGGATCACACGTGCGGTCCGGCGAGCTCGTGGTGGCTCGGCTGCTGCGGTGTATATTGGCGACCAGACACGCGGCGACGGGACTGTCCGTACGCTGAGCGAGCAGGTCTCGCTGGAGACGAGGACACGTGCATTGAACCCGAAATGGTACGAAGCCCTGCTTAAGCATGGCTACGAGGGCGTGCGTGAAATCGACGCGCATGTGACCAACACGCTTGGCTGGTCCGCTACGACGGGTGAGGTTTCCCCTTGGGTTTATCAGAAGCTTGCTGAAACCTATGTGCTCGATGACGAGATGCGGGACAGGCTGGCGACGCTCAACCCCAAGGCGTCACTGAAGATTGCAAACCGGCTTATCGAAGCGAGCGATCGGAAATACTGGGCTCCCGATGCCGCGACACTCGATGCGCTTCGCCGCGCAGGCGAGGATTTGGAAGATCGCCTCGAAGGCGTTGGTGTGGAGATGGCGGCATGAGCGAAACACTGGTTCGTCCGAAAACCAACCTGCTTCCCCGCAAGGGTGACGGTGAGGGCAGCGTTCAGGTGCAGCTCGACCCGACCCTCAAGATCGGCACGGCGAAGGTTTTCGCGGTGTATGGCAAGGGCGGCATCGGCAAGAGCACGACATCCTCTAACCTTTCGGTAGCGTTCAGCAAGCTCGGCAAACGGGTGCTGCAGATCGGCTGCGATCCGAAGCACGATTCGACGTTCACGCTCACCAAACATCTGCAGCCGACGGTGATCGATGTCCTGGAGACCGTGAACTTCCATTCGGAGGAGTTGCGGGTCGAGGATTTCGTCTTTCAGGGCTACAACGGGGTCATGTGTGTCGAGGCGGGCGGTCCGCCGGCCGGCACCGGTTGCGGTGGCTACGTGGTAGGCCAGACGGTGAAGCTCCTGAAGGAACATCATCTTTTGGAAGAAACCGACGTCGTGATCTTCGACGTGCTCGGCGACGTGGTGTGCGGCGGGTTTGCCGCCCCGCTGCAGCATGCCGATCGCGCGTTGATCGTGGCGGCCAATGATTTCGACAGCATCTTCGCGATGAACCGCATCGTAGCGGCGATTGGGGCGAAGGCGCGGAACTACAACGTTCGTCTCGGCGGCGTCATCTGCAACCGGTCGGCGGCAACGGACCAGGTGGACCGCTACAACGCGGCAACCGGTCTTTCCACGCTCGCGCATTTTCCGGACCTCGATGTCATCCGCCGGTCCCGCCTGAAAAAATCCACCTTGTTCGAAATGGACAGTTCACCGGAGCTCGAGGCGGTGAAGCTCGAATACCTCCGTCTTGCAGCGCAGCTCTGGGCAGGCACCGAGCCGCTTGAGGGAACGCCTCTGAAGGATCGCGAAATATTCGACCTGCTCGGGTATGAATGATGAGCACCGCCACCTATCTCAGCCGTCGCAGTCAGCTCGAAACCTATTTCGACCGTACCGCCTCGGATGCCTGGGCGCGTCTGACGTCCGATGTGCCGGTCAGCGGCATCCGGGCGACGGTACGCGCCGGGCGCGACCGCATGCGTGCAACCCTGCTCGGATGGTTGCCGCCGGATTTGCACGGTATGCGCCTGCTGGATGCGGGCTGCGGTACCGGCGCGCTGGCGGTCGAGGCGGCGCGGCGCGGTGCGAAGGTTACCGCAATCGATCTCTCATCGAGCCTGGTCGGCATCGCGCGGGACCGTGCGCCGCGTGATCTCGGTGACGGCAGCATCAACTTCTCCGTCGGTGACATGATGGATCCGTCGCTGGGTGAGTTCGATCATGTGGTCGCGATGGACTCGCTGATCCACTATCGGGCACCCGACATGGCGCGGGTCGCGTCGGCGCTGGCGGCCCGTGCGTCCGGTTCCGTGCTGTTCACCTTCGCACCGCGCACGCCTTTGCTGAGCGTCATGCATGCGGCAGGCCGGCTGTTCCCGCGTGGCGACCGCGCACCGGCAATCGAGCCGGTCTCGTTCCGCGCCATCAAGCGCCTGCTCGCCGCTGATCCATCACTGCAAAGCGTTGTGGCTGCTCGTGACTCTCGTGTCACAAGCGGCTTCTACATGAGCCACGCGTTAGAGCTGGTGCGTCAATGAGCGGGGTGCTCGCAGCGCCGGTCAGGCTGCGACGGTTGAACCAGAAGCTCGCTTCGAAATGGAGCAGCATCGGCCCCGCATTTCTGCCTTTCGCCGATGCCGCCACCGACGAAATGCCGCTTTCGCGCCTTCTGCGCCTGTCGCTGTTCCAGGTGACCGTGGGCATGGCCGCGGTGTTGCTGATCGGCACGCTCAACCGCGTGATGATCGTGGAGCTGGGCGTGCCGGCCTGGCTGGTTGCCGTGATGGTCTCGTTGCCGCTGGTCTTCGCACCGTTCCGTGCTGTCGTCGGCTTCCGTTCGGACAACCACCGGTCGGTGCTGGGATGGAAGCGCGTGCCGTATCTGTGGATGGGCACCATGCTGCAGTTCGGCGGCCTGGCGATCATGCCGTTCGCGCTCATCATCCTGTCGGGCGACAGCAACGGCCCGATCATCATCGGCCAGGCGGCTGCGGCACTGGCGTTCCTTCTCGTCGGCGCCGGACTGCACACCACGCAGACGGTCGGTCTGGCGCTGGCAACGGATCTCTCACCGGTGGAGAAACATCCGAAAGTCGTCGCCCTGCTCTGCATGATGCTGCTGCTCGGCATGGTGGTGAGCGCCATCCTGTTCGGCGCCCTGCTTGCACATTTCTCCGAAATCCGCCTGATCCAGGTCATCCAGGGCGCGTCTGTCACGACCATCGTCCTGAACGGCATAGCGCTGTGGAAACAGGAGCCGAGACAGCCCGCACTCACCGCGCCGGACCGTGTCCGGCCAAGCTTTCGCCAGTCCTGGGCTGAGTTCGATCGCGAAGGAGGCGCGCGGCGGCGGCTGGTGGCGCTCGGTTTCGGCACCGTCGCCTTCAGCATGCAGGACATCCTGCTGGAGCCGTATGGCGGTCAGGTGCTGCATCTTCCGGTCGGTGTCACCACGGCATTCACCGCATTGCTCGCCGTCGGCGGCCTGGTGGGTTTCGGGATTGCGGCAAAGCTGCTGGGCCGCGGTGCCGACCCTTACCGGCTCGCATGCATCGGCGCGGTCGCCGGACTGTTTGCTTTCTCGGCGTTGATTTTTGCGGCGCCGCTGCAATCCACTATGCTGTTCGCAGCCGGTGTTTCGCTGATAGGTTTCGGCGCCGGCCTGTTTGCGCACTGCACGCTGACCGCGGCAATGGCGATGGCCGGCAACGGCCAGATCGGGCTCGCTCTGGGCATCTGGGGCGCGGTGCAGGCGTCGGCGGCCGGCGTTGCGGTTGCAAGCGGCGGCCTCATTCGTGACGGCGTCTCGATGCTCGCGCAATCCGGCCGTCTTGGCCCGGCGCTCGTGGACAACGCCACCGGCTACGGCGTGGTATACACGATCGAGATCGTGTTGTTGTTCGCAACCCTGGTGGCAGCCGGACCGCTGGTGCGCACGCCGACTTTTGCACGTGCACAGGGGCACTCCCGTGTTCCGCACGACCTTGACGGCACCAGGCTTGCCGCCACTTCAATTTAGACCTCCATCGTATCGAGGAGACAGACGATGAACCTAGGAAACGGCGCCGTACTTGCCCATTTCGATGTGGCGCAGATCACCATCTATGTGTTCTGGCTGTTCTTCTTCTCGCTGATCTGGTGGTTGCGTCGCGAGGATCACCGGGAGGGCTATCCGCTGGTTCCGGATTATCCCGGGCAGGATCCCGCCGGCTTCCCGGCCATGCCGAAACCAAAACATTTCATCATGGGAGATGGCTCGGCGATAGCTGCTCCGCGTGGGGAAAAGCCGGAGGTATTTGCAGCCGAGCGTGTGCTGGCCTGGGCCGGTGCACCTTTCGAGCCGACCGGCAACCCGATGATCGACGGCGTGGGCCCTGCAGCATACGCCCAGCGCCACGATGCGCCGGAACTCGCTTACGATGACGGGCTGCCGAAGATCGTGCCGTTGCGCACCGCCGAGGATTTCTTCCTGTCGCACCAGGACCCCGATCCGCGCGGCTGGAAGGTGCTCGGTAACGACGGCATCATTGCAGGCACCGTTGCCGATGTCTGGATCGATCGTTCGGAATACATCGTGCGCTACCTTGAGGTGGAGACGCACGCCACGTTCGGCGCTCGGCGCGTATTGCTGCCGACCCACTTCGTTAATTTCCGGCCGCGGCAGCAAGCGATCAAGGTTTACGCTGTGCTGGCCAAGCACTTCGCCGATGTTCCAGGATTGAAGAACCCGGACTCGGTCACCTCGCTGGAGGAGGACAAGATCGTGGGATATTATGGCGGCGGCCTTCTCTATGCGACGGCCGAGCGCAAGGCGCCGCTGCTATGAGCGCGCGTCATCTCCGGGCGGCCCGCCTGCGGTCCCGCGGCTTGCCGGCCCGCCTGCCGGAGGGTGAACGCCTGCTGTGGCAAGGCTCGCCCAACGCGCTCGCTTTGTTGCGCCGCGCCTTCCATGTGCGGCTCGTCGCGGTGTATTTCGCAACCATCCTGGTCCTGTCGGCAGCCAGTGCGATCAGCCACGGGGCGTCGTCCCACGAGGTGGCCGTAGCGCTGCTGCATCGCGCCGGGCTGGCGGGTGTGCCGTTTGCGCTGATGGCGCTGTATGCCTGGGCGGTTCAGCGCAGCACCACCTACAGCATCACCACGCGGCGCGTCGTCGTCAGCTGCGGCATCGCGCTGCCCGTCACGTTCAACCTGCCGTTCGCCCGGATCGAGGCGGCGGACGTGCGGATGTATTCCGGCGGGGTAGGCGACATTTCCTTGAGGCTGCTTGCCGGCGAACAATTGTCGTATTTCGTCATGTGGCCGCATGCCCGCCCCTGGCGCATGGCGCGAACCGAGCCCATGCTGCGTTGTGTTCCCGCGGCACAGGGAGCCTCGGCCATCCTGGCCCGGGCATTGGCGGATCACGCGGCGCAGTCGCCTCAGGTGCTGGCGCCGGTCCGGCAGGCAGGGCGTTCGCTCGCCCCGGCCGGCCTGCAGCCCGAGACGGCCGCGGCCTGAAGGAGGTAGATGGTGTCCACCCGCCCCGCTCCAAACTCGCCAGCGCCAGGGCCGAGCTTTCCGCATGTGCCGCTGGTGGGTGCCGGCGGATTGATCGCGTTCGTATTGCTGGCCGCGGTCGCGGGACGAATGAGCGGGTCGGGGGTTGAGCCGCCGTCGGCCCCGATTACCGCGCAGCGCAGTCTGCAATTTGCCGACCGGCCGGACGGCGCCGTTATCGTGACGTTGGCTGCCGGCCAGACGGGTGGCGGACAGGTGGTTGACGTGATGACCGGGCAGAACGGCTTCCTGCGCGGCACGCTGCGCGGGTTCGCGCGCACCAGGCGCGCCGAGAATGTAGGTTCGACCCCGCCCTTGCGCCTGACCGGTTATGCGGATGGCCGCCTGACCCTGTTCGACCCGTCCACCGGCCGGCAGGTCGAGTTGGAGGCGTTCGGCAGCGAGAACGAGGCGGTGTTCGTCCGGCTGCTGACTATGAGCCCGCGCCGCCAGACGGCAAGCGCCGCGGCAGGAGGCGCGTGATGGCGATGTTCGGCCGCGCCACCGTCCAGATCGCCTGCGATGTCGACCTGGAACGGACGGATGACAGTTTCCATGCCTATGCGGTCCCGGACGGGATCGACATCCGTCCGGGCGACACGGTGCAGGTGCACGGCATGCCATCGCGCCTTCAATTCGGTGACCGGCGGCGTTTCCGCACAGATGCGACCGTCACCCGCGCCGGCTGGCTGCGGCGCCTCTGGACAGAAGCCGTTTCCGTGTTTGAACTGACCACCTTGTACGAGGTCGGTTTCCAGCCGGCCGAGGAACTGGTCCTGCGTCCGAGGAACATGGCATGAACGCGATCACCAAGCCGGCTGCGGAGAGCTCCGCCGAGGGCATCACCGCCAACAAGCGGGCCGGGGGGCCGAACGAAAGCACGCTGTATGCCCAGCAGGACACCGTGCTCAGCCCGCGTTTCTACACGACCGATTTCGACGCGATGGGGCGCATCGATGTCTCGGCCGTGCGCACCGAATGGGATGCACTGATCGCCGAATTGCGGGCGGACCATAATCGCAACCACTTCGTCCAGACCGAGGTGTTCAAGCGTGACTTCTCGAGTATGCCGCCCGAACTGCGGAAGGAATTCCTGGAGTTTCTTGTCAGCTCGGTGACTGCCGAGTTCTCCGGTTGCGTGCTGTACGCCGAGATCAAGAAGCGCATCCCGGAAGGCGACATCCACGACCTGTTCGCTTTCATGGCGCGGGACGAGGCGCGGCATGCGGCGTTCATCAACGAGACGCTGAAGGATTTCTCGGTCGGTGTGGATCTCAGCTTCCTGACCAAGACGAAGAAATACACGTATTTCCGGCCGAAGTTCGTGTTCTACGCCACGTATCTGTCGGAAAAGATCGGTTACGCACGCTACATCACCATCTTCCGCCATCTGCAGCGTAATCCGGACCGGGTGATCCACCCGATCTTCAACTGGTTCGAGCAATGGTGCGGCGACGAGTTCCGTCACGGCGAGGCTTTCGCGCTGCTGATGCGCGCGGACCCCAAGCTGCTGACCGGGATCAATCGTTTGTGGATCAGGTTCTTCCAGCTTGCGGTGTTCGCCACGATGTATGTGCGCGACCACGCCCGCCCGGTGTTCCATGCGGCACTCGGTGTGGATCCCACGGAATACGACATGCAGGTCTTCCGCATCACCACCGAGATCTGCCACCAGGTTTTTCCGGTGACGCTCGACCTGGACAATCCTGCATTCCTGCGCGGGCTCGAACGGTTGCGCCGGATCACCGAGGGCAAGGGGCGTGCGCGTGCGCAAGGCGGGCTTGCCGGCGCCGCACGGAATGCGGCGTTGACCGTGGGCGCCGGATTGACGTTCGCGCGCATGTACCTGTTGCCGGCCCGCAGCGCCAACCTGCCGGGTCAGGTGCGCCTGGCGCCGTCCTGGTAAGACGAGGGCATCCCGTATGTCCGCCGCGTACCCGGCGCTTTACTGCCTGTTCGTGTGGTGGTTCTCCACCGGGCTGATCGTCTTCCTGAACAACCTGCCGCCGCGCACATTCCGCTGGAGCTTCGGCGCATTCACGGTGATTGCCGGGGTTTCACTGTATCGCCTCGCGGCCGGCAGCCATGATTCGAGCGTCATCGGCGCCTATGCCGCGTTCACCTATGGCGTGCTGGTCTGGGGCTGGCACGAGATGGCGTTCTTCATGGGCTTCCTGACCGGCCCGCGCAAAACCGCATGCCCGCCGGGCAGCCGCGGCTGGCGCCATTTCCGCTACGGCGTGGAAGCCTGCATCGACCACGAACTGGCGATACTGGCGACCGGTGTGGCGGTTCTGTGGGCCTGCTGGGGCGCACCTAATCAAGTCGGAATGTGGACCTTCCTGGTGCTGTGGGGCATGCGGCTCAGCGCCAAGCTGAACGTGTTCCTGGGCGTGCTGAACCTGGGCGAGGCGTTCCTGCCGTCGCACCTCACCTACCTGCTCAGCTTCATGTCGCGCCGGCGCATGAATGTGCTGATGCCGGTGTCGCTGGGGGGCGGCACGCTGGCGGTGGTTCTGCTGGTGCAGCGTGCCGGCCTGGCGGATGTGACACCGTTCCAGCTGGCGGGCCTGACCTTCGTCATCACCATGCTGGCGCTCGCCGTGCTGGAACATGCACTCCTGGTTCTGCCGCTACCTTTTACCATGTTGTGGGCGTGGTGGCTGCGCAAGCAGGATGCGGCACGTCCGGCGCCGACCCAGCCGCCCCGCGCATTGCCGCAGCCGGCCAGAAGCTTGCCGGCGTTCCAGGCCAACTGGCGGCGTTTCGTCGAGCTTTCGTTGTTGAATCCCGCACCGAGGGGCGAACCATGAATTACCAGGATTTCTTCAAGCGTGAACTCGATACCCTGCGCACGCAGGGCAATTACCGGGTGTTCGCCAACCTGCAGCGCCAGCCGGGCAGCTTTCCGCGGGTGATGCACAAGCGGGCCGGCGCGCTGGAAACCGGGCGTGACGAGGTGACGGTCTGGTGCAGCAACGACTATCTCGGCATGGGCCAGCATCCGACGGTGCTGGAAGCGATGCACGAGGCGCTGGACCATTGCGGCGCCGGCGCGGGTGGCACCCGCAACATCGCCGGGACCAACCACTACCACGTGCTGCTCGAGGAAGAACTTGCAGACCTGCACGGCAAGGATGCCGCACTGCTGTTCAACTCCGGCTACATGAGCAATTGGGCGGCGATCGGCACGCTGGCCGCGCGGCTGCAGGGTTGCGTGGTGTTGTCGGACGCAAAGAACCACGCCAGCATGATCGAGGGTGCGCGCCACAGCCGCGCGCGCATCGAGGTGTTCGCGCATAACGACCCGGCCGACCTCGACCGTCGGCTCGCGGCACTGGATCCCGACCTGCCGAAGCTGGTGATGTTCGAGAGCATCTACTCAATGGACGGCGACATCGCGCCGATCGCCGAGATCTGCGATGTGGCCGAACGCCATAATGCGCTGACCTATCTGGATGAAGTGCACGCGGTCGGGCTGTACGGTCCGCGTGGCGGCGGCATCGCCGAGCGGGAAGGGTTGATGGACCGCGTCGATGTCATCGAAGGTACGCTTGCCAAGGGCTTCGGCGTGATCGGCGGTTACATCACCGGATCCACCGACCTGATCGACTATGTCCGCAGTTTTGCAAGCGGCTTCATCTTCACCACCGCGCTGCCACCCGCGGTTGCTGCAGGCGCGCTGGCGAGCATCCGGCATCTGAAGGCGAGTAACGCCGAGCGCGGCGAGCAGCAGCGGCTGGTCGCTTTGCTGCGCCGGCGGCTCGACGAAGCGGGCGTTCCGCACCAGGCGAACCCGAGCCACATCGTTCCGGTGATGGTTGGGGATGCCGCGTTATGCAAGCAGATCAGCGACACCTTGCTGGAGCAGCATGGGGTTTATGTGCAGCCGATCAACTACCCGACTGTGCCGCGCGGCACGGAGCGTCTGCGCATCACGCCGTCGCCCAAGCACACGGATAGCGACATCGAGCATCTGGTGTCGGCGCTATCTGCAATCTGGTCGCAATTGCATCTGGCTCGCGCGGCCTAAAGCTTTGCCGATCGGGTCGTCAAGGCACTTGCATCCTGACTGTGCAACCTCACCGCTGAACCCAGGTTAGGGGTTCGCGCTTTCCCAACGGCGCGTGACGTCCGCCCGGTTGCCGGGCGGGGTTGTCAATCCGGCATTCGCAACGATGTCCGGGTTTGCGGGGCGCGCGCGGGCTGTGGCAGGCTCCGCGCGCGGCACGGAATGTTGCCAGCCAAAGGGAGAGACGGAAATCATGGGTGACGAATTCAAGGCCTCCCGCCGGAGGATGCTGCAGACCGGGTTGACCATCCTCGCCGGCGGCATGCTTGCCACGGCCGCCCGCGCGCAGGACGACAGCAAGGTCGACCAGAGCGTGGTGCAGTATCAGACCTCGCCGAAGGACGGTGCCAAGTGCAGCGGGTGTTCGAATTTCGTTGCACCCAACGCATGCAAGGTTGTGAAGGGTACGATCAGTCCGGAGGGCTGGTGCGTAGCTTACGCGCCCAAGGGTCCGTGATGCGCTGTCCGGTTTAGCAAGCGCAGAATGGAAAAGGCGAGGTTCGCTGTGCGGACCTCGCCTTTTCATTATGGTCGTCCGGCCAGGAACGGCGTGATCGGCCGTCCCCGGGTGATGCGCCGGCTAGTGCGGTGGAGCGTTGTCCGGAGCAGCCGGTGCCGTCATGCCGGGCGAGGCCGCATCCGGTGCCGGTGCCGCCTGTGACGGTTGCGACGGCACGGGGGTCTCGGGTTGTGCCGGTGTCGCCGGAGTCTCGGGTGGCATTGCGGCCGGCGTTTCGGCCGAAGCCTGCTGCGCCGGCGGTCCGGCCAGCTCCGGGAATGTCGAAAGCATGCTGACGCCGTAAAGCGGCTTGAACACGCCCTGGTGGCAGGTGGCGCAGTTCACCTTTGGATTGTCACCCAACGCGCCCTTGCGATAGGCCGGGAACACGTTGGTCAGCGAGTCGAGATACGCGTTGTTGATGTCGCGCACCATCCGTATGCCGTACCACGCGGTAACGCGGGCCGGTGAGCTGGTGGACCAGTCGCCGAACGACCGGGTGTTGTGGCAATAGTCGCAGTTGACCCCAAGCGATTGCGCAAAGTGGATCATCAAGGCGTAGGTCCACTCGGTCTGCTTGATCGAGCTCAGATTGGTGGTCGGCAAGGCTGTCGTGCCCTGGACGCGAATGTCGGAGGCTTGTTCCAGGTACGGCGTGAACGGATCGTACGGCAGCGAGCTTTCGTTGAGCAGCGCCGTAGGGTGGGCCATGCCGGTTTGCGTTTCGGCCACCCCGGACGGTGCACTCGGGCCCGGGTTGTTGAACCAGATGTTCCTCGGCACCGGGTTCCCGCCGTGACAGGTGTAGCAGGTCACCCCGACATTCTGCACGTGGCTTTGCCAGTTGCCGTTGATGTTCTGCACCATCTGGATCATGCGGCGCGCAACCACCTTGGTGTAGTTCGCGTCGTCGGCCATGTTGGCTACGTTGTGGCAGTAGGCGCAGCCCTGCTTGGGCGCCACCCAGTTGGTGATGCTGACCATCAGCCTGGTGAACTGGCCGACACTCAGGTTCTGCAGCACGCGAACGTTCTTGTAAGCGACACCGGCTTTCGGGCCCGACGCACTGGCGGGCGGAAGGCTGACCGGGATCTTCAGCTGGGCGACCGCTGCCGCATAGGTGCGCGGGTTGTAGATCTGATCCATGCCGGTCCCGCGGAAGCCACGCTGCACGGCTTCGATCGGCGGGCGTTCCATGCCCAGCATCGTGGTAATGCCGAACAGGGTGCCGGTCGTGATGCCGACTATCGCCAGGCCATACCAGATGCCCTTTGTCATGTAGTCGCTCATTTTGGTGCTCCCGGGAGGGTGGCGGGATCGACGATCGGGCCCCAGGTTGCAGGGTAGCTCGGCACCAGGCCGTGATGCTGGCCCCAGAGATACCAGTTATCGACGACTGTTCCGGTCAGCAGGATTCCGATACCGCCGGTGAGCGGGCAGAGCACGGCGAACCACCACGCCCAGCGATGGATGCTTTCCGCCGTCGCGCAGAAACCCATTGTCCAGCGCCAGAACAATCCTCCGCGTTCGAAGGCGGTGCCGCGGTCGGCGATCTGCTCCAGCTCGCGTTCCGCGCCGTAGCGGCTGGTGGCGAGGATGGTTGCGCCGTGCATGGCGAACAGCAGAGTGGCGCCATACAGGAAGGCGATCGAGAGCATGTGGAAGGGGTTGTAGAACAGGTTGCCATAGCGCAGCGAAAATGCGGCGGTCCAGTCCAGGTGAGGGAAGATGCCGAACGGCACCGCTTCCGCCCACGAGCCCATCAGCAGCGGGCGGATGAAGCCCAGCACCAGATACAGCCAGATGGCGGCGGCGAATGCCCATGCGGTGTGGCTGCCCAAGCCCAGTGCCCGGGCGCGGAGGTAGATGCGGGTCCACCACAGCAGGATCGACGCGGTCAGGAAGAATCCGGCCATCAGCCACCAGCCGCCCTGCGCCAAAGGCGGGATGTGCAGCCCGTACGCGGGTGCGGGGGGTTCCAGCGCCAGCCAGGGGAGTTGCCGGATGAACTGCACGGGATCCCAGTTCACGGAGGCCCACATGTTCAGCCCGATGATCTCGAAGGCGATGAAACCGCAGATCAGTGCAGCCAGGCCGGAGACACCCAGGTAGATCGGCCCGACCTGCGCGTCGCCCAGCCGTCCGAACAGATGGTTGAACCCGGGCCGCGAGCTTCGGGAAAACGCTGAGTGCGCTTCCAACGGCGTGCCGGCATAGACCGGTCCGCGCACCTGGATACGCGTGAAGATGTTTTGGTACTCGGCCATGACGGCACGTCCTCCGGGCTTAGCCTCGTTATTTCGGTTGTTTCTATTTCCAGATCGGCAGGTTCAGCCACCAGCCCCACCAGGCCGGCCAGCCGCCGGTCCAGAACGGCCCGCTGATGATGATGCAGATCGCGCTCCAGAAGCCCGCAGACAGTGCCAGGAACAATCCGAGGCGATGGATGCCGAGCGTGCCGATCGAGTAGCCGATGATGTCGCGGAAGAAAGTGTTTTCATGCTCGGCCGTCTTCATCGCCTCGCCCTTGGCAGGGTTTGCCGCCGACAGCACCAGCGACCCGTGCAGCGAGAGTGCGAGCGTGGTGGTGAAGAAGAACGACACCGCCAGCATGTGTGCGGGGTTGTAGTGGAAGTGCAGGTATTGGTAGCCGGTGTTCGACACCCAATCGAGATGGCTGAGGATGCCGTAGGGGAAACCGTAACCCCAGGCGCCCATCAGGACCGGACGGATCACCACCAGCGAGATGTAGGCGAAGATGGCGACGCTGAACGCGAACGGTACGTGGTAGCCCATGCCGAGCTTGCGCGAGATTTCAACCTGCCGGAGCGCCCACGAACAGAAAGCACCGATGGCGCAGATGGTGATCGCCTGCCACAACCCGCCCTCCTTGATCGGTGCAAAACCCAGTCCGTAGCTGATGTCCGGCGGTGCGATGTTGATGCGCCAGACGTTCCAGACATGCCCGAGCGACACACCGTAGAGGATCAGCGCGGTGCCCAGCACCGAGAAGAAGATGGTGGTGACACCGAAGAACCCGACATAGAAGGGCCCCACCCAGAAGTCGAACAGGTCACCACCGACCAGGGTGCCACCGCGCACGCGGTACTTGCCCTCGAAACTTAGCATCGCCATCGAATGGCCCTCCTATTCGCAGCGCCCATTCCGCACACTCGATCGCGTGCAGGTTTCGGCGGCGGCCGGTACACGAACCGCCGCCGCCATGAGCAGGAAACTACTTTGTACCCGAAGGCAGCGGCGCCAGTTGTCCGGCCACCATGCCGTGATGGGGACCTTCCAGCCAGTTGAAGCGGTCCGTGCTGAGCAGGATGAAGTGGATCAGGATTGCCAGCACAAAAAGGAATATCGACAGGGCCACGAGAACGCGGCGCGGATCGAACAGCAGCCAGATGCGGAACATGGTTGCGCTCCCTCCTATCCGAGCATCGATTTGAGGTACATCGCGCCGTCAAGCATCGATGTCTGATAACCGTTCGGGCCAGGCAGCCACGGCCTCCACTGCCAAACCAGGAAGTGCGCGATGATGGCGACCACCACGAACGCAATGAAACTGGTCAGGAAAATGCTGTGGAATTCCTTGGCTTCGCTTTCCGTCAGCCCTGACCCGGAAACGGGCCGTCGTGTGACGTCCGACATGTGATTTACCTCCGTCCATCGCCGCGCTGGTCCCGCGCGGCCGGGAACCCTGTGGCCTTACGCCGGCAGGGCTGTGTCCGCCCGGCATGGCCGGTCGGTGTGGTGGGAGACAAGGCGGCCAGGCCGGCGCTTGCTCCTATCTGAGTTGGCGAGTCCGCCATCATGCGTTTGCAAGCTCGAGCGACCGGGCGACGCGTTCGGCCGAAACGCGGCCTTCACGCGCCGCGCGCGCATCCTGCTCCACACGGTCCCGCAGGCGCTTGGCGGCCGAGATGCGCACGATGAACGGCTCGCGTTCGACCTGCGCGTCCAGCATCGCCAATGCGTCATCGTCCCAGAGTGCGGCGCCATGTTCGCGGGCGGGTGTCGGATCCACGCGGTCCATTTCCGTCCCCAGCGGCAGGATGTGGAACAACGCGTCGAACAGCGCATTGCAGTATTCCTGGATTATCCAGGTGGCGCCGGCATATCCCATGAACGGCGTTCCGGTGGCGCGGCGGATGATAGCGCCGGGGAACGACGCCGGTATGAACATGCAGCGCGCCCCGAGTTCGGCGGCATACATGCGTTCGTTGAAAGATCCATACAGGACGAGGGGCGGTGTCGCTTTCAGGGCGCGGCGGACGGCGGCATTGTCGGGTTTCGTCCCGGCGGTCCGCGCGAACGAGAACATGCACGGCACGCCCATCTCGTCTTCCAGGAACTGCCGCACACCCCGCGCGTACGTGTCGGTCGCGACGATCGCGAACGAGGCTGTCGCGAAGAAATCCTGCGTCACGCTGCGCCACAGGTCCCAGATCGGCTTGATGGTCGTGTGTTTTTCCGCCTCGATGAACGGCTCGGGGTCGATGCCCGTCAGCTCGCCGAGTGCGCGCAGGAAGTTGGTGGTGGCGAAGATGCCGATCGGCGCTTGCAGGTAGGGCCGGTCGAGCGCCTCGCACAGCTTGCGGCCGAACTCGCGGTACATGCAGATGTTCACGTCCGCATCGGGAAGACGCGCGATGTCCTCCAGGTGCGAGCCGAGCGGGAACACGAGGTTGATCTCGCATCCGATCCCTTCGACAAGGCGGCGGATTTCCGCCAGGTCGGACGGCATGTTGAAGGTGCCGTAGATCGGGCCGATGATGTTCACCCGCGGCTTCACGCCTTCGGCCCTGGCAGGACGCGGCTTGATCTTTGCCTTCTTCGATCCGAACTCGGTCCACAGCCAATAGATCGCGCGGTCCGCGGCCTGCCACTGGTCCTCGTCGATGGTGCGTGGGATGAACCGCAGCAGGTTGCTGCCCTCGGGGGTGACGCCGCCGCCGATCATTTCCGCAATGCTGCCCGTTACCACCACTGCCGGCAGGTCCGGATCGCCCGCTGCGGCGGTGCGGCGCATCGCTCCTTCGGTGCCTTCGCTGGACAGGTTTTCCTCGGAAAGTCCTGTCACCATCACGGGAAGCTCGTGCGGCGGCAGGCCGTCCGTGTAGTGCAAAACGGCGGTGACCGGCAGGTTCTCGCAGCCGACCGGGCCGTCGATCACCACGCGCAAGCCGCGCACGGCGCAGAACGCATACACCGCGCCCCAGTAGCCGCCGGCGCGATCATGATCGAGCACGAGCATGGCGCTCAGGTTCCCACGGCTTCGAGAGACTTCGCGCGCGCGACACGCGCTCGCCGCGTACGCTCGCGGGCACCCGGCGGTTCGACCGGCTTGCCGCGCCATCCATAGCCCGAGGCATCTCCCGTGCCGACACCTTCAAAGAACGAAACCATGCGCGCGAAACGCGGCGCGCCGCGCGTCTGTGCGGCAACGATGGCTGCGAGCGAGGCGGCACCCGGTGCTCCGAACAGCGGGCGCGCCGAGACCATGTTGGTGAAGTAGAGCGCCGGGATGCCGAGCTGCTCGGCCTTCTGCACCAGTGGCGTGGTGCCGACCGCCAGATCCGGGCGGACGTCCTGCATCGCGCAAAGATCCTGTTCCAGCGAGGCACGATACTGCACATGCGTGCCGCGCGCTGCGAGCCCGGCGCAGCTGGGAGAGATGTGGGCACAGCTGGAGAGCGCGCGTGCCCTAACACAGGAGCACCGCCAGAAGCTGGTGGCTCTGCAGCCGGTGATGCCCCCGCTGACCTGCGCTATTGATCCGTGGCACTGCATAACAGGGCATGCTGGGCGTAGAATGCGGCCTGGCCTCATGGACGTGCAGTAGAAGGAGAGCAGCTGTCATGTTCCCTCAAGATTTTGAATCACTGTGGTGCTGGTGGCGTTTTCTTCCATATGGATATGGTGTGTGGCCATGCACACACAAGTACCCAGGCGCAGTGAG
>CAZZWO010000024.1:0-22369 GCA_964657885.1 uncultured Acetobacteraceae bacterium | reverse complement strand
CGCCAGGTCCATGAGGAAGCCGATGTCTCACACCCGCTTGCTGCCGCTTCTCGCCGTGACGCTGATCGGCCTTGCCGGATGCAGCGATGTCGAGCGCACCTTCGGGCTGGCGCGGGAAGCGCCGGACGAGTTCACCGTGGAAACCCGCGCACCCCTGTCGATGCCGCCGACTTTCGCGCTGCACGCACCGGAACCGGGCGCCGCGCGTCCGCAGGAAGTAAGTTCGCAGGCGGCAGCCGAAGCGGCCCTGGCCCCAGCCTCGACGCTGAGCGGCACCAACGGCGGACCGGCGGCCGGACCCAGCACGCCCGGCCAGCAGGCGCTGGTGGCGCAGGCCGGACCGGCGGCACCCGCCGACATTCGCAAGCGTGTCGACTCGGAAGTGGCGCTCGACCGGCCGTCCGGCAGCCTCACCGACCGTCTGATGTTCTGGCAGTCGAGCGCACCGCCCGGCACGGTGCTGGATGCCGAAGCGGAAAGCCGCCGCCTGCGCCAGAACGCGGCGCTCGGCCAGCCTGCCACGGCCGGCGAGACCCCGATCATCCAGGACAAGCCGAAATCCAGCTTCCTCGGCATCTTCTGACCTCCGCCCGATCCTGATGCCGGGAACGCGCTAGGGCGAAACACCGCCGGCAAGGAGCCCGTGATGACCATCGCCGCTCCCGCAACGCCGCTCGCCGCGCCGGTGCGCCAGCTGCCGGAGATGCTGGTCAACCGCATCGCCGCCGGCGAGGTGATCGAGCGTCCGGCGGCGGCGGTGAAGGAGCTGGTGGAGAACGCGCTGGATGCGGCGGCGACCCGCATTTCGGTGGCGCTGACCGGCGGCGGCATCGACCTGATCGAAGTCATCGATGACGGCTGCGGGATGCCGGCCGATTGCCTCGTGCTGGCGGTGCAGCGCCACTGCACGTCCAAGCTGCCCGACGGCGACCTGGTGCGGATCGCTACGCTCGGCTTTCGTGGCGAGGCGTTGCCCAGCATCGGGGCTGCCGCCCGGCTGACCATCGTCTCGCGCACCCAGGGCAGCCCGCATGCCAGCCGCATCGGCGTGGCGGGCGGCGTGGTGTCCGCGGTGACGCCGGCGCCCGGCGCGCCCGGGACGCGGGTCACCGTCGAGGATCTGTTCTACGCGACGCCCGCGCGCCGCAAGTTCCTCAAATCGCCGCGCAGCGAGGCTGGGCATGCGAGCGCCGCGGTGGTTCGCCTGGCGCTCGCTGCACCGCATGTGGCGTTCCGCCTCGCCATCGACGACCGCGTGGTGTTCGACCTGCCGGCGCAGGACCGTGCCGCGCGCACGGCCGCGCTGCTCGGCGACGATGCGGCGGGCGCCATGCTGCCGGTCTCCGCCGGCCGCGACGGTCTGGCCCTGGCGGGCTTCGCGTGCGCCCCGATGGTCAGCCGGGCCACCGCGTCGGGCCAGTCGCTGGTGGTGAACGGCCGTCCGGTGACCGACCCGGTGCTGCGGGTGGCGGTGCGGGTGGCGTATCGCGAGGTGATCGCCATGGGCCGCTACCCGGTGGTGGCGCTGTGGCTCGACCTGCCACCGGAAGAACTCGACGTGAACGTGCACCCGGCGAAGAGCGAGCTGCGGTTCCGCGAGCCGGACCGGGTGCGCGGCTTCGTCATTTCCAGCCTCATGCAGGCGCTGTCCGCCGGTGCCGGTGCCGCGTCGCCGCGCCCGGTGCTCCGGCCCTCGCTGCACCTGGTGCCGCAGCATTACGGCCAGACCCGGTCCGGGCAGGCGGGCGCGTCGCCCGGCCACGGGTTCGCGGAAGCCCAGCTTGGGTTCGGCACCGCCGAGCCATCCGCGCGGCCTTTTGCAGCCGGCTCCAGCGGCCCCACAGCGCCCGACCCGGCGCACCAACTGGGGGCGGCGGTGGCCCAGGTGCTCGACACCTACATCGTGGCGGCGACGGCCGACCACAGCATCGTGCTGGTGGACCAGCATGCGGCGCATGAGCGGCTGACCCACGAGGCGATGCGCGAGCAGCTGATGGCCGGCGGCGTACGGAGCCAGGCGCTGCTGTTGCCGGCGGTCGTCGACCTGCCGCCGCCGCATGCCGATTGCCTGGCCGATGCCGCGTCGTCGCTCGCGACACTCGGACTGGAGATCGAGGCGTTCGGCCCCGGCGCCGTGCTGGTGCGCGCGCTGCCCGCGTGTCGCGGCGCGGCCGACCCGCAAGCCCTGGTGCGCGACATCGCCGAGGAGCTGGCGGAAACCGGCGAGACGATGGCGCTGGGGCAGCGCCTGGACGCGGTGGTCGCCCGGATGGCGTGCCACGGGAGCATACGGGCGGGCCGACGGATGAACCTGACGGAAATGGACGCGCTGCTGCGGCAGATGGAGGCGACCCCGCGTGCCGCCACCTGTAGCCATGGCCGGCCCACCTTCCTGAAGCTCAGCCGCGCCGAAATCGAGCGCCTGTTCGGCCGACGGTGACCGGCGCCGGCGGGTTCACGAGCGATGCGGAGATCGCGGCGATCGGGCAGGGATTCCTGGCGCGCACCTTGCCGAAGCCGGCCTGGACCCATGCCGGACATTTCGCGGCCACGTTGTGGCTGCTGGCGCACCGCCCCGGCCTGGACCTGCCAGCCGCCATGCCCGGGCTGATCCGCGCCTACAACCTCGCGACGGGCGTCGTGAACACCGATACCGAGGGCTACCACGAGACGATCACCCAGGCGTCGATCCGCGCCGCGCGCTGTTTCCTGAGGGAGTCTCCCGCCCAGCCACTGTTCGAAACCGTCAATGCATTGATGGCGTCGCCGCTCGGCGACCGGGACTGGCCCTTGCCCTATTGGTCCCGCGGCAAGCTGTTCTCGGTCGAGGCGAGGCGGGGCTGGGCCGAACCGGATCTGGCGCCGTTGCCGGCGAGCTGGGTCTAGCGCGGTGGAGAAGCAGGCCGGAGAGCTCATTCCCGGCATGCTGGATGGGTTGCGCGTCCCCGCGCGCTTCGTCGGCCGGGCGGATGTGGCGGCAAGCCGGGACGGCAGCCTGATCGTCACCGGCTTCGAGCCGCGGCCTCCGGGACCAAAGCCAGCGGAGTTCGTGGCCCTGATCTGCGACGGCGGGGTGCACCACTACTTCCATTTCATCGAGGCGTTGATCTGGCTGGTGGCGCTGCACCGTCAGTTCCTGCCCGGCGCCACGCTGACCCGGATCGTGTTCGCCTGGCCCTGGGACAATCCAGGACAGAACCATGTGCAGCGCCGGGTGCTCGCCGCCGTCTATCCTGGCGTGGCGATCGCCGACCCAGGCTGGCCGTGGCCCGACGCCATCAGCGATGTGCTCGTCATCGACCGGTCCTGGCGGCAGACCGGCATCAACAAGTTCCTCGAAGCGGCGATGGGCTTCGCCTCGCCCTGGGCCATGCTGCTCGGCCGCATTGCACGCGATGCCGTCGGTGTCGGCGAACCGGCTGCTCCGGCGGCCCAGCGTCTCCGGATCCTGCATGTCCGCCGGCCGCCGCCCCGGGCGCTGACCGCAGCTGCGGAAACCGCATTGGTTGCCCTGCTGGGGGAGCACGGCGAGGTCTTGAACTGCGATTTCGCGGCAATCCCGTGGGAGCAGCAGGTTCGGCTGTCCGCTGCACATGATGTCATGGTGGGCGTGCACGGCAACGGCCTGACCAACGCAGTGTGGATGCGGCCCGGCGGCCTGGTTTTGGAGTTGTTTCCGGACGGCGTGCGCCATTACGACTACCAGCTGATCGCCGAGCTGTGCGGGCTGGGCTATTTCGGCTTCGAACGGGACCGTGTGTTTCCGGCATTCAGCCGCACCGGCGAGCCCTACGGTCATCAGGCACCCACCATGCAGCCCGTCGCGTCGGTGCCGCTGGCCGGCATTGCCCGCATACTGACCAGCGAAGCGGCCCGCCGGCAGCGTGGCGACGGTTCAGACCGCCAGCCGTGACAGCATCGTGTTGAGGCGCTGGCGGCCGGCGGGGGTGGCGGCGAGGCGCGCGTCGACGCCGTGTAAGGGGTCGCCGGTCAGGTACCCCTCCTCGATGCAGGCGGCCAGGATGAACGGATCGACGGCATCGGCGAGCGGGACGCCGGTCGCCGCGGCGAATGCTTCGGCCTGGATGCCTTCGGTCAGGCGCAACCCCATCAGCAGCGCCTCGCGCGCGCGGTCGCGGGCGCCGACCCGTTCCTCCGCCGTGCTGCCATGCCCGGATCGCTCCACCCGCTCCGCCCAGATTTCCGGTGCGCGATGCCGGCGGGTGGCGGTCAGGCTGGCAGGCGTGCCGTCCAGCCGCAGCCGGCCATGCGCGCCGGGTCCGATGCCCGCGTAGTCGCCGTAACGCCAGTAGGCGAGGTTGTGCCGGCTTTCTGCGCCGGGGATCGCGTAGTTGGACACCTCGTAGGGCAGCAGCCCGTGCGCGGCGCAGGCCTCGGCGGTTGCGTCGTAAAGGGCGGTGGAGAGCGTGTCGTCGGGCAGCAGGATTTCGCCGCGCCGGTGTAGTGCCTCGTAGGCGGTGCCGGGCTCGATGGTGAGCTGGTAGAGGGACAGGTGGTCGGCGGCGAGCGCCAAAGCGCGGGCGAGTTCGGCGCGCCAGGCCGCGATGGTCTGGCCGGGGCGGGCATAGATCAGGTCGAACGACAGGCGGGGGAAGATCGCCCTGGCAGCTTCCAGCGCCTGCATCGCTTGTCGTGCGTCGTGCGCGCGGCCGAGATGGCCCAGGGCCGCATCGTCCAGCGCCTGCACGCCGAGCGAGAGGCGGTTGACGCCTGCCGCCCGGAACGCCGCCAGACGCCCGATTTCGACACTGGTCGGGTTGGCTTCGAGCGTCACCTCCATGCCCTCGACCGGGCGGAACAGCCCGCTGGCATCCTCGATCAGCGACGCCACGGTGCCGGGGTCCATCAGGCTGGGGGTGCCGCCGCCGAAGAAGATCGAAGCGAGCGGACGTGGGCCGAGCCGTGCCGCCTCCCACGCGAGTTCGCGCCGGAGCGCCTGCCGGAAGCGGGCCTGCGGCAGCACGTCGCGCACGTGGCTGTTGAAATCGCAGTACGGGCATTTCTGCAGGCAGAACGGCCAGTGGATGTAGAGCGCCAGGGGCTGCATCGGCCCGGGCTAGCAGATTTTCGAAGCCGGTGGGCGATCCCGGTCCATCGCCGTCCGCGTGTCTGGTGTGCGGCGGGAAAGCTTGGCGAGAGCCGCCGGGCGTCCACCGGTCCGGCACGGGATGCTTGCGGCGCCGACGCCCGGTGTATAGATCGACATCGAAACAACCTGAGGTTTGGGTGGAACGCGTTCCAGGTGGCCAGGCGGGCGCGGGCTTGCTTCGGGAAGGCGGCCGCGGCGAGTTGCGGACCGTGCAGGCGTTGCGGGCGGCAGCCTGCCTGCTGGTGGTCGCCTATCACGCGATCGATGCGTGGGGAGCCGGGCTGGTGCCGCCGCGTCCGGCCGACGCGATCTGGCCGAACGGCGCCGCCGGTGTGGACCTGTTCTTCGTCATCAGCGGCTTCGTGATGGCGCTTTCTTCGGCGGGCCTGTCCGGGTCGGCGGGAGCGTGGCACTTCCTCCGGCGCCGCATTCGCCGTGTGGTGCCGCTATACTGGACGATGACGCTCGGAAAGCTCGCGCTGCTCCTGGCTGTGCCCGGTGTCGCGGCAGCACCTACGCTTTGGCACATGGCGGCCTCGTTCCTGTTCATCCCGTCGCGCGATGAGTTCGGCGCGGTCCGGCCGCTCCTCGGCGTCGGGTGGACACTGCAATTCGAGATGCTGTTCTACGGCGTGGTTGGGCTGGCGCTGCTGGCGCGCGCACGCAAGCTGCTGGCCTGGGTGCCGCCGGTGCTGCTGCCGTTGGCGGTTGCGGGATACTTCCGGCGCGCGGACTGGCCCGCGCCGGCATCCCTCGCCAACGGACTGGTCCTGGAGTTCTGCCTGGGACTGGCCGTTGCCGCATGGCTGGGCGGCCGCGCCCGAGCCGAGCCTGAGCCTGCCGTCGCGCTGGCGCTGTCATGCGGCGGCGCGATCCTGCTGCTGGCCTTGCCGGAGCCGGGTCCCTGGCGCTTCCTGGCGTGGGGGTTGCCCGCCGCCGCCATCCTGGCCGGCGCGGTCATGCTGGAGAAGCCGGCTGGCCGCTTCCTGCCCGGCTGGCTGTTGGCGATCGGCGATGCGAGCTTCGCGATCTACCTGTTCCACCCCTTTGTGGTGCCGCTCGTGTCGCGGGTGCTGGCCCGCTTCACCGTCCACCTTGCGCCTGGCTTTGCGCTGCCGGTCCTCATCGTCGCGAGCCTTGCCGCCAGCATCGCCGGCGGTCTCGCGCTGCACCGCTGGATCGATCGGCCGTTGCAGGCCGTGCTGGCCAGGCGCGGCCGGCCGCAAGCATCGGCGGCGCTCAACCTCTCTCGAAAGCCGGCCTTCGGCAGCCGTGTTTCAGCGGAGCCGATGCCCGAGTTCGTCCAGTCCTGACTGGGTCTTGCGCGCGATGATGCGTTTCCGGGCGCGCTCACGCTCGGCTTCGATGGTCTCGACAGCCTCCAGCGCCGCCTTGCGTCCGGTCAGCGCACGCATGGCGGCGTGGCTGTTCTTTTCGGCTTCGCGACGGGCCGCCTCTGCCGCAGCGATGGCGCGCGCCGCCGCCGGCAGCCATGCGGCGTAGGCGCCAGCCAACGGGTGGGCAGCGTCGGCCGGCGCCTGTTCCGCCTCGTGCTCCGCATCGCGTCTGGCGCCAGCCAGCCTGCGGTCCGCCTGCGTCTCGACCGCCAGCGCGTCGCCGAGGGCGGCCCTGGCCTGATCGGCTTCCAGGCGGCGCAGGCGTGCGAGTGTCGCCAGAGCGTTCGCCACGCCGGTCAGCCGGCCTGCATCGCAGTTTGCAGCGCCGCGAAGCTTGCCGCGATGCTGGTGGGTTCGCGGCCGTGCTGCCGCAGCACCGCCTCGATCCGGGGAACCACCACCAGTGCACGATCCAGCGCCGGATCCGCACCCGGCCGGGTGGCGCCCAGCCTCACCATGTCCGCCATGTCGGCATGCAGCGCCAGCATCGCCCGCGCCTCCCCCAGCAGCTTCGTCTGCGCGGCGTCCAGACAGCCGGCGGCCGCGCGCGACAACGACCGCAACACATCGACCGCCGGGTACCGGCCGCCTTCGCCGATGCGGCGGTCCAGCACCACGTGACCGTCGAGTATGCCGCGGACCGCATCGGCCACCGGTTCGTCGTGGTCGTCGCCTTCCACCAGGACGGTAAACATGGCGGTGATCTGGCCGGCCGAGCCGTCCGGCTGCATCGGGCCGGGTCCCGCACGTTCGAGGAGCCGCGGCAGTTCGGCGAACACGCTGGGCGGGTAGCCGCGCGTCGCGGGCGGCTCGCCGGCTGCCAGCCCGATCTCTCGCAACGCGAGGCAGAACCGGGTGACGCTGTCCATCAGCAGGAGCACCGATTTGCCCTCGTCGCGAAAGTGCTCGGCGACCGACATCGCGGTGTAGGCAGCCTCGCGCCGCACCAACGGCGGGGCATCGGATGTGGCGACGACCACGACCGACCGGGCGAGGCCATCCGCCCCCAGGTCGTCCTCGATGAACTCGCGCACTTCGCGGCCGCGCTCGCCGACCAGCGCCAGGACGGCCACGTCGCATTGCGTATGGCGCGCCAGCATGGACAGCAGCGTCGATTTACCGACGCCCGACCCGGCGAACAGCCCGAGTCGCTGGCCGGTGCGGCATGTGGTGAAACAATTGAGCACCCTGACCCCAAGGTCGATCGGCGGCCCGAGCCTGGCCCGGCTGATCGCTGGCGGCGGTGCTGCACGAACGGGCCGGCAGACCGGACCGCGGGACAGCGGGCCATGGCCGTCGGCGGGATTGCCCAGTGGGTCGATCACTCGTCCGAGCCAGTCGTCGGACGGGCAGATGCCGCCGCCCGCCCGCGAGCCTTCGACGTGAGCGCCGATTCCCATGCCCTGGGTTTCGCCGAACGGCGATGCGAGAAGCCGGTCTCCGGCGGCCCCGACGATCTCGGCCAGCAATTCAGCCCCCGAGCGGCATTGCACGCGCACCCGGTCGCCGAGCGCCAGGTGCGCCGTCAGCCCGGCAATCTCCAGCGACAAGGGAGCGACGGACGCGACCTTGCCCTGCAAGCGAAAAGCCTCGACGGCTGCCAGCCGCGAACACAAGCCCGGAACGTCCCAACCCGCAGCATTATCATCACGCAACGATACTGGTGTCAAAAAGTGCTCAGTTTGGCGGGTGTTTGAGGCAGTTTCTGGTGACGGAGGCAAGTTAATCTCAACTTTCTTCACGATTGCGCGAAAAAACATTAGGGCATTACACGTTAAAGTGGTATTGATTACGTATCGAAAACGGGAGATAGGCGATGCGGGTTCTGCTGGTTGAAGACGAAGCGTGTGCTGCACGTGCGATCACAATGATGCTCCGCGGCCAGGGCGCCATCGTCGACCCGACCGAGACCGGCGAGGAAGCTCTCGAACTGGTAAAGCGGTATGATTACGATATCGTTGTACTCGACCTGATGCTGCCCGACATGGAGGGCTACGAGGTCGTGCGCCGCATGCGCGCCAGCCGGATCGAGACGCCGGTTTTGATCCTGTCCGGACTGAACCGCCCGAACGCCAAGGTTAAGGGGTTCGGCATGGGAGCGGACGATTACATCTCGAAGCCGTACGACAAGGACGAGCTGATTGCGCGCATCCAGGCGGTGATCCGCCGCAGCAAGGGCTACAGCCAGCCGGTACTCCGGGTGGGCAATCTGCAGCTCAACCTCGACAGCCGCGAGGTCCAGGCGGACGGCCGCAACGTCCACCTCACCGGCAAGGAATACGCGATCCTGGAGCTGCTGGTGCTGCGCCGCGGGATGGTGCTCACCAAGGAGGCTTTCCTCAACCACCTGTATGGCGGCATCGACGAGCCCGAGATGAAGATCATCGACGTGTTCATCTGCAAGCTGCGCAAGAAACTGGCGCTGGCCGGCGCCGGTAACCTGATCGGCACCGTCTGGGGCAGAGGCTACATGATGCGCGACCCGAGCAGCCAAGCGGCCCTCACGGCCGCGTCACTGCATACCGCAGAAAGCCTCAGCGCGGCGGCCTGAGCAGAGCCGTCGCTCTAATTACAATGCCCGCTGCCCATGCCGACCATGTCCGCACCCGTTGCGGCCTGGCCGGCGACGGTCTGGTAGGCTGACGAGCAATAGCCGCTGGGCGTGACCGGCCGCGGATCGGGGCTTGCCGCATCGGAATGGGCCGGCTGGAAGCTGTGGGTCTCCTGTGGCCGTGGATCGCGCTGGATTGCCGGGCGCACGCCCAGAACGGTGATCTCGTCGCGCCCGCTCACCTCGCGCATATCGACGCTGCGATGGGCGCCATCCACCCCGGGCTTAGGCGGGGGCGGCACGAACCACCCGGCGCCCGCAGCCGCAGGCGGTTCCGCCCGGGCGGCGGCCGGCGCCAGCGCCGCCAGGCCGCATAACAGGGCAGCAGGGACGGTGACCCTCATACGGTGAACTGCTCGGCGACGATCCGTTCGGACAGGCCCTGGTCCGGGTCGAACAGGATGGTGGTCTTGACGCTGCGGTCCTCGCTGACCGCCACCGATGCGACGTCGCGCACCTCGGTGAAGTCGGCCACCGCCGACACCGGCCGCTTGTCGCCCTCCAGGATCTCGAACACCACATCGGCGCTGCTCGGCAGCAGCGCGCCGCGCCAGCGCCTGGGCCGGAACGCGCTGATCGGGGTCAGCGGCAGCAGGTTCGCCGACAGCGGCACGATCGGCCCGTGCGCGGACAGGTTGTAGGCGGTCGAACCGGCGGGGGTCGCGACCAGCACGCCGTCGCAAACCAGCTCCTCCAGTCGCACCCGGCCGTCGATGGTGATGCGGATCTTCGCGGTCTGCCGTAATTGCCGCAGCAGCGACACCTCGTTGAGCGCCAGCGCCTCCTCGACCACGCCGGACCGGGTGACCGCGTGCATGCGTAGCGGGTGCAGCGACACCTCCTGGCTGCGCGCCAGGCGGGCGGGCAGGTCGTCTTCCTGGAACGGGTTCATCAGGAACCCGACCGAGCCGCAATTCATCCCGTAAACCGGCACGTCGCAGGTGAGGGTCCGGTGCAGCGTCTCCAGCATGAAGCCGTCGCCGCCCAGGCAGACCACGACATCGGCCGAGCCGAACGAGGCGTCGCCGAACCGTTCCACCAGCCTGGCCCGGCTCGCCTGCGCCAGTTCCGTCGGGGATGCCAGGACGCAGATGCGGTTCACCCGGCGCTGCACCTGGCCGGCGGCGCCGACCACCGGCCCCGGCGACTGATCCGGCGGCGTCATCCGCGCCGGGTCATGTCAGACATGGGTCATTCCAGGTTCGATGGCCGGCCATGCGGGCACACCCTGTCACGCCAGCCGGCGATGCGCCAGCACGGGCATCGCGCCGCGCACCCGCGCCAGTATGTCGCCATCGATATCGGCCGAGATGGCGCCGCACCCTTCGGCGAGACAGGTGCGAACCTCCCCCCACGGATCGCAGATCAGGCTATGGCCGTAGGTCAGCCGGGGACGCCCAGCCGCATCGTGGTGGGTGCCGACGGTCGCTGCGGCGACGATCCAGCATTGGGTTTCGATCGCCCGGGCCCGCAGCAGAACCTCCCAGTGGTCGCGGCCGGTCTCCACCGTGAAGGCCGACGGTACCACGATGATGTCGGCGCCGGCGCGGCGGAGAGCGAGGAAAAGTTCGGGGAAACGAAGGTCGTAACAGATCGACAGGCCGAGGGTCAGCGTTCCTGCCCGGTCATCGAGAGGGCAGGTTACCACCTCCCCGCCGGCGCCGAACAGGCTGCTCTCGCGATAGCCGCGGCCGGCCGGCGTCACCGCATCGAACAGGTGGATCTTGCGGTAACGCGCCAGTTCGGCGCCATCCGGACCGAAAACCAGCGTCGTGTTGAACAGGGTGTCGCCCTCCCGTTCGCCGATCGACCCGCCATGCAGGGTGATGCCGTGGGCGCGTGCCGTGTCGCTGAGGAAGCGGTAGGCAGGGCCGGCGCCCGCATCCGGAGCCACCGGCTTTGCCTGACCCGCTTCAGGGAGGGTCTCGCTCTCGGCCAGTTTGACCTCGCGGCCGGCGCCGAGGCAGGTCCACATCTCCGGCAGGCTGACCAGGACGGGCGATCCGCCGGTCGCGGCTTCGTCCGCCGTCAGCGCCCTCGCGATCAGGTCGCGCACCATGACGATGTTGTCGGCTTTGACCGCGCCGGGCTCGCACTGGATGGCTATGGCCCGCATCGCCGCTCCGTCCGATGAGTGCCGCTCCTTAACGGTGGTGCCCGGGCGACTCGACCCGCGCCGTCGCCGGGTGTCAGTTGACGGTGGCGAGCAGCTTCAGGATTTCCGGCGGCAAAGCTTCGGTCAACGCGGCATCGTAGCGCGATGACAGTTGCAGCCGCACCCAGGCGTCGAGCGCACCAGCGTCGCTTCCGCGGCGCGAGATGGTCGGTAAAGCCTGCAATGCCTGGCGCACGATGTCCTTCTCCGCACTCATGCAGCCTCAATGCGGCTGGGCTGGGCGCAGTTGCCGCAGGGCACGCCTGCGTGTTCGACGGGGCACACACGATTTCGATAAACCGGATCCTCAATCCGCCGGCACGGCGCCTGCCGCCATCGGCTGGTCGCTGGTTCCGGCCACCGGCCCCGATGCGGCGGGCTTCCGCGTCCGGCCCCGGTTCGAGTACCAAGCGGCCACCGCGCCCACGCCCCACATTGCCAGCGCGCCGGCGGCGTTCACCCCGACCTGCACCAGCACGCCATGCCGCGCCTCGGTCGCCAGCCGGCCGAGGAACGCCAGGAAGATGCCGGCGCAGAACACCGGCAGGGAATGCTGGCCGGCGATCACGAACGGCGCCGCAAACCGCGACTGCAACCACGCGACATCCCGCCTGATGAGCCGGGTGCACAGCCAGGTCAGCGCCAGGATGGAGATCAGCCGGAACGGGTGCAGCCCGCCCTTGTCCACGTTCATCAACTGCCGCGCGACGAAGGGCGGCAGCCAGGCGATCGAACCCGGATGCTGCCAGACCACCCACTGCATCAGCAGGCCGAACACCACGACCAGGACCGCCACGACATCGCCCAGCCGGACATACCGGCGGGGCGGCTCGCCCGGCGAGAAGGACAGGATGGCGCCCATCATGAACAGCAACTGCCAGGTGAGCGGGTTGAAGAACCAGCCGCCGCCGGTCCAGCTCGGCAGGTTGAGCGAGAAAAGGCGCGCGATGACATACAGCGCGAGGGAGACGCCGGCGAGCGCGGCGGGCCAGCGCAGCAGCGGCAGGGCCAGCGCGAACATCAGCAGCACCACCACATAGAGCGGCAGCACGTTGAGGTAAGCCGGCTGGAAATGCAGGGTCAGCGCCTCGAACAGCGCGCGGTAAGGCGCATCGCCCAGCACGTCGAGATGGATCTCGTCGAGGAAGTCGGCCCGGTCGAGCGCCACCGCCGACACGCCTACCTGGGCCGCGAAGATCACGAACAGGAAGATATGCGCGATGTAGAGCGTCCACGCCCGCCGGACCACGTCGGCGCCGGCGAACAGCCAGCCATAGCTGCGCAGCGTGCCGCCATAGGCAATGCCGGCCGCATAGCCCGCCAGCAGGACGAAGATCTCGGTCGCGTCGCACAGCGCGTAGTTGCGGATCGACAGGCTTCCCAGCCAGTCGGCGGGGATGTGGTCGGTGAAGATCCACCACAGCGACAGGCCGCGGAAGAAGTCGATCCGCAGGTCGCGGTTGGTCTTGACCAGGCTCATGCCGTCCGGACCCGTTTCCGGCCGGCAAGGCTGGTCATGTTGGCTGGAGGGCGAACGCGCACGCGGCACAAAAGGGTGCCACTGCACCGGCTGGTCAAGAGGGCCGTTAGGGCAGGAACAATCCCGTGCAGCGGGAGTTACACATCGTTGCAGGGCCCCATGTCAGTCCAGGTCTCGAACAGCCATTCAGGCGGCGGTCAACCGGGTCCCGGCGGGAACGTTGATCTTCATCCAGTATCGTTCCAAGGACCTGGCCGTGTGTCCCGATCCATTTTCCAACGGCAACCGCCATCCTGCAAACCGGTTGGCGACCGAGCCTGCTGAAGACCTTCATGGCTGCTGACAAGCTGACGATCGTCGGCATCGGCGCGTCTGCAGGCGGGCTGGACGCATTCCACAGCTTCTTTGCCAACATGCCCGACAACTCCGGCATGGCGTTCGTGGTGCTGCTGCATCTGCCCGCCGACCGGCCGAGCCTGCTGCCGGACATCCTGGCGCGCTGGACCAGGATGGCTGTCGTCGCGGTGTGCGACGGCGACACGGTGGAGCCGAACACCGTCTATGTGCCGCCGCCGCGCGCCACGACCGTGTTGCGGGACGGCCGGCTGTTCGTCAGCCAGCCGCCGCCCGATTCGCCCCGCGAGCACCGTCCGATCGACGGCTTCTTCGACACGCTGGCTGCCAGTCAGGGTGCGCTTGCCGTCGGCATCGTGCTGTCCGGCAATGGCAGCGACGGCGCATTGGGGCTGAAGGCCATCAAAGCGTGCCACGGCCTGACCATGGCGCAGGGCATCGCCGCCGACACGGCCGACACCGACGACGGCCCGGAGTTCAGCTCCATGCCAGCGGCCGCCGTTGCTACCGGCACCGTCGACCTGGTGGCGCCGGCGCACGCCTTGCCGGGGCATCTTCTCCGGCTGCGCGGGCTGACGCTGGATGCCGAGCTGGCGGCATCAGCGGATGAGGATGTCGAGGCGGCGCGGCTGCGGATTTGCGCCATCCTGCGGGCCCAGGTCGGCCACGATTTCAGCGGCTACAAGTCCAGGACCTTCCTGCGCCGGGTGAACCGCCGGATGCAGGTCAGAGGCCTGCCGGCGTTGCGCGATTACGTGCACCGGCTGGAAAGCGACCACGACGAAGCGATGCTGCTGTTCCGCGACCTGCTGATCAGGGTGACAAGCTTCTTCCGCGACGCGGACGCGTTCGAGGTGATCGAGCGCGTCGTGGTGCCCCGGCTGTTCGACGGGCGACATGCCGACGGCAGCGTGCGCGTCTGGGTGCCCGGCTGCGCCACCGGCGAGGAGGCATATTCGCTAGCGATCCTGCTGCGGGAACATCTCGACGGCATCAAGGGCGCGCCGAAGGTGCAGATATTCGGCACCGACATCGACGGCCCGGCGATCGACACGGCGCGTATGGGACGCTACCCGAGCGTGCTGTTGAACGGGCTTTCCGACGACCGCCGGGAGCGGTTCTTCTCACGGTCCGAATCCGGCTACACGGTGCGCAAGGAGATCCGCGACCTCTGCACCTTCTCGCCGCACAGCCTGGTGCGCGACCCGCCATTCTCCCGCATCGACCTGGTGTCCTGCCGCAACCTGCTGATCTACCTGGAGGCCGATTTGCAGGCTTCCGTGCTTCCCGCCTTCCACTACTCGCTTTCGCCCGGCGGGATGCTGATCCTCGGCATCTCGGAATCCACCTCACGTCATGAGGACCTGTTCGAGCCGCTCGACAAATCCGCCCGCATCTTCCAGCGGCGCGATGTGCGCAGTCCGCCGCTGCAGATCACCGAGCAGCGTCTTGAGCGCCTGAGGCATCCGGAGCGCGCCACCCAGCCGGTGACCAGGCGCGACCGCAGGAGACTGCCTGCGGCGACCGGCGGCAACACCAGCCGGAACAGCGATGCCGGTCCGCCGCCGGCCGCACTCTCCGCCGGCACCTTGCTGCAACGGTTGAAACAGGCGGCCGCCCAGCGCCTCGTCCCCGATATCGAGGGTGCGGCCAGCCTCCGCGCCAAGCTGCAGCAGACGCGCGACGAGCTTCAAACGTTGACCGAGGAGCATGTGACCGCGGTCGAGGAACTGCGCAGCTCGAACGAGGAGCTTCATTCGGTCAACGAGGAGCTGCAATCCACCAACGAGGAACTCGAGACCAGCAAGGAGGAGATCCAGTCGGTCAACGAGGAGCTGCACACGCTCAATGTCCAGCTTACCGAGAAGCTGGACGAACTGGACGACGCGAACAGCGACTTGAAGAACCTGTTGGACAGCACGCAGATCGCCACGGTGTTCCTCGACCGGCATCTGCTGATCCGCGGTTTCACGCCGGCGATCAACACCCTCTACAATCTGATCCCGAGCGATGTCGGGCGGCCGCTGTCGGACATCGCCGGCTCGCTCGGCTACACGACATTGCGCGAAGATGCGCGGCAGGTTTTCGACACGCTGGCGCCGGTCGAACGCCGGTTGTCGCGCAGCGATGGCTCGGCGCATTTCATCATGCGCATGCTGCCTTATCGCGCGCCGGACAGCACGGTGACCGGGTCGCTGCTGACTTTTCTCGATGTCACCGGGATCGTTCAGGCCGAACAGCACCAGCGCCTGCTGGTCGATGAGCTCAACCATCGCGTGCGGAACATGCTGACCGTCGTGATCTCGATGGCGACGCAGACGCTGCGGCGCTCGACCGGACTGGAGGAGTTCGGGGACGCGTTCCTCGGACGGGTGCATGCGCTGTCCACGTCCTACACGCTGCTCAGCCGCGAGAACTGGATGAGCATCGCTTTGCAGGATGTGATCAAGGAAGAGCTGCGGCCGTTCGTGTCACAAGATCCGACGAACGTGCAATTGACCGGTCCCGAGGTGCAACTCGCACCCGCCGGCGCGCTTGCCATGGGAATGGCCATTCACGAGTTGGCGACCAACGCGGTAAAATACGGCGCTCTCTCGGTGCGATCGGGGCGGTTGTCGATTGCCTGGCAGGTGCTCGGCGAGGTGCCGGACCAGGCGCTGGAGATCGAGTGGCGGGAGGAAGGCGGCCCGGAAGTGCACCCTCCCGAGCAGCGCGGGTTCGGAACGATCCTGATAGAACGCGGCTTTTCTCACGAACTGAGCGGGCACGCCTCGCTGGATTTCAGGCCTTCGGGACTGGTTGCGCGGCTGCGGGCGCCGATGCAGCGTGTTTCGATCGAGCATCCGAGGGTCGCAGTATGAATGTGTCGCCCATCGCCGGACTTCGCGTGCTGGTCGTGGAAGACGAGATGCTGGTGGCGATGCTGATCGAGGAAGCGCTCATCGATCTCGGATGCGAAATAGTCGGCCCGTTCGGCACCGTCGGCGATGCTTTGTGCGCGGCAAAGGGGGAGCGCATTTCGCTTGCCGTGCTCGACGTCAACCTGCGCGGCGAGCGTGTGTACCCGGTCGCCGAAGTGCTGGCGACGCGCGGCATCCCTTTCGTTCTGCTGTCCGGCTACGGCCAGGATGCCATCCCGGCCGGCCGGCCCAATTGGCGGGCATTTCCCAAGCCGTTCCACACCCATGACCTCACCCGCATGCTCGAGGGTATGTACAGGGCCTGAGCCAACGAAGCTTAACCGCGGGCGAGGGTGCCGGCGATTGCGCGGACGTCGTTCGCGGCGGGGCTTGCGGGGTGTCGGGTGAGCAGAGGCGTCTGGCGGCGGATGGCGTCGCGCACGTGGTCGTCGCGCCGAACGATGCCGGCCAGGGTGGGCGAGCGGCCGAGAAAATGCTCGCAGGCTCGGGCGAGGGTCGCAAAGGTGCGCTGTCCGGAAGCGACGCTGCCCGCCTGGTTGACCACCACCCGCGCATCCGCCGTAAGGTTCAAGGCCGCCCGGTCCGCCGCATGCAGCTTAAGCACGGCGTAGGCGTCGGTCAGCGAGGTCGGCTCGTCCGTCGCCAGCACCAGCAGCGTGTCGGCCGACGCGGACATCAGCCTGGTACCGGCGTCGAGCCCGGCGCCCAGGTCCAGCAGCACCAGGTCGTGCGGCTGTGCCGCGAGGTCGGCCATCAACCCGTGCAGCCGGAAAGCCGGCAGGCTGGCCAGGCTGCCGGATCCGGAGCGGCCTGGCAGCACGTCGAAGCCGCCCGGCAGGTAAGGGGTCGTCGCGTCGGGCAAGGTCACCCGTCCGGACAGCACCGCCCCGAGGTCGATTTCAGGCGTCAGGCCCAGCTGGATGTCGATGTTGGCCAAGCCGAGATCGCCGTCGAACAGCAGGACCCGCCTTCCAGCCTGCGCCAAAGCATGGGCGAGCGTGATCGCGAACCAGGTCTTGCCGACACCACCCTTGCCCGATGCGATGGCGACCCGCCTTGTTTGATGCGTATGCGCCAAGGCCGGCGCCGCCGGATGACGTTCCAGTCCGGTGTCCATCAATATCCACCCTGTTCGGTGTTCCAGGCTTGCGCCGCATGCGCCCGCGCGGTCGGGAAAACCGGCGCTCTGGCAGCCGGGGTGGAGGCCGGCCGGTTCGAAAGCTGGCCTGGCGCCACGCTCCTGCCCGGAAACGCCAGGTGCATCCGTGCCGCCAGCGACTCGGGCGTGAGCGGCACGATCCCGTCCGACGCGCCGGTGCCGACGCCCGCTTCGCTTAGGATCAACCCGGTGGATGCCGCGGCCAGCACGCTGCCGAGCCGCCGCGCAAGGTCCAGCCGGGTCGGCAGCAAGTGCCGGACGTGCAGGGGCCGGTAAGCATCGACCTGTTCGGCCGCCTCGGCAGGGTCCTGTCCCGCCGGCATCACCAGCAGCGCCACCGCATCCGCCGCGTCGGCCAGGGCCGACAACTCGTGCATGTCGCCATCGGCAAACGGGTTGATGCCCGCGCTGTCGATCAGGATGGGGCCTGATGCGTCGCCCGCGTCCCCGGCACTCGCGATGGCGCGGGCCAGTGTGGACGGCGTGCTGGCGACCATCAGCCGCAAGCCGAGCAGCCGGGTGTAAGCCGCCAGCTCTTCCGCTCCACCGGCCCGCTTGCCATCGGCGGTGATCACCGTGGGCGTAATTCCGGCCAGCACCAGCCTGGTTGCCAGCCTCGCAACCGTGAGGGTCTTTCCGGCACCCGGCGCCCCCGCCATCAGCAGCCGCGAGCCCGGCGCGGACACCGGCAACGCCCCGAACGGCAGGTGCCGCGACAACGCGCCTGCAAGGTCCGGCCCGGCGAGGCATACCGCCAAAGCTGCCGGTGTGCCGTGATAGGCCAGCATCGCCGCACTTGCATGGGCGCTTTCCGGCCGCGGCGATGGAGCGGATACAGCTGGCCATACTACCGCCGCCGGCTCACGTGAAGTTTTGATCGCCGCTGGCTCATGCGCCGGTTCGATTGCTGCGGTCAGTTCCACGCCGTCGGCTATCCGCCGTGTGGACAGGATGAGGGCCTCGGGACCGAGCTCCGCCCGGACCAGCGCCATCGCCTCCTTCACGGTCGCCGATCGATAGAGTTTGAGGCGCATCGCCCCAGTCTAGCGGCCGACCCTTTCCAGGTCGTTACGCTCCGAGTACGCGCCCGGCCACCGCGTCCAGCTTCGCCATCAGCGCAGGATCGCGAGCGGCCGGCGGGGTGATCAGCGCATGATCGAGCGCATGGTCGCATCCCAGGGGGCAGGGCGGGTTGCCCGCCAGCATCGGGATCGCCCGTTGCAACAACGCGCGTGCGTTCGCGGCATTGGCGGTCATCACCTCGACCACCGTATCGACGGTCACATGCGCATGGGTCTCGTGCCAGCAATCGTAATCGGTGACCATGGCCACCGTCGCGTAGTGCATCTCGGCCTCGCGGGCGAGCTTGGCTTCGGGCATGTTCGTCATGCCGATGACCTGGCAGCCCCAGGCCCGGTAAAGCTCGCTCTCCGCCTTGGTGGAAAATTGCGGCCCTTCCATCACCAGGTAGGTGCCGCCGCGGGTCACCGGCAGCCCGAGGCCGGTGGCGGCCTCGAACAACGTGTCGGCCAGTGCCGGACACACCGGATGCGCCATCGAGACATGGGCGACGCAGCCCTGGCCGAAGAAGCTCTTTTCACGGGCGAAGCTGCGGTCGATGAACTGGTCCACCACCACGAAGTGCCCGGGCGGCAGGTGTTCGGCGAGGCTGCCGACCGCGGAGAGCGAGATCACGTGGGTGACGCCCGCCCGTTTCAGCGCATCGATGTTGGCGCGGTAATTCAGGTAGCTGGGCGAGAGCGCATGGCCGCGTCCGTGCCGAGGCAGGAACACGCATTCCACCCCGCCGAGCCGCCCGTGCAGTAACTGGTCGGACGGCTCACCCCAGGGCGTGTACTGGGGCAGCCATTCGCGCCCTTCCAGACCGTCGATGTCGTACAGACCCGACCCGCCGATGACGCCGACCACCGGCATCGTCAGGCCTCAGCGGACTTCGTCTTCGCTGCTCTTGTGGACGTCCGACCAGACCTGCCGCTTCACCATGTAGGTGACGCCGCACATCAGGGCCAGGAAGCCGACGATGCGCACGCCGAGATGCTTGCGCTGTTCCATCTCGGGGTTCGAGGCGTAGGTCAGGAAGGTGGCGACATCGCGCGCCTCCTGATCGACAGTCGCCTTGGTGCCGTCGGCATAGGTGACGGACCCGTCCGACAGCGGCGCCGGCATGTGGATCTGATGCCCGAGGAACCACTTGTTATAATAGAGGCCGTCCGGCACCTTCACGCCCGGCGGCGGCTCGACATAGCCGACCATCAGCGCGTGGATGTAGTCCGCACCGCCCTCGCGCGCCTTTTCGATCAACGAATGATCGGGCGGCAGCGCCCCGTTATTGGCCGCACGGGCCGCCTTGTCGTTCGGATAGGGTGAGGCGAAATGGTCGGACGGCAGCCCTGGCCGGGTGGTCGGCTCACCTTGGTCGTTGAGTTCGCCCGGCACCGTCTTGCTGGCGGCAATGGCGCGGATCTGTCCCTCGCTGAGGCCGATGCCGGCGAGCTGCCGGTAGCTCATCAGTCGCATCGAGTGACAGGACGAGCAGACCTCGTTGTAAACCTGGAAGCCACGCTGGGCCGCGGCGCGGTCGAAGGTGCCGAACGGACCCGAGAAGCTCCACTTCGCCGGCGGAAAGGGCGGCATCGACTCCTCGGCTCGTGCGACGCCGGCACCGGCCAGCAACGCAGCGGAGAAGGCGGCCGCGGCCAACGCACGCATCAGATCTTCTCCATCGGCTTGGCAGCGGCGCCCGAAGGAAGCGGCCCGCCGCCCCCGCTACCGGGGAAGTTACGCTTCAGCACCGGCTTGCTGATGCTTTCCGGCAGCGGCAGCGGATGCTCGATGAAGCCGAACAGCGGCAGCAGCACCAGGAAGTGCAGGAAGTAGTAGGCGGTCGCGACGCGGCCCAGCACTACCCAGATGCCTTCCGGATGATGCGCACCGCAGGCACCGAGCACCAGCATCGACACCACCATCAGCCGTAGCGACCAGCGATACATCGGGCGGAAGCGCGCGCTGCGCACCGGCGAGGTGTCGAGCCAGGGCAGCACGAACCACACGAGGATGGAGCCGAACATCGCGATCACACCGAACAGCTTGTTCGGGATGGAGCGCAGGATCGCGTAGAACGGCAGGAAGTACCATTCCGGCACGATGGCGTTCGGCGTCTGCAGCGGGTTCGCCACGATGTAGTTGTCGGGCTCGCCAAAGAAGTTCGGTGCAAAGAAGATCAGCACCGCGAACACCAGGAAATACACCGCCATGCCGACGCTGTCTTTCGCCGTGTAATACGGGTGGAAGGGCAGGGTATCCTGCTCCGACTTCACGTCGATGCCGAGCGGGTTGTTCGAACCGGTAATGTGCAGCGCCACGACATGCAGAAACACCACGCCGGTGATCACGAACGGCAGCAGGTAATGCAGCGAGAAGAAGCGGTTGAGCGTCGGGTTATCGACCGAGAAGCCGCCCCAAAGCAGCGTCACGATCCAGTTGCCGACCACGGGGATTGCCGAGAACAGGTTGGTGATGACGGTGGCGCCCCAATAGCTCATCTGGCCCCAGGGCAGCACGTAGCCCATGAACGCCGTTGCCATCAGCAGCAGGAACAGCAGCACGCCGGTCATCCACAGCAGCTCGCGCGGCGCTTTGTAGCTGCCGTAATACATGCCGCGGAAAATGTGGATGTAGATGATGATGAAGAACATCGACGCGCCGTTCATGTGCGCGTAGCGGAGCAGCCAGCCGTAGTTCACGTCGCGCATGATGCGCTCGACGCTGTCGAAAGCGCCGGCGGTGCTCGCGTTGTAGTTCATCGACAGGAAGATGCCGGACGCGATCATGACGAACAGGTTGATCGTCGCCAGCGCCCCGAAATTCCAGAAGTAGTTGAAATTCTTCGGCGTCGGGAAGTTGCCGTATTCCTTCGTCATCAACGTCAGGATCGGCAGGCGCGTGTCCACCCAGTTCAGCACCGGGTTCTGGATCTCGCTCTTGTGCAGGCCGGCCATGGATGGGGTCCCTGAAAAATCATGGCCGGGCTTGGGGGTCCCGGCGCGTGTGGTCCTTCTAATAAGGGTGGAGTTGCGGTCCTGCAATCGCCGGGTGTCGCAATCCCGCGCCACGCCCGCCCACGCGCCATTCAGGCGGGTCATGGCACTCGGCGCATCCCGGCGCTAGCTTGCCGCAATGGACACCGACCTGCCTGTTCCCACGCACGATAACGCCCCGCCGCATGCCGCGCTGAAGCCGGCCGCCAGGGCCTGGTTCGAAAGCCTGCGCGACCGTATCTGCGCCGCTTTCGAGGCGATCGAGGCCGAACAGACCAGCGGCCCGCTGTCCGACCGCGCGCCCGGCCGGTTCGAACGCCGCCCCTGGAGCCGCCCCACCGCCGACGGTTCGGATGGCGGAGGTGGCACAATCAGCCTGATGCACGGCCGGGTGTTCGAGAAGGTCGGCGTGAACGTGTCGACCGTGTCGGGCGAGTTCAGCCCCGAGTTCCGCGCGCAAATCCCCGGTGCCGCCGAGGACCCGCGGTTTTTCGCCACCGGCATCAGCCTGGTTGCGCACATGCAGAGCCCGCTGGTGCCCGCCGTCCACATGAACACCCGCATGCTGGTCACCACCAAGGGCTGGTTCGGCGGCGGCGGGGACCTGACCCCGATGTTCTTCGACACGCCGGAAACCGCGGAGGACGGCGCGTCCTTCCATGCCGCGTTCCAGCAGGCCTGCGACGCCCACGACCCGGAATACTACCCGAAGTTCAAGGCGTGGTGCGACCGCTACTTCTTCCTGCCGCACCGGGGCGAGCCGCGCGGGGTGGGCGGCATCTTCTACGACCACCTGGACAGCGGAAACCTCGACGACGACTTCGCCTTCACCCGCGACGTGGGCGAGGCGTTTCTGGCCGCCTATCCCGCCATCGTGCGCCGCCGCATGCACGCCCCTTGGACCCAGGCCCATCGCGACCACCAACTGGTGCGCCGCGGCCGCTACGTGGAGTTCAACCTGCTGCACGACCGCGGAACCACCTTCGGTCTCAAGACCGGCGGCAACGTCGAAGCGATCCTGATGAGCCTGCCGCCGGAAGTGCGCTGGCCCTGAGCCGGTCGTCCGGCGCGATTTCGTCCCGATTGCAGATTTTCATGCGTTAGCGCCTGGGAGCCTGTCCGCT
>CAZZWO010000023.1:0-23195 GCA_964657885.1 uncultured Acetobacteraceae bacterium | reverse complement strand
GAGCCTGTAGCTCAGTCGGTAGAGCACGAGACTTTTAATCTTGGGGTCGTGGGTTCGATTCCCACCGGGCTCACCACTTCTTTCGCAACGCATGCCGGATGTCAGCCTGTCTAGGCCAGACATCCGGCACGTTAGAATGCCTAGCCGTGCGGCTTGAGCACGACCTTGATGCAGCCGTCTTCCTTCTCGCGGAACGTCTTGTACATCCCTGGCCCGTCTTCCAGCTTTACGGTGTGGGTGATGACGAAGGACGGGTCTATCTCGCCTTTTTCGATCCGCTGCAGCAAGCCTTCCTGATACTTCTGCACAGGCGTCTGCGACATGCGGAACGTCAGCCCGCGGTTGATTGCCGAGCCCATCGGCACCTTGTCGAGCAAGCCGCCATATACGCCAACGATCGAAACGATCCCGCCATTCCGGCAGTTGTTGATCGCCTGGCGCAGCACGTGCGGACGGTCCGTGCCCATGAACGCCGCCTGCTTCACGCGATCGAGCACGGCGTCGACAGCTCCCCCGACATGGGGTTCGGTGCCGACCGCATCGATGCACGCATCCGGCCCACGGCCATCGGTCTTGTCGCGAAGGATGTTGTAGACGTCGTCTTTTTCGAAATCGAGGGTTTCAGCGCCCGCCGCGCGCGCCATCGCCAGCCGCTCGGGGACCGTGTCGATGGCGATCACGCGTTCTGCGCCAAGCAGGAATGCCGACCTGATTGCGAACTGCGCCACAGGACCGCAACCCCAGATGGCGATGGTATCGCCCCTCTGGATATTGCAGAACTCGGCCGCCATGTAGCCTGTTGGAAAGATGTCCGACAGGAACAGCACCTGTTCGTCGGTGAGGCCTTCGGGTACCTTGATCGGACCTACGTCGGCGAATGGCACACGCAGGTATTCTGCCTGACCACCCGGGTAGCCACCCAGCATGTGCGAGTAGCCAAACAAGCCAGCGGGTGAATGCCCCCAGAGCTCCTCGGCCATCTTATGATTGGGGTTGCTTCGCTCGCACCCGCTGAACAAACCTTTCTTGCAGAAGAAACACTCCCCACAAGCGATGGTGAACGGGACGACCACGCGGTCGCCAACCTTAAGCTTCTTGTTCTCCGAACCGACTTCGACGACTTCGCCCATCGTCTCATGCCCGAGAACGTCGCCGGACTTCATCGTGGGGATGACACCATCGTAAAGGTGCAGGTCCGAACCACAGATAGCGCAGGATGTAACCTTGATGATCGCATCGCGCGGATGTTCGATTTTCGGGTCAGGCACGGAGTCGCACCTGATATCCCCCTTGCCGTGCCAGCATAGTGCCTTCATCGCATATCGCTCCCATTGCAACGCAACGGACTAAACGAACATACGTGTTCGGGTTGCGATGGTGCCACGGCGATGTGAAGGCTGCGCGATCAGGCCCCAAGGAAGTGGTGTGTCAGCCCCGCAACCTTCGACGCACGCGACTGTAGATCGGCGACTGCTTGCTCGACCACCCCCGCCCGATGGGCCGCGGTATGCTCATTCAGCACGCGTTGCCGGGCCGCGTTGCCGATAGCAACGCGCTCGGGTTCTGCCGACCGCAGGAACGCTAATACGTCCATAGCTGTCTCGGCCACCACGATCTCGCGTCCGATCTCGAGGAAGTCGGTCAAACCCGGCCAGTGATCGGAAATGATCGGCGTCGCGCAAGCGGAAGCTTCGAACAGCCTTACACTGGGACTGTAACCCGCAGCAATCATATCGTCCCGGGTGACGTTGAGGGTCCAGGACTGGCTGTTGTAGAACTCCGCATGGTCTGCTGGTGGAAGGTGTTCGATCCGCTCGACGTTTTCCGGCCAGTCGACGCCATCGGGATATTGTGATCCAGCCACGACGAACCGCAGATCGGGCGCCAGGCGCGCGGGTTCGAGAAGAAGCCTTTCGAGCCTTGGTTGCCGGTCTGCGCTGTAAGTACCAAGATAGCCCAACATCCAGCGGTGCCGTTCAAGCGGCTGGAACGGGTGATACAGTTCCGGATCGACGGCGCAGAACAGTGCCTGCGCGGAACGAGCCGCGTAACGCTGCTCCAGCACATCGAGCGTCGGGCCGCCGGTAAACGAAAAATAGAGGTCCAGCAGCGGTATGACAGCAGGCGACAGGTAAGTCTGCTCCCCGGATGCGAGCATCGTCAAAGTAATGGGCGTGTCGATGTCGTAAAAAGCAAGCCACTTTGTCCAGGGCCGTATCTTACGAATGACAGCCACTCCTTCCGCGACGTAAGATCCGACGATCACCAGGTCGGCGGCGGCGATGTCTCGCCGGAATCCATCGAGCTCTCCCGTTTCGTTGTAGAAACGGAGTTTGCAGTAGCCGGGATCGGGCAGATCACGGTGGTCGGCATACCAGGGCTGGTCGCGTTCGAGGAAAAGGATGCTGTGGCCGCGTTCGGCTAAAGCGCGCAATAACGCCCGGTAGGTTGTTGCATGCCCATTTCCCCACGACGAACTGAGCGAGAGACCGATGACGACGATGCGGAGCTTCGGTTGGGTCACGCGGCGGCACCGGTGCGCCGCCGCTGCATTGTGCGCTCCAGCAGTGCATCGACCTCAGCCGCGCGTTGCGAATAGGTGTGGTCGGCAAGGCAGCGTGCGAGGGCTGCGTGGCCGATCGCCTTGGCGCGGCTCGGGGTCAAGCTTGCAAGGTGCTCCGCAACGTCTTGACCATCCCGCGCTACCAGGATTTCGCTGTTGGGAGCAAAGAAGTGCTCGATCCCTTCCCAGGCGTCGGTAATCAGGCAGGAGGCTGCCCCGGCTGCTTCGAATACGCGCGTTGCGGGTGAAAAACCGACTTCCGCCATGCTGTCTCGTGCGACGTTCAAGACGGCCAGGGAAGAACAGTTCAGTGCGTTGTGCTGAGCAGTCGGCACATGCCCGATGCGTCTGACGTTGGCCGGCATGTCCTTGCCGTCCCAGCCTGAACCCCCTAGGAGGAACTGCTTCTGCGCCAAGATCGATGCCGGTCGCTGAAAGAATTCCTCCACGCGCGCTTCCCGGTCGGGAAGACGGTTAGCAAGAAACCCCAGATCGGCACGATAGCGGTGATCGGCAGCGACAGGGAAATGCGTGGCGGGATCGAGCGCGTTGTAGATCGGCGCACAGAGTTGAGCGCCTAAGCGGGTGTAGGCATCCACGACAGGTGGGCCTCCGCCATAGGTGAGAACCATGTCCAGATCGGGAAGGCTTCTGCGCAGCAGATGATGTGGGTCAGCGCGAAGAACGGCCAAGGTCGCCGGTGCATCGACGTCCCAGAATATCCGCAGCGCCTCGGGATGTGCGTTCTGCAGGATGCCGGCCAGCAGCTCGTTATCGAACACCCCGACACCGCTTGCCTTCACGACGACGTCCGCGTGTCGCGCCTTCGACAACACGGTGTTTAGACCGTCCTCGGTTGCAGGATAGACGACTACCCTTGCCCATTCAGGCGGTTCGATGTCTCGGTGGGACTGGCGGTCGAACGCATCCGGTTCGTAGAAGACTATCTCATGACCATAAGCAGAAAGTGCTTCGAGCAACCCGCGATAGTAGGTAGCTGCGCCATTCCAATATGAGGAAAGGAGGCTTGAGCCGTAAAATGCGATCTTCATCAGGCCACAACCGCGTCATTGCTCAGGCGCGCGAGGATGTCGAGCAATTCAGCAGCCCGGACCTCACAGCTGTGATGCGACAATATCCGCTCGCGGCCGGCCTGGGCGAGAGTAGCGGTCAAGGTGTCGTCATTGGATAGTGCGCGCATATACTCACGCATCTGAACGGAGTTTTCCGCCATCAGGTAATCGATATCCTTACGGAACAGGCCCTCGGCATCATTCCAAGGTGCGGCAATGAGCGGGATTCCACACGCCAGCGCTTCAAACATTCGGATCGTCGGTATGCCGGGAAGCATCCTGGTGTAATATTGGCGAGGCACATGCACCGTAAATCTATGCCGAGCAAACACGTGCGGCACGTCCGCATTGGCGATCCAGCCGTGGAAGCGGGCGCCATATTCCCCCAGCATGTCCAGCGCGGTCTCCGGATAGCGTACGCCGTAAACATCAAGCGGGACCGCCGCCTGTTGCGCCGGCGCCAGCAGGAACTGTTCGAGCTCAGCACTACGCTCTCCATCACCCCAGTTCCCGACCCACACCGCGCCTTCACGAGCTTTCGGATGCGCCGGCGGGTGGAAGATCGAGGTGTCTGCAGCTTCATGCCAGACGAAGACGCGCCCAGCCCAACCCCAATCTTCATAGATTCTGGCGAGCGTCGCCCCGAATGCGAGGATGCCGTCGTATTCGGTTAGATCGAAATGCCATATCGCCTCCGGGTCGCTTACCGCGCGATGGTGGGTGTCATGAAAAAGCAGCATAAACTTTTCCCGGCGGTGTATCCTGCCGATGGCGGCTACAATATCCGGGTCTGTCCACTCATGCACAACCACCAGATCCACACCATCGAGCGCGAGCTCCAGGTCTTCCTGGCGGGAGTACTCACGAGCGTTGAGCGTGGAAAAACTCTTGCTGAAGCTGGCTGTCGCGTGCGGCCCCTGGTCTGCGACCAGGTTTCCGTAGCTCCAACTTTCCGCCGGCTCCCAAGCCGTCACATCGTGTCCGAGCTTCTGTAGCGAGAGCAGAATCCCGCGCTGGAAATGCGCATTGCCGTGGTTCCAACAGGACTTTAGCGAGTGGGTGAAGTAGGCTATACGCACAGCGTCACTCCTGCGTTTCAGGCAGCGCTGGAGGTGCAAGTGGTAAGCTGTTCATGCAGCCTGGCCGTGGCCGAGACCATGGCGTCATCCGTGTAAATCAACGAACGCTGTCTTGCTGCTTCGCCGAGCTCAGTGCGTCTGCGTGCGTCCGTCATGAGGGACCGCAATTCCCGCTCCCAGGCGGCGGGATCTTGTGCGGGCAGGAACACGGCAGCGTTCGACCAGAGCTCGCGAAACGAAGCGATGTCAGATAGGACAAGCGGGGTGCCGAGTTGAGCGGCCTCCAAGACCGACAACCCAAACGGCTCATAGATCGCCGGTGACGCGAATACGCCCGCCTTCGCCATCAGCTCGCGCAGCGCGAATGTCGATAGCTGTCCATGTGTCTTCACATTGGCAAACTCTAAGTCGGATGCACCGGGGTCGCTGACACATCCCGCCGCTTCGATCGGGAAGTCGAGCCGGCCCCCAACCTCGTCAAGAAGCTTGACGTTCTTAGCAAGGTCCCGGAGCCGCCCGGCAGTCAAAACAAAGTTCGTTCGATCGCTCGAGGGCGTAGTCGGGGCCGGCAAGCCGTTCCGGATGACAGCGATCCGCCGCTTTGTTCCGTACGTGAGTTGTAGAGTGTTCGCAAATGCTTGTGTCGGGGCTACAGCCATACTGCACGTCTGCAAACCGGCGCCTGTCGCATCAACATGCCACGCGAGACTTGCGGGAGGCTGAGTGCCCTGCACAGCGGAGAACCAGGTCGCAACGCATGAATGGGCAACGGCTATGCTTGGAATCGGCCAGGCCACGGCGGCGAGTGATGGTGCGTGAAGGTGGACACTCTGCGCGCCACTCTGGCGGGCTGCTCGCACGAGTGCTTTGATTACGGCGTCTAAATCCTGCGCATTCGTCAAACGCCACTCGAGTGGCTGGCCGGTCAGTACGACATCGCAGCCTGGGATGTTCTCCGCAATCGTCCGCTGCTGGTTATCGGGTGCCGGCCCGAGTACCGCCAACGTGGAACGCCAACCGATCTTGGCCAAGCCTGTCGCCAACGCGATACTGTAGCTCCAGACACCCCCAACTGCATCGGTGGTGATGAACACCCGTGGACGGCGCGGCACTATCATGATGCCAAGCAATCGGCTTCCAAGGTGGCCAAGTCGAGTGGCGCGTCATCTTGAATATCAGAGAACCTCTTGAACTGACCCAGGTAGTGGTCGAGAGCACGTTCCCAAGCGTCGTCGTCCGGCGCGCCCCAGCGTGACCGGTAATCGGGGCTGCTTGGGTAAGGAAACATCGGGACGGGGTCGTTCGCCCAGACGCCGGCGCATTGAAGACGCTCGCGCCACTGCACGATTTGCTCCGCGTCGTCGCCGAGGGTTTCGATAAGGTTGGCCTGAACGAACGGAACATGGCTGCGTGCCAGGATCAGGCGTTCGGTGAGGTCGTCCGTCGTCATGCGGCACATTTTGTCGAGGGCGGCGCGGCCGCTTTCCGACAGGCTCTCGACTCCGGCTTCGATCGACACGCAACCTGCGCGGCCTAGAAGCTGTAGCATGTCGGGCTTCCAAAGATCGATACGGGTCTGCATCCCGAAAGCGACGTTGCGGCTGGCAAGCCCCTCCAATAGCTCCCGCTGCGGAAGAAAAATTTCGTCGATGAAGTAAAGGTAGCGGGTACCCTGTTCCAGCAAGCCGTCGATTTCCGCAAGGAGAGTTGGTATGTCTCTCCGGCGGTATGCATCACGGAAATCGATTTTCGCACAAAAGCTGCAATGATAGGGACAGCCGCGAGACGCCTCGACCTCCGCACCCGGGCCGGACGGCGTTGTGTCGAAACGGTGATGATGGTGGTGATGGTTCGCAATCCAATGTCCAGGCCACTGAAGCGCGGGCAGGTCGGTGAAGACGGTTGACTGCACCGCACCGGTGAGCCGCAGTTCCCCGCCGATGAGCTCTGCAGTGCCCGGGATTTCCGTTCTGGGCCAAGCGTCGGCGAGCGCTGCAACCGCCTCTTCGCACTCGCCGCGAACGACGATGTTCGCGCCAAGCTTGCGTAGTGTCGCGCGCGGTGTGGACGATCCATGGGGCCCCACGATCACGGTGCGTCCGCCCCGCCCGGCAAGCTCGTTGATCATCTCGCGGGGAACGCGAAGTTCGGGTGGAGCGCAGCGCCAGAAAAGATAGCTCGGTGCGGTCGGTATCACCGTCATCGCAGGCCGGAAATCCGCCACCTCGTTGGCGAGATCGCAAGCACGCGCAGTGTTCAGGTGCCCGTCGAGAAGGAGCACCTGATGGCCGCGACGCTCCAACAAGACCTTGCACGCGCCAAGCTCGATCGGCAGATGCGGCTCACGGCACCCGAAATAGATGCTGTTTTCGAAGTGCCAAGGGGGATTGACAAGCGCGACCCTCACAGGACGGCCTCGCTCTCCACCACGAGCGGCTGCAGCGCCGCGCCGAAATGCTCTGCCAGCCGGGCCAGACCTTGCCGCCAGCCGAGGAACGCGGGCAGCGACAAGTCACGACGGATCGCAGTTGTATCGGCTACGAAGTACCGTTGATCGCCGGGGCGCCATGACGACAGCTCGATGTCGACCCGCTTGCCGAGAATGACTTCTATATGCTCGATCAACTGGAGTAGGCTGACCGCATTCTCCGCCCCGCCGCCGAGATTGTAGACCCGTCCTTGAACGTCGTCGATCCGGTTCCACGCCGCCACATAGGCATTGACAGCATCGCCCACATGCAAAATGTCGCGGACCTGCCGCCCGTCCCCATAGAGTGTCAGCCGTTCGCCCGCGATGGCGCGCAACAGGAAGTGCGCCACCCAGCCTTGGTCTTCCGTCCCCAGTTGCCGCTCTCCGTAGATGCAGCTCATCCGGATGACGGCAGTCCGTAAGCCGAAGCTATGTGCATAATCGAGAACGTATTGATCCGCAGTGCCTTTGCTGCAGCCATAGGGCGTGTGAAAACACAGGTTGCGGGATTCGTCGATGCCGCGGCCGCGCACGGCTTCGCTGGATGGCAGGTAGGCTTCACCCACCCGGATAAGGTCGATGTCGGAGAGGTCGCCGTAGACCTTGTTCGTGCTGGCGAATATCAGCGGCGCCTCGGGGTTGCGCCGTCGAAGGTTTTCCAACAACGCCACTGTCCCACGCGCATTCACCTCGAAGTCGGTGAGCGGGTGGACCATGCTCGTCGTTACAGCCACTTGGCCAGCCAGATGGAACACTGCTCGCGCATTTGCTGCAGCATCACCGGCCGCCGATTCGTCTCGCAGGTCGCCAAGTTGAAAGCTGATCCGCTTCGGATGACGTCGGGTCAGCCAGCGAAGATTGCGCTCCACACCGGGGCGGGCAAGTGCATCGTAAATGAGCACAGGCTGCCCCTCCGAGGCCAGCCTGTCAGCCAGATTTGCGCCAATGAAGCCTGCGCCACCCGTTACTAGAACAGGCTTTGTCCCAACGATGGAAAAGGCATGTGCAGTGCGACTGGCCGTAGCGATCCGACCGACTTCGCCCACACCGCTTTCCAAAAGTCGGCCAAGCAGCTTCGCCTGCCCGTATGCATCAAACAATCCAAGATGCGCTGCAGCGTCCAGGTCATCAGCGGCCGCGTCATCATCGAGACTGTGCCAATAGACACGATTTGCCGGGGAAGAAATTGCGCTGTGAAAAGATTGCAGCTGTTTGGCCGCTTGATGACGCCAGCTGGAGTGTTGCGTGTCCGTCAGCCAAAGTTCAGACCTTGGGCTGAACGCGCTTAGCGCGGCCGCCAACTCGGCGACCACGTCCGAAAGCTTGACCGAGTTGCCGTAAGTTGGATTCCAGCGCAGCGCAAACGCGGAAATCCGCTTTGTCAGTCCCGCCCGGCTCAGGCTTGCTAGCGAGCATACGGCATTTTCCAGTTCTGCGCTGGCGACGGCACCTTTGTGGTGGTTCTCCAGCGCCCCGAGAGCAGAACTGATGAGCGGGATCGAAACGTCGTTGAAGCGTTCGCATCTCAGCTCGACATGGTCGATGTGCTCGCCGTGGCCGGCAAGCAACCGTTCCAGCAAGCCGCCTTCACCCACCGTCTCAGCGTTCACTTCGATACTTGGCAGGATCTGCAGATTACGACTGAGCCGCGGAAGCAGCCAGCCAAGCCATTCAGCAGGATCCGTATCGTCAATCGGAAGCCGAAGGTGCTTGACGCCTAGCAGCGCCAATTTTCCGCCGGCACTCTCAACCGCAACACGATCCCCTGTTGCAAATCGTTGCGACACACCCAAACGATCGACGTATTCAGCCTCGATCACGCGACGAGACCGTGCGTTTCGAGCTCACGGCGAGCTTCCGCCACACGATCCACCGCGGTCTGCCGTGATACCCAGTCCGCCATCTCATCGAAGCTATCGTCAAAACTCCGGCGTGGATGAAAGCCGAGCATCCGGCGAGCATGTTCTATGTCGGCAAAACAATTCCGGATATCGCCCGTTCGTGCTTTCATCGTGATGTCCGGCGAGAGATCCGCGCGGCCCATGGCGGAAGCGAAGCTGGACGCCACTTCGGCGACACTTACGCTTTGGCCGCTGCCGATGTTGAACACACCCCCATCTGCCTTCGGCTCGGCCAGCGCCAGCAGGAATGCGCGAGCTACGTCCTCCACGTGAACGAAATCCCGCCGTTGTGCGCCGTCTTCGAACACCATGGGTCGCTGTCCGTTCAACAGACGCGATGCGAAGATGGCAAGAACGCCCGTATAGGGGTTAGACAGCGCCTGGCCCGCGCCATAAACGTTGAACAGGCGAAGTGCAACGGCCTGCATGCCGTATGCCGGACACACGTTCAGTGTCAGCCGTTCCTGGACGAACTTCGAGATGGCATACACCGATGCAAGGCTGGGAGGCTTCCCTTCCGGTGTCGCCACCGGCGTAAGTTGCTCGCCATTCGGGCCGACCGGATTCCAGTCGCGATCACCGGGACGGCGCATAGCATCGTCCACGATTGCACCCGACGCTGTGGTGTAGCGTCCTTCACCGTAGATGCTCATGGATGAAGCAACGACGACGCGCTGGACACGGTGCTTGATGAGTGCCTGCAACAGGACTGCCGTCCCGTGGTCGTTGACCGAGACGTAACGGTCGATCGCATACATACTCTGCCCCACGCCAACTTCGGCCGCGAGATGCACCACCTTGTCAGCGCCGTCCAAAGCACGTTCGACTATGTTCGCATCGCGCACATCACCATGGAAGAACTCGACGTCGGCGAGCACAGGATTCGGTGCAGCGCCGGCAGGATGGACCTGCTCGATCAGGCTATCCAGCACACGAACGCGGTGACCCGCTTCCAGCAGAGATGCAGCTACGTAACTTCCGATGAAGCCTGCGCCGCCGGTAATCAGGATGGTTTCGGACATTGCGCTTCCGTTTCACAGGCGTGACTAGTCATCAAAGTCACACTATCGTCATGTGAACATGGCAGGAAAGAAGATGTTCCTTCACAGCCGCGTGAGCTGCGGCCCTGTACGGGTGGCCTCGCGATTACAACGAAACTAGAGCCCGCCCGCCAGTGGAACCTTCCGGCGCTTAACGTCTGATCATCCGGAGCCTGACGGCAAACACTTGAGACTCGGGTCGACCACCGTTTAGGACTGGTTGGTGAACACCACGGTTCCGTTCGGGATGGTCATGTTGTCCGGCGCCTTTTCGATCTGGTGGGCTTCGACCAACGAAGGGTCGCGCCATGCGCTCGGAGGGTTGTCCTCGCCGGGAATCGTTTGGCCCGCGTCCTGAAAATGACCGCTGGCCAAGGCACGGGCTTCCTCCTCGTCCGCTCCATTGACCCAGGCCTCGCCACGGATGCGGCTGGTGTTCCATGCAGGGTCGGCGAGTTTGGCGAGGACGGGTGTAAGATGGTAGATCGGCATAATAACGGACTTTCGCTGGCCTGTATCAGTCAGGCAATTGCCGGGCTTACGTCCAGACAGCCGGGTTGGTTCCGGTCAGCCATTCGACCATAGCCGCACGCATGCTGCCGCAAGGGACGCGACTGGCACCAGCATCTGCAGTGGACGGAGGCGGGCGAAAAACAACGGCACCTCCTGGCGGCGTGCCGCATCCAGGTCGAGCAACGCGATGCTGGCGTAGCCCAGCAACAACAATGCCATTGCTGCCGACCATGTGAGACGTGCCTGGCCTCCGGCGTTTGCGGATGTGAGTTCCGCCAGCGCCAGCGCGCCGAAGGCGAGCAGGAAAAGCCACATGACTGTCGCGATCTGCGCCATGCGTTCGCCACCGGGAGTGCGGAAACTCAATCCGCGACGCACCCCGGCCAGAAACGCCAGGATCGCGGATCCCCATGCCACAAGCCAATGCACAGGACGCGCCGTCCCGTCGGCGGGCACCACCCAGATCGACACCGCGAGCAGCACGAAGGGCAGCATCGCAGCGCCACCCATCAACAAACCCGATGCCGGTACGGCACTCTGCTCATGGATCGTGAACGTGACGCCGTCGCTTTGTCGAGTGTCCATCGCGCGCTCCTGTGTGGTCGCCAAAACCCCGCATGACACGGCACGTTGCCCCCCGCGTGACATCACTATCGACGCAGCCGGACCGTCAGCCAGAAACACAATTGCGACGGCCCGAGGCGAGTTTCCCCGGTCCGCGCGCTGCGGGAAGGGATACCTTGCCGCTGGACCAGTTTGCCGCGCTGGGAGATGGCCGCAGCGTGGCGCTTGTCGCGGCGGATGGCTCCGTCGACTGGTTGGGTGTGCCCGGGCTGGACAGCACGCCCATCTTCGATCGCCTTCTGGCGGGCGAGGATGGGGGCCGCTTTTCGATCACACCCGATCTGCCCTTCACCGTTGCCCGGCGCTATCGCCCGGACAGCAACGTGCTCGAACAGGTGTTCACCACGAGCACGGGAAGTGCACGGCTCACCGACAGCCTCAACAGCGGCATCTCGGGACGGCTACCCTGGACCGAGCTCGCCCGTCGCGTGGAGGGTCTGTCGGGCGAGGTGGGCTTCAGCATTGAGGTGCGCCCCGGCCGACGGCTTGGCCAGGCGAACCCGTGGTGCGAGACTGGCCCGCGCGGTGAGGTCCTGCATATCGATGGTGTGGTCAGCGCTTTTCGCACCAGCGACGATGTCGAGCGGGTGCAGGCCGATGATGGGTGCGTGCGATCGCGTCTGACGACGCACCTCGGATCCCGCAGCATCCTTGCCTGGCTCGCCACCGCCGACGAGCCTCTGATATTGCCGTCTCTGGACACGATCGACCGCCGTATCGACAGGTCGGATCAGGCATGGCGGGAATGGGCCGGCAATCTTACTTACGGCGGAGTTTATGCCGATCAGGTGCGGCGTAGCGCGCTGGCATTGAAGTTGTTGATCTACTCGCCGACAGGGGCCATCGCGGCTGCCGCGACCATGGCCTTGCCGGAGCGAATGGGTGGAACGAAGAACTATGATTACCGGTATGCCTGGGTCCGCGACGTCGCTTACAGCATCAAGGCTTTTCTCCGCGTCGGCGCGGTGGAGGAGGCGCGCGCGGCATTCGCCTGGTTGATCGCGACCATCCGCCGGCACGGCAGCCTGTTGCGCAGCATGTATCGGTTGGATGGCGCACTCGCGCCGGCCGAGCAGCCCGTCGACCTGCCCGGCTATGCGGCGAGCAGGCCGGTGCTGGTCGGCAACGACGCGCGTGATCAACTGCAGCTCGGTGTGTTCGGTGACCTGATGGAAACCGCTTTCCTGTTTGTCGAACAGGGGCATGTGCTTGACCTGACAACCCGAACGCTGTTGGCGCAACTGACCGATCGATGCGCCGATTCGTGGCGTAACCCCGATTGCGGCATCTGGGAATTGCGGGAAGCACAGCATTTCACCATGTCGAAGCTAGGCTGCTGGACCGCCATGGATCGCGCGGTCAAGTTGGCCGAAAGCGGGCAGATCGATGGTAGCCACGCGCAACGCTGGCTGCGCGAGCGGGATCGTATTCGTGATTGGATCGACGAGCATTGCTGGTCGGAGACCCGCCAATCCTACACCATGTATGCCGGGACCGAGCGCCTGGATGCGGCGATCCTTCTGGCAACACGGTTCGGCTTCGAGCGGCACGATCGCCTGGCGCTTACACGTGACGCCGTGAAGCGCGAGTTGTCGCGCGGTCCATTGGTCTACCGCTACTCGGGCGCGGAGCAGGAGGAAGGCGCGTTCCTGGCCTGCGGTTTCTGGATGGTCGAAGCATTTGCGCTACTGGGAGACCGCGAATCCGCGATCGAACAGATGGAAGGAATGCTGGCGGTCACCGGTGGCAATCTGGGCCTGCTGAACGAGCAGATGGATACCGGGACGGGCGCGATGCTCGGCAACTTTCCCCAGGCGCTCAGCCACCTGACACTCATACATGCCGCCATCTCGATCGAGGATGCCGGCTGAGCGGTAGCGGCCGGTTGCGGGCAGGCGTTCTGCCATCCCGCAACCGGCCACCACGGTGTTCAGGCGCGGCGGAGAAGCAGCACGATCAGCACGATGAGCAGGATCGTGCCGAGGCCGATGCCGCCGTAACCGTAATGACCGTAATCGGCGCCGCCCCAGCCACCGAAGGTGGTGCCCAGCCCGCCCCCGAATAGCAGGATGACCAGTATGATGAGAAGGATCAGGCCCATGTGCACTCCTTGTGGAACAATCCCGAGGTCACACTGAAACGTCCTGGCCACGAAAAGTTGCTGGCAATCCTGTGCATCCGATCGGTGGCGAGCCCTTGCAGGTCGGCTCAGCCCCCTCGCTTACCCGGACAACCCCGGGCCGGATGGTCGATACCCGGCCACCCCGGGCACTGACAAGGCACGAACATTCCTGTAGATGCCCGGTCATCCAGCGCTCGAGCCGTCCTGTCGCGCACCCACCGCCATAACTCCGATCGCGAGACCATGACACAATCTCCAAGCATCATGCTGGTCGATCCCGCACATTTCGACGTTCACTACGTGATCAACCCCTGGATGAAGCCGGGTGCCTGGGCGGCCGACCCGGCGGGCCACGCGGCCGAGGCTCGTGCCAGCTTCGATGCTCTGCGCGATGCGTTAAGCCAGGCGGGTGCGGCGCTGGAGATCGTCCCGGGCGTGCCTGGGCAGCCCGACATGGTGTTCCCGGCCAATGCCGCGGTCGTGCTGGACCGCCGGGCAATCGTCGCGCGGTTCGCCTGCCCTGAGCGTCAGGGCGAGGAAATGCCGTATTTCGAAGCGCTGCAGGGCTTCGCCGCCCGCGGGCTGCTGGACGAAGTGACCATGTTCCCCGAAGGCTGCTTCCAGGAAGGTGCCGGCGACGCGATCTGGGACCGCACCCGGCAGTTGTTCTGGGCAGGTTACGGCCAGCGCTCGGTTCTGGCCGCCACCCACGAACTCGGCAGCTTCTTTGGCCGCGACGTGGTGCCGCTGGAGTTGGCGACCGACCAGTTCTATCACCTGGACACCTGTTTCTGCCCGCTTTCCGGCGGCGAGGTGCTGTTCTACCCGCCCGCATTCACCGCCGACGCTCTGGCTAAGATTCATGCCCATGTTGCGCCTGAGCAGCGCCTCGAAGCGAGCGCCGAGGACGCAGCCGCGTTCTGCGTCAACGCCGTCAACATCGGCCGCCATGTCGTGATGGCACGCGCCCCCGACCATGTCCGCGCCATGCTCGAAGACCGCGGCTACACCGTCAGCGACGTCAACCTGGACCCGTTCATCCTGTCGGGCGGCGGCGCCTACTGCATGACGCTACGCCTGGACCGGTCGAGCGATGGCTAGGGCTTAGGTTCTGGGTGCAGGCCAGGGTCACGCCAGGGGAAAGTGGCAGGCGACCTGGCGTGCGGCATCCGCTGGGCCGAGTGGCGGGCGGGCGTGGCGGCACAGCTGTTCTGCGCGCGGGCATCGCGGGTGGAAGCGGCAGCCCGACGGTGGAGCAGCGGGGTCGGGCACTTCGCCGCGGATCTCCGGCGCTGCGGCCCGATGGCGGCCGGCGGCATCCAGCCGCGGCACCGCCCGGAGCAACGCGGCGGTGTAGGGGTGCGCGGGACGGCCGAACACCGCTTCCGTGGGGCCGGTTTCCACGATCGAACCGAGATACATGACGGCGACCCGCGTCGCGATCTGGCGGACGACTGCGAGGTCGTGCGCGATGAACACGTATGTCAGGCGCAGCCGGTCCTGCAGGTCCATCAGCAGGTTCACCACCTGCGCCTGCACGCTGACATCGAGTGCGGACACCGGCTCGTCCGCGATGATCAGGTCCGGGTCGAGAGCCAGCGCGCGTGCAATGCCGATGCGCTGGCGCTGGCCGCCGGAAAACTCGTGCGGGTAACGGCCCATCTGCTCGCGCCCGAGCCCGACCAGCTCCGCCAGTTCATCGACCCGGGAGCGGATGCCGGGGCGGTCCCGCCATTTGCCGTCGGGTGCCCGATGGACACGCAGCGGCTCGGCAATCAGGTCGCCGACGCGGCGCCGCGGGTTCAAGGAGCCATACGGGTCCTGGAACACCATCTGCATGCGCGGACGCAAAGGCCTGAGCGCACGCAACGACAGGGTGGAGATGTCCGTGCCATCGAAACGAACCGTGCCGCTGGTGATGGTCTGCAGCCGGAGCAGGCAGCGGCCAAGCGTTGATTTTCCGCAGCCCGATTCGCCTAGAACGCCGAGTGTCTCTCCCGTGAAAACCCGCAGCGACACATCATCGACGGCGAGCAGCGTCTGCCGGCCCGTCCGGTAGGTCTTCGTGAGTGCAACAGCCTCCAGCAAAGGCCGTGTCATGGAGCTGCGGGTCGTGGGTTGGCAGCCAGGAAACACGCGACGTCCTGGTGCGGGAGCAGGACCAAACGCGGTTTCTCTGCACAGGCGTCGAAGCGGGCTGGGCAGCGCGGCGCAAACGCGCAGCCCGGTTGCGGTGCGGCGGGCGAGGGTGGGGCGCCGGGAATCGACGACAGACGGCGCGGCCGCACGCCGGACAGCGGCGGAATGGCCGCGAGAAGCCCTTGCGTGTAAGGGTGCGCCGGCGCGGACAGCACCTGCGCCACTGTGCCGCGTTCGACCAGCCGGCCGGCGTACATCACCATCACCCGGTCAGCCGCTTCGGCCACCACACCCATGTCGTGCGTGATCAGCACGATGCTCGAGCCGAAATCACTACGCAGCCGCTCCAGCAACGTCAAAATTTGCGCTTGCACCGTCACATCCAGGGCGGTCGTCGGCTCGTCGGCGATCAGCAAAGCGGGGTTGCAACTCAGCGCCATGGCGATCATCGCGCGCTGGCGCATGCCGCCGGAAAGCTGGTGCGGATAGCGGCCGACCGCATCGTGCGGCGCGGGAATGCCCATCAGCCCGAGCAGCTCGACCGCGCGATCCTGCGCGGCGCGGCGCGAAACAGCGCGATGTGCGCGTATCTGCTCGACGATCTGCCAGCCGATCGTGCGCACCGGATTCATCGCCGACATCGGGTCCTGGAATATCATCGCGATGTCGTTGCCGCGCAGCCTGCGCAACTCGCGTGCTGCAAGGCCGACGAGTTCGCGGCCACGGAACCGCACCGAACCCGAAACGATCGCGTTCGGATCGGCGATCAGGCCCAGCGCGGCAAGCATGGACACCGTCTTTCCCGATCCCGACTCGCCGACCAGCGCCACGATCTCGCTGGCGCCGACCCCGAACGACACATCATCGACAACGCGGACGATGCCGCCGCGCGTGCGGAACGCGATGCTGAGCGTTGTTACCTCGAGCAGCAGATCAGACATGCCGGTGCCTCACCCGCGGGTCCAGCAGCGCATAGGCAACATCCACGGCGGCATTTGCCGCTACCACGAAAAACGACGAGTACATCACCGTCGCCATGATCACCGGCAGATCGAGGTTCTGCAGGGCGTCGAAGGTGAGTTTGCCGACGCCTTGCAGGCCGAACACGACCTCGGTCAGCAAGGCGCCGCCGCCGACGAGCGCACCGAAATCCAGCCCGAACAGCGACACGAAGGTGATCAGCGACACCCGCAACGCGTGGTGCAGCAGGATGCGCGTTTCGCTAAGGCCTTTGGCGCGCGCGGTCCGGATGAAGTCTTCCTGATAGGCTTCGATCAGGCTGGCGCGCAGTACGCGGCCGTACAATCCCATGTAGAGCAGCGCCAGGGTGAACCAAGGGATCAGCATCGTCTTGAGCCAGAGCAACGGGTTTTCCGATAGCGGCGTGTAGCCGAGCGGAGGCACCCACGAGAACAGCCAAGTGTCGTGCCATCGGCTCTGGGTCAACAGATTCGCCATTTCGCCGAGCCAGAACACCGGTATCGACACGCCCAGCAGGCCCGCGGCCATCAATAGCCGGTCCGCAAACCTCCCGTTTGTCAATGCCGCCGCGATGCCGATCGCCAGGCCGCCGAACACCCACAGCACTGCTGCGCCGCAGACCAGCGACAACGTAACCGGTGCGCCTGCCGCGATTTCCGGGATCACCCGTTCGCCGCGGTTCACGAAACTGGTGAGGTCCTGGCTGACGAACAGCCGTTTCATCATCAGCACATATTGCACCGGCAGTGGCCGGTCGAAGCCGAAATCATGCCGGACGGTGGCCAGCAGTTCCGGTGTCGCGTTGTGTCCGGCGATGCGCGCAGCCGGATCGGCGCCGGGTGTGGCAAAGAAGATCAGGAACACCAGCACGCTGATGCCGGTCATGACGAACAGCATCTGCCCGAAACGTTGCAGCAACACCCTAAGCACTGCGATGGCCCGACAAGCGGTTCAGGCCCGCACCCGCAGCTTGGCACGCGGGTCGAGCGCGTCGCGCAACCCGTCGCCGAGCACGTTGAGCGCGAGTACCGTTGCAATGATCGCGAGCCCGGGCGCCACCGCCACCATCGGCCGGACATAAAGCATCGTCTGGCCATCGGAGATGATCGTGCCCCAGCTCGCCGCCGGGGGCTGCACGCCGATTTGCAGGAAGCTGAGCGCGCTCTCGGTCAGCAGGTTCAGCGCCATGATCAGCGGTGCGAACACGATCAGCGTGCTGGCGACGTTCGGCAGGATGTCGCGCGACAGGATGCGGTGGCTGGGCACGCCGAGCGAAATGGCGGCCAGCACGAAGTCGCTGCGTGCGAGGCCCAGCACCTGCCCACGCACCGGCCGGGCGGCGTAGGGCACATACACGATTCCGATGATGAAGATCGGCAGCAGCAGCGAGTCTGCCTGCACGGTGAACGGCCCGATGCGCAAACCCTGGGTGATCAGCACGACCGACAGCGAGATCGCCAGCAGATACACCGGGAACGCCCACAGGATGTCGAGCAGGCGCGACAGCACCTGATCGACAATGCCGCCGGCGTATCCTGCAACGATGCCGACCAGCGCCGCCAGCGACAGGCACAGCACGGTCGCGAACCCGGCGATCACCAGCGAGTTCCGTCCGCCGTACAGCAGCCGCGCCGCGACATCGCGGCCTTGTCCATCGGCGCCGAGCAGGTACGAAGCGCGCCAGCCCGGACCGATCGGCGCCGCGCCGAGGTGCAGCGGGTTGTCCGCCGGCTGCAGGATGTCCATCGCACGGCCATCCACCATCACGGAACCATCCAGGTTGGGACGAAAAGGATCGGTATGTGAGACATGCCGCGCAAAGGAAGGCGCCGCCGCACAGGCCAGCACGATCAGCACCAGGATTGCCGCCGAGACCATCGCCGCGCGGTTCGCGGCCAGGCGCGCGCCCGCAACTGCCCATGGGCCGCCACGCTCGGCCGGGCCGCCGCTCACTGCACCCAGGCCTGCGAGAAGATCATGTGGAACAGCGGGCTGAACCGGAAATTGCCGACCCTTGCCGAGGTGAAATCGAGGTAGTTGATCTGGAACAGCGTGGTGCTGGGCGCCCGGTCGGTCACGTCATGGTCGATGCCGGCCCAAAGCCGCTCCGCCGCCGGCGCATCGGTCAGCGCCATGTTCATCGCCTGCTGCATGCGCGCATCGATGGCGGGATCGCAAAACCCGCTCATGTTGATCGATGCGTCCGAGCCCGGATGGTAACCCGCGCACGAGAACAGCACGTTGAGGAAATCGGACGCCGCCGGATAATCCTGGAACCAGTTAGCCAGCCCGATCTGCACGCGGTTGCTGGAGTTTTCCAGGTAGGTGTCGCGGATGGCGTACGATACCGAGTGCACGCTCGCATTGTAGCCGATGTCGTTCAGCACGCTTTGCAAGTACACGCCCATGCTGCGTTCCACGTCGCGGTCCGAACAGATCAGCGTCACCCGCATGCCGGCGGTGCCGCTCTGTGCGACCAGGGCGCGGGCGCGGGCCAGGTCCGGCGCGGTCCATCGCGCGCCCGGGTTGGCGGTGAACGGACAATAGTCGACGTGGCCCGGCATGCCCGCCGGCAACAACTGGCAGATCGGTGTGCCGAGGGCCGGGCCGCCATACAGGTTCACCGTCACCCGCCGGTTGATCGCCAGCGCCACCGCCTGCCGCGCCCGCGCGTCGTCGAACGGACGCAGATGAGTGTTCATCATAACATAATAATAGCCGAGCAGCGGGTGGATGTGCGCTTGCGCGGTGAAGCGGCCACCGATTTCGGCCAGCCGGTCCAGCGGTGGCGGATCGTTCATCCAGTCGAGCGAGCCGTTCTCGATGGCACTGACCTCGCTCTCCGCCTGCAGGCCGTAACGCCACTCGATCCGGTCCACGTAACCGTCGGGCTGCGCCTCGGCGCTCCATTCGCGGAAGAACGGGTTGCGCACCACCGACAGGCCGCGCACCGGGTTGTAGGCGGTAATCATATACGGCCCGGTGGCGGCCGGCGGCGTCACGCCGAGGTCGTGCGCCGGCGTGTCGGCGGGCAGGATGCTGGCGAACGGCAGCGCGATCTTCTGCGGGAACTCGGCGTCGGGGTGCACCAGCCGGATCGTCACGATGCGGCTGGCCGCGTCGGCGGAAACCCCGCCCGCCAACATGCAGGCGGCGGGTGCGGCGAGGCAGGCATCCGCCCCGGCGATCACGTTGTACCAGCTGCCGACATTCGGCCCCGAGACGCGGAACATGCGGCGAAACGAGGCCACCACGTCATCCACCCCGACCGGCCGTCCATCGGAGAATCGCACGCCCTGCCGCAGCGTGAACCGGTATGTCAGCCCGCCATCGGCCACCTCCGGCATCGCCTCGGCGAGGTCGGGCACAAGCTGGAGACCCGGCTTGCCCTCGGCCTTGCGGAACGTGAGCAGGCCGTCCTGGGTCACGGTGAACAGCTGCCAGAAATCGCTCGAATAGTTGATCATCGGGTCAACCGTGCCCGCCGACTGGTAGGACCCGAGCCGCAGCACGCCACCCCGGTGTCCGTTCGCCGCGGCAGACGAGGTACGGGCACCGCCAGCCATGCAGAGCAGCGCGATGGCAAGCATGGTGAAACGAACCGGATGCCGGAACCGGCCGGCGATGCGACCCACTGCGCCCTGGCGGGTTCCGGGCAAACCACCCGCGGTTGCGGGCTTCGGGCGAATGGAGTACCGCCGGCCCGTCATGGATGCGATTTCAGACCACACGCTGCCGAGGCTCGGCGTGGCCACGCTGGACATCGGTTCGGAGGTCACGCGGGCCCAGCGCCATGCGATGGCCCTGGCCGACATGGTGGACGGGGCGAAGCTGTGGCGGCTGGGACTGATGCTCGGCTGGCTCGACATCAAGCTGAAATACCGCGGGTCGCTGCTCGGCCCATTCTGGCTGACCATCTCGACCGGCGTGATGGTGGCAGCCATGGGCGGGCTGTACAGCGTGCTGTTCCACATGAACCTCGCCACCTACCTGCCTTTCCTGGCGTTGTCGCTGGTGATGTGGAACTCGATGGGCGGCCTGGTCGCCGAGGCCTGCACCACGTTCACCCAGGCCGAGGGCACCATTCGCGCAGTGCGCATGCCGTTCTTCGTCCATGCGCTGAGGGTGGTGGTCCGCACCGTCATCTCGTTCCTGCACAACATGCCGGTGATCCTGGCGGTGTTCGCCATTTTCCACGTCTGGCCGGGCCTCGTCGCAGCCCAGAGCCTGGCGGGGCTGACACTCTGGATGCTGGACGCGTTCGCCGCCTGCATCCTGCTGGGCGCCTTCTGCGCCCGCTTTCGCGACATACCGCCCATCGTCGGCAGCGTGATGCAGATCGCCTTCTTCGTCACCCCCGTCGTGTGGCGGCCCGAACAGCTGGGTGCCAGGCGCTGGTGGCTGCCATACAACCCGTTCGATGCGTTGCTGGAGGTGGTACGCGCGCCGTTGCTGGGCAGTGCCGCATCGCTGCAGGTCTGGACCCTGGCGCTGGCCTACAGCATCGCCTTCTGCGCAGCCGCATGGTTCCTGTTCGCGCATGTGCGGGCGCGCATCTCGTACTGGATGTAGGCGATGGCGCGTATTCGCATCGAGAACGTGTCGCTCGACTTCCCGCTGTATCACGGCAGCGCCCGCAGCCTGAAGAAAACGGTGTTTGCCGCGGCGTCCGGTCGGCTGGGCGAGGACAAGCGCCAGCGCATGGTGGTGCAGGCGCTGCGCGACATCGATATCGAGCTCGGCAGTGGCGACAGGCTGGGCCTGATCGGGACCAACGGCGCCGGCAAGACCACCCTGCTTCGCACCATCGCCGGCATCTATGAGCCGGTGGTCGGCCGCATCCGGGTCGAGGGCAGCCTCAACGCGCTGCTCGACCCGCAGCTCGGGATGAACATGGAGCTGACCGGCCGCGAGAACATCATGTTGCGCGGGCTGTACAACGGCTTCACCCGCCCGCAGATCGCGCTGCTGGAGGAGGACGTGCAGGAGTTCGCCGAGCTGGGCGAGTTCCTCGACCTGCCGGTCCGCTTCTACAGCTCGGGCATGGTGGTGCGCCTGGGCTTCGCGCTCGCCACCGCCATCCGGCCGCAGGTGCTGCTGATGGACGAGTGGTTCCTGGCCGGCGACGCCAGCTTCATCGCCAAGGCGCGCGCACGGCTGGAAAGCGTGGTGCGCGGGGCGGACATCCTGGTGCTGTCCTCGCACATGGCGGGCGCGGTGCTGGACTGGTGCACGCGGGTGATCTGGATGGACCACGGCCGCATCCGGATGGATGGGCCGGCCGCCTACGTGATGGAATGCTACCAGAACGGCACCAGCCCGACGCCGCAGGCGCTGGCCGAGGCCGCCGCATTGCCGGTGTTCGAGCAGGCGCAATCGGTCGAGCCTTGAACACCCCCGGGGCCGTTCGCACCGCGGCGCTTTGCCTGGCGCGCCTTGACTGCGACGCCCGGCTTGCCCATACAGCGCGCTTCCCGGCCGGGCTCCCCCCAGCCGCGCAGTGATTTGTTCGAGGGCCAACGATGTCTCGCCGCTGTCAGATGACGGGCAAGGGTGTGCTGAGCGGTAACAACGTCAGCCACGCCAACAACAAGACCCGCCGCCGCTACCTGCCCAACCTGCAGGAGACCTCGCTGCTGTCCGACGTGCTGGGCACCCAGGTTCGTGTCCGTGTGTCCACCCGCGCGCTGCGCACGATCGAGCATAATGGTGGCCTCGATGCCTTCCTGCTCGGCACCCCGAACCGCGACCTTCCCGAGGAGGCGCAGGTGATCAAGCGCCGTATCGTGCGCGCCAGCGCCAAGCGAGAGGCCGCTACGGTCTAGCGCTCGCGGGCATCGGCCTTTGTAAACCGGTGCTTCGTTAACGATATCGTCTTTCCTGGGTGTCTTTATGCACCCATGGAGATCGCCGGGACTTCAGTCGCCTCGCTGTTTATCGCCGCCATCGCGTTGCTCGCATGGCTGTTGGGGCATTTGCGTGGCGTCCGGATCGGCCGTGAGGCCGCGACCGCCTTGCTCACCCGTGACACGACTCTGCGGCTGTTGCGGCTGTCCGCTACCGATCAGCGCAACGTGGCTTTGGCGTTGCTCGGCCATGCCGAGACGGCCAGGCCGCCTGATCCAGCCCTTGTCGGACTGGCACGCCGGCTTCTCGACATGTCCGAGGACCTGATCCAGCAGACCGACACGCCCGCCGCCCTGCGTTTCCTGGCCGAAGAAGATATGCGTCTGATGCCGGTCGTCGAATTCGCGATGGCGCAGGTCGCCGCCCATCTCGGCCCGAGCCGCCGCGCCTGGCGCCTCGACCCAGCGTTCGAGCGCACGCGCCTGCTCGCCGACCGCCGGGCAATCAACCAGATCCTCGTCAACGTGATGGCCGGCGCCGCCGCCAGCACCCGCGACGGCGACTGGATCGAGGTTTCCGCCGAGACCGGCAATCAGGGCTGGGCGGTGGTGGTGCAGGACGAGGGTATCGGCCTGCCGGTGGTCCGAACCGACGAAAACCCGCAGGAGAGCCGCGGCATCGGCCTGCAACTCACCCTCGCCCGCAGCCTGATGAAAGCTCACGGCGGCAGCCTGATCGTCGACTCGACCGAAGGCGTCGGCACCCGCGTATGCCTCCGCTTCCCCCCAGAACGGCTACTAGCCCCCGCCGCATAAATCGTAATTATTTCCGTAGGGTGGAAAA
>CAZZWO010000022.1:21804-23324 GCA_964657885.1 uncultured Acetobacteraceae bacterium | reverse complement strand
CCTTCTTGATGCACTTCTTCAAGGTGGCGACATCGACGTCGCCCTTCTCGAAATATTCTTCCATTGCCACGGTATCGACGGAAACGGCGGTGTCGAGCAGAAGCTGACGGTATTCCTGCGCCTTCTCCATCATGTCGGCCGGAATCGGCTCATCGTGGAACTTCGCGCCGAGCTCGCCGCCTTCCCAGATGATCGCCTTCATCTCGACCAGGTCCACCACGCCGACGAACGTGTCCTCGATGCCGATCGGCAGCTGCAAGGGCAGCGCGATGATGTCGAGCTTCTCCTTCAGCGTGTCGAACGCGCGATAGAAATCGGCGCCGGTGCGGTCCAGCTTGTTGATGAAGATGATGCGCGGCACGTTGTAGCGGTCGGCCAGGCGCCAGTTGGTCTCGGACTGCGGCTGCACGCCGGCCACGCCCTCGATGATGAATACGGCGCCGTCGAGCACGCGCAGCGAGCGGTTCACTTCGATGTTGAAATCGATGTGGCCGGGCGTGTCGATGATGTTGATGCGGTGGTCCTTCCACTCGCACGTGACCGCGGCCGAGGTGATCGTGATGCCACGCTCACGCTCCTGCTCCATGTAGTCGGTCGTGGTGTTGCCGTCATGCACCTCGCCGATGCGGTGCGAAACGCCCGTGTAATACAAGATACGCTCGGTCGTCGTCGTCTTGCCCGCGTCGATGTGGGCGGTGATGCCGATATTGCGGATCTTGTCTAATTCGGTCGCGGACACGGGAAGCCTCCTGCCATGACGGGCTTACGACGAAAGGCGGGCGCATGCGGGACCCTTGCCCCGTGCGCCCGACCAGAGCCGGTGATGGTGTGCGGAGCAAATGCGGGAAACCCGGCCATTTTGCAAGGGATGGATGCCGGCGGCCGTGCTGGAAGGGGCGTGCGCCAGACCATCTTGCGGGCGAACGGAAGACCTCCCGCGAAGCTCGGCATCCTGCTAGCGTCCAGGCTGGCCGCCACTTCCGTTGGCCATGAGGACGCTCTTGGACGACATGATTTCAGCCGGGGCAGGCTCCGGCCACAGCCATTTGTTCCTGGGCGAAGGCCACGAGCGGGCGGAACGGCGCACCTGGGCCGTCATCTGGCTGTGCGGCGCCATGATGGTGATCGAGATCGCCGGCGGCCTGATCTTCGGCTCGATCGCGCTGGTGGCGGACGGGCTGCACATGACCACCCATGCCGGCGCGCTGCTGCTCGCAGCCCTGGCCTACAGCTACGCCCGGCGGCACGCGGACGACCCGCGCTTCAGCTTCGGCACCGGCAAGCTGGGCGACCTCGCCGGCTTCACCAGCGCCGTGGTCTTGGCGATGATCTCGCTGCTGATCGCGTACGAAGCCATCGGCCGGCTTGTGCACCCGGTGCCCATCCACTTCGCCGAAGCCATCCCGATCGCCGGCCTGGGGCTGCTGGTGAACATTGCCTCCGCCTGGCTGCTCGGCGGCGGGCACGACCACGGACATGGTCATGGTCACACCCATCACGGCCACGGGCATGACCACACC
>CAZZWO010000022.1:0-21794 GCA_964657885.1 uncultured Acetobacteraceae bacterium | reverse complement strand
GGAATTTCCAGCCGAGGAAGATCAGCGCGACGGCCAGGACGATCACGACCATCACCATGGCCCGCACGATCATCCGGCCAGCGCTCTCGCCACAGGGCATAGCGCCAAGGCCGGCCGCGACAACAACATGCGCGCGGCCGTCGTCCACGTGGTCGCCGACGCCTTCGTCTCGGTGCTGGTCATCGCCGGCCTGCTCGCGGCACGGCAGTTCGGCTGGATGTGGATGGACCCCGCCGCCGGACTGGTCGGCGCCGCCGTCATCGCGAGCTGGGCGCTGTCGCTGGTGCGGGATACCGGCGCTATCCTGCTCGATGTCTGCCCGGACCAGGCGATGGCCGAAACCATGCGGCGCACGGTCGAGACCGACGGCGACCGGCTGCACGACCTGCATCTGTGGCGGCTCGGCCCGGGACACCTCGGCGCAATCCTGGCGGTCGTCACGTCTCACCCGCGCGAACCGGATTACTACCGCGGCCTGCTCTCGCGCTTCGGTCAGCTTTCGCACGTGACGGTCGAGGTCAAGGCGAGGGGCCCGGCACCGCAGCCGCGAACCTGACGGCCGGACGACACGGCCCACGCGCCGATCAGGCGACTGTCCACGTCTCCCGGAAAACCCGCGCAAAGTTTGCCCCGAGCACTTTGTCGGTGATCCGGCTTGGGTAGCCGCGCCGGCGCAACGCATCGCCGATGACCGCATACCGGTCGGGCCTGTTCAGGCCGATCACGAATGGCGGTGGCCCCTCGCCCGGCGCCCCGACGCCGGCTTTCCTGCGCCGTTCGACGTCGGCGTTCCATTCCTTCATGCTGTCGGGCGACGTGTCGAAAGCCGTCAGCAGGCCGTCCGTGCCTATCCCGACATGATCCTCGCCGCAGACGCCGAGCGCGTGGACCAGATGCTCCATATAGTCGTCCAGCTTCGGCTGGGCGGGCGCGGCGACCAGGAAGCTCAACTCGTAGATGCCTATGACGCCACCGTTCCTGGCGAGCGCGCGCAACAACGCATCCGATTTGTTGCGAGGATGCGGATGCACGGCGGCGCAGCCGGCATGGGTGATCAGCACGGGCTTCGCCGATGCCGAAATGGCACCGAAACTCGAGGGCTCGTCGCTATGGCTGACATCGAGCGTGACACCGAGCGTGTTCATGCGGTGCACGGCGCCGCGGCCCAGCTCGGTCAGGCCGGTCGGATGCGGCGCGAGCACGCCCGAGGCGAACGGTGTCACGCGGTTGTAGCTGAGCCCCATCACCAGCACGCCGGCCGACCGGAAATGGTCGATGCTGTCGAGACGGCCTTCGAGCATCTCTCCAGCCTCGAACGAGAAAATGATGCCGATGCGCCCCGTTCTGCGTGCGACGGCGAAATCGGCAGGCCCGGTAATCTTCATGAACAGGCCGGGGTTGAGCGCGATGGCCTTGGCAAGGTCCGCGATCTCGAGGCCGGTTGCAGCCTTGTCGCGGTTGCCGCTGCCGCCCAGGGTCATCTTGAATGCGGTCAGTCCCGAGGACCGGATTTGTGCCGAGGTTGCGGCATCGAGCGGCGCAGTCGAGTCGATCGGCGCCACGAGGTTGCCGTCGATGACGAACGGAGCTTCGGGGACGTCCGCGGCGAGGCATCCGGCGGCCGCCATCAGAGACGCCGCCGCACCGCCGAGTAGCTTGATCGCGTACCGGCGTTCCATTCGGCTTCTCCCGTTGAGGGCGTTGTCATAGGTCGGGAGGTAAAGAGAGTCTTCTTTTTCTGAAGAAAAAGAAGCAAAAAGACTTTTCCGGTGCTGTCGCGGAGTGTCCATCAGCGCCGCGACGGCGTTGAGAAAAGCCTTGTGTTTTTCCTCTTGGCTTGGGCTCTACGAACTTTTCAGCAGCAGATCGAAATACTCGATGGTCTTTGTCAAGCCGTCGTCGAGGGCGACTGTTGGTTCCCACCCGAGCAATCCCCGAGCCAGGGTGATGTCGGGGCAGCGCTGCGTCGGGTCGTCCTGCGGCAGAGGGCGGAAGACGATCTCGGACTTCGAGCCCGTCAACTTGATGATCCGCTCCGCCAATTCCCTCACCTGGATTTCGTGCGGGTTGCCGAGGTTGACCGGCCCGGTCACCTCGTCGCCCGTCGCCATCAGGCGGACGAAACCTTCGACCAGGTCTTCCACAAAACAAAACGCACGGGTCTGGCTGCCATCGCCGAACAGGGTGATCGGCTCGCCCTGCAACGCCTGCACGATGAAGTTCGACACCACGCGCCCGTCATTGGGATGCATTCTGGGGCCATACGTGTTGAAGATACGCGCCACCTTGATGCGCAACCGGTGCTGGCGGTGGTAATCGAAGAACAACGTCTCCGCCGCGCGCTTTCCCTCGTCGTAACAGGCGCGCGGACCCAGCGGATTGACGTTGCCGCGGTAGTGCTCGGTCTGCGGATGCACCGTCGGGTCGCCATAGACTTCGCTTGTGCTGGCCTGAAACACCTTCGCCTTCACCCGTTTGGCCAGACCGAGCATGTTGATGGCGCCGATCACCGACGTCTTCGTCGTCTGCACCGGATCGAACTGATAATGAATAGGTGAAGCGGGGCACGCCAGGTTGTAGATCTCGTCGACTTCCGTGTACAGCGGGAACGTCACGTCGTGGCGCAGCGCCTCGAACTGCGGGCGCCCGAGCAAGTGGGCGATGTTGTCTTTCCGGCCGGTGAAATAGTTGTCGACGCAAAGCACGTCGTGACCGAGGCCGAGCAGCCGCTCGCACAGATGCGAACCCAGGAACCCCGCCCCCCCGGTCACCAGAACACGCTTGCGGGTAAGGCTCATGCACCGGGACTCCGTGGAGACAAGGGCGGAACGGGTAGCATGCGGCACCGCGCCTTGCACAACGGCGCGCCCGTTGGCCCCCGCTCAGCTCTCCTCGGCAAGCCCCAGGGTACGGACGTAGATCAGGCACGCGGCCTCGATGACGTCGTCCAGCTGCGCGCGGTGCTCGGGCGATCCTGAAGCCCAATCCGCGAGCAGCGCGGTGACCGCACCCACCAGGCCCACGCCCAGCCGCGCGTAGTTTTCCGGCAGCGGCTCGCCCGCCTGCACCGCTTCGCCCAGGCCGTGCACCAGCTGATCGACGAAACGCTGGCTGGTGCGGCGGCGCAGATCCTCGAAGCGCTGGCTGACGCCCATGACCTCCAGGCAACTGACCCGCACACGCCTGGGATCGGCCGCATAGGTGGTGAGGGCGGCGTGCAGACCGTCGCGTATCTGCGCGCTCAGTTTCGCGCCGGAGCACCGCCGCGACTGGGCGACGGCGGCCAGCACCTGGTCCTGAATCCGCACGAAAACGGCTTCGAGGAGACTTTCCTTGTCCGGAAACAGCCTGGCTACATAACGGAACGCCACCTGCGCCTGGTCGGCGATTTCCGTCATGCTGGTCGGGCCAAAACCCTTGGTGCCGAACAGCTCCAGCCCGGCATCGAGTACGCTGGACCGCCGCTGCGCATCACGCTCATCGGTGGAAAGCCCGCCGTAGAGCCGGCCGCGCGCCGACCCGCCTTGGGTTGCGCGTTCGCTGCTCGGGGGATGTTCGGCGAACCTCGCCTGCGTCGCTGGCATCACGTTCCTGATCGGCTGCTTCTGTCCGGAGACATTGACAGATGCACGAAGCGGCTTCAACCTATGGACCAGCAAGCTGCTCAGGCACCGATCGTCATGGACACCGTCTCCGGCTTCGACTTCGCAAACCCGGCAATGCGGGCGAACCCCTACCCGGCCTATCGCTTCCTGCGTGAAGCGGCGCCGCTGTGGCGTGCGCCGACCGGGCATTGGGTCGTCTCGACGCATGCCGGCTGCACTGCGCTGCTGCGGGATCCCGGCATGGGCCGCAGCAATCAGGCGCTGCTGTCGCCCGAGGCCATGGCCGAGCCGGCGGTGGCCGGGCTGACCCGCATGATGCTGTTCCTGGACCCGCCGGCGCACACCCGCATTCGCGGCCTGGTCTCGCGCGCATTCAACGCCCGCCGGATCGAGGCATTGCGCGCCCGCATCCTGCAGATCGTGGATGAGTTGATCGACCGCGTCGAAGGCCAGGGCGGCATGTGCGTCATCTCGGATTTCGCGCACCGCCTGCCGGTCACCGTGATCTGCGACATGCTCGGCGTGCCGGAACAGGATCGCGCGCCGTTCCTGAACGAAGCGACGGTACGCGGGCGCATCCTCGATCCGGTGCCGCTGTCGCGCGAGGAGATGGACGAGGCCAACGCATCGTTCCTGGCGTCGGAATCCTATTTCAGGCACCTGCTGGCTTATCGCCGCGAAAACCCCGGCGAGGATCTGGTGACCGGCCTGCTGGCTGCGCGCGAGGCGGACGACACGCTGACCGAGGCGGAGATCGTCGCCAACATCAACCTGCTGTTCGGCGCCGGGCACGAAACGACCACCAACCTGATCGGCAACGGCGTGCTCGCCCTGCAGCGCAACCCGGAGCAGTTGCAGCGCCTGCGCGACGACCCTTCGCTGATGCCCAACGCGGTCGAGGAATTGCTGCGCTACGACAGTCCGGTGCAGCTCACCAGCCGCCATGCGATCCAGGACACCGAAATCATGGGCGAACATGTCGAGCGCGGCGAGGAAGTGATCGCGCTGCTCGGCGCTGCCAACCACGACCCCGCGGCGTATCAGGGCGACCCCGACACGCTCGATGTCGGACGCCCCGGCGTGCGTGCGCTCAGTTTTGGCGGCGGGCTGCATTTCTGCCTTGGCGCGCAACTCGCGCGGATCGAGGGCGAGATCGCGCTGCGCCGCTTGATCGAGCGGCTGCCGGCGATGAAGTTGACCGAGATGAACGACGTGGAATGGAAGCCGACCGTGACGCTGCGCGGTCTGGCGCATCTGGAGGCGAGCTGGTGAGTGACGCAATGACCATCAACGACAACAGCCGGCACGTGACCGGCGAACATTTCGACGTCGTCATCATCGGCGGCGGCCTGTCCGGCATCGGCGCCGGCTGTCACATGAAGATGGATGCGCCGAACAAGAGTTACGTGATCCTGGAAGGGCGCGAGGCGAGCGGCGGCACCTGGGACCTGTTCCGGTATCCCGGCATCCGCTCCGACTCCGACATGTACACGCTCGGCTACTCGTTCCGCCCGTGGGGCGAGGCGAAGGCGATCGCCGACGGTCCCGCGATCCTGAAATACATCCGCGAAACCGCCGCCGAATACGGCGTCGACAAGCACATCCGCTATCGCCACATGGTGAAAAGCGCATCGTGGTCCTCGGACGATGCGATCTGGACGGTGGAGGTCGAGCGGGGCCCGGACCGTGAGCGCGTGGTGTTCACCTGCGGGTTCCTGTTCACCTGCAGCGGTTATTACGACTATGCAGGCGGGTACACGCCCGATTTCGCCGGCGTGGACCAGTTTCACGGCCGCATCGTGCACCCGCAGAAATGGCCCGAGGATCTCGACATCTCCGGCAAGCGCGTGGTGGTGATCGGTTCCGGTGCAACGGCGGTGACGCTCGTTCCGGCGATGGCCGACAAGGCGGCGCATGTCACGATGTTGCAGCGCTCGCCGAGCTACGTGGTCTCGCGTCCCGCCGAAGACGATTTCGCCAACATGCTGCGGCGGCGCCTGCCGGCCAAGCTCGCCTATGCCATCACGCGCTGGCGCAATGTGCTGTTGCAGCAGTTCTTGTTCCGCACCGCCCGCCGCAACCCGACCGGGTTCAAGAAGCGGCTGATCGACATGGTGCAAGCCGAGCTTGGGCCGGAATACGATGTCGATACGCATTTCACCCCCAGCTACAACCCCTGGGACCAGCGGCTCTGCCTGGTGCCCGATTCCGACCTGTTCGCCTCCATCCGGTCCGGCCGTGCATCGGTGGTGACCGACAAGATCGACACCTTTACCGAAACCGGTCTTCGCCTGGTTTCCGGCCGCGAGCTGGAAGCCGACATCGTCGTGACGGCGACCGGCCTGAAGATGCAGATCCTCAGCGGCATGGATATCCAGGTGGACGGCACACGCGTCGATCTGTCGAAAGCCATGAGCTACAAAGGGATGATGTATAGTGACATCCCGAACCTCGCGACCACGTTCGGCTACACCAACGCGTCCTGGACGCTGAAGGCCGACCTGACCAGCGCCTATGTCTGCCGGCTGCTGAACTATATGGACGCCCGCGGCTACGTGCAGGCGACGCCGACCAAGGACCCGAGCGTAACGGAAGCGCCGTTCCTCGATTTCTCGTCGGGCTACGTGCAGCGTGCGCTCGACCAGTTGCCGCGCCAGGGCATGAAGAAGCCGTGGAAGCTGTACCAGAACTATGCGCTGGACCTGATGACGCTGCGGTTCGGCAAGATCGACGACGGCACCTTGATGTTCAAGAGACGCCGGACGGCGGCCCGCGCCGCCTGAGGGTCATCCCTTTTTGGCCAGCCTGTCCTGCAGCGCCCGTGCATAGGCGCCCAGGCGCCGCTCCATCGCGGGCGGCGCCTCGCAGGCGTAGCGCATGGTGTGTTGCGTTTCCTGGAAGGCGCGCACGTCGAAATCGCGTTCCCCCACCAGTTCGTCGTGGTGAGCATCGCTCGCCGGCGTCGCATCGACCTTGGTGCTGATGGTGGCGATGGTGTTCCCCATCCCTCGTTGGCGGCGGCCGAGCTGTTCGAGGCGCTGTATCAGCGGGCCGCGTTGATCGTTGGTCTGATCGACGATGGCGCCGAACAGGGCCGGCAGTTTGGCGGCGCGCTGGTCGGGCGGGACCGCATCGGCATACGCCTCGAGCTTTCGTAGACCCTCGTCATCCGGCGTGTCGCGATCAACGATGTCGGTGACCAGGGTGAACACCGCAGGATCGTTGCGCCAGTTCGGGTCGGTGGTGATCGGCCCCGTCCAATACGATCCGGGGCTGAGCGTTTCCACCAGCCGCTGCGCGCAAGGCCAGTCCGGGTTCTGGCCGGGCACCTGGCCCATCGCACCCGCGGAAAAACTTGCGGCGGCGAGCACCCCTGCGAACAACCATCTCATCTTATTCTCCTCCCCCGCCGCGCCGGGCCAACAGGCCGCGCCCCGGATCGTAGCCGATCACGGCTGCAACCATGAAGACGGCAAGGTAGCCACAAACCACCAATGCGGAGACGGGGTTCAGGCGATCATACAACGCGAACCTGATCAGTTCCACCGCGTGGGTGAACGGGTTGACTTGCGCGAGCCAGTAAAGCGTCGGGCTGGCCTGCTGCATGCGCCAGAGCGGGTACAGCGCGCCCGAGGTGAAAAACATCGGGAAGATCACGAAATTCATCACGCCGGCAAAGTTCTCGAGCTGCCTGATGAACGACGAGAGAACCAGGCCGAGTGCGCCCAGCATCAGCCCCGACAAGACCAGGGCCGGCAACACCGCGAGGTAGCCGGTAAGCGGCGGATGGATGTCCCAGAACCAGGCGATGGCGAAGAAGATATAGGCCTGCACGATGGAAACGGCGACGCCGGCCAGCAGCTTGGCCGCCAGCAGGAACCAGCGTGGGAACGGGCTGACCATCAGCGTTCGCATGCTTCCCATTTCGCGGTCGTACACCATCGACAGCGAACTCTGCATGCCGTTGAACAACTGGATCATCCCGGCAAGGCCCGGCGCGATGTACACCTCGTATGGGATGTACGTGCGGTACGGCGGCACGATCGAGACGCCGAGCACGAAGTGGAACCCCGCCGCAAACACCACCAGCCACATCAGCGGCCGCACCAGCGCCGAGATGAAACGCCCGCGCTGGTTGGTCCAACGCAGCGCCTCGCGGGCAATGATGCCGTTGAGGCAACGCAAATACTGTATCGATGTCATAGCCGAAATACGGCCGTTCATGCCGCCGACTTCCGCGTGAGGGTATCGAACTCAGCCCGCAAGGTCGCGGGATCGGCGGCCGCATCCGACAGCACGCGGCCTTGGTGCAGCACGATCGCGCGCGCGCCCTCGCCCGCCTCGTCGATCAGGTGGGTGGCCCACAACACGCCCAGTCCCTCGGACACGCACAAGCCGCGCACATGCGAGATCAGGAATGCGCGGCTTTCGATGTCGAGGCCCACGGTCGGTTCGTCGAGCAGCAGCAGCGAGGGCCGGTGCAGCAGCGCACGCGCCAGCTCCACGCGCCGCTTCTGGCCGCCGGACAAAGCCCTGACCCGGTCCGCCCGGCGGTCTGCCAGACCGATGCGCGTAAGCTCCTCGTCGGTGCGTGCGCGAGCGTCCCTGCGCGACAACCCGTGCAGGGCGGCGTGGTACATCATGTTCTGCTCGACGGTCAGGTCGAGGTCGAGCGTCGCCTGCTGGAACACCACGCCCAGGCGTTTAAGGGCGGCGCGCGGCTCGGTTTCCATGTCGTGGCCGAACACCGTGATACGGCCGGTGCGCGCCGTGTACAGACGGGTGATCAGCGCGAACAGCGTGGATTTCCCGGCGCCGTTCAGGCCCAGCAACACCGTGAAATCACCCTGCTCCACCGCAAAGCCGACATCGTGCAGAACCTGCCGGGGACCGAAAGCATAGGACAGGCCTTGCACATCCAGGGCTGCGGGGCGTTCAAGGGACAACCCCGCGGAGCGGTCAGGGGGCAACAACGATGCCCCATGGCGCCTGGCCGACCGGCACCGACTGTGTCACTTCGAGCTTGTCGATGTCGATCACCGACATGTCGTTGCTGATGCCGTTCGCGGTGTAGAGGAACTTCTGATCCGGCGAGAAATCGCCGTGCCAGACGCGTTGCCCGACGAGCAAGTATTTTTTGACTTCGTAGGTGCCGGGGTCGATCACCGCCACGCGGTTTGCCGGGCCCAGATCGACGAACGCATAGCGCCCGTCGGCGGTGAGGTTGATGCCGACCGCCTGGATCGATGCTTTCGGCACCTCGGGCAAGTCGAAATGGATCGTCTTCAGCACCTTGTGTGTTGCGGTGTCGATCACCGCGACGGTTCCCGCCACCTCCGACGAGACCCAAACCTTGGTGCCGTCCTTGGTGAACACCGCAAAGCGTGGCCGCGTGCCGACCAGCACGCTGGCTATCACCGTGTGGCTGGCGACATCGATGAAATGAGCCATGCTGGTGGTTTCGGACGTGCACAGCGCAGTCTTGTCGTCGGGGCTGACGGCCATCCCCTCGGGTTCGACACCGACCGGGATCTCCGAGGTGATCCGCCCGGCCCCGATGTCGAGCACCGACACCTGGCTGTTATCTTCGTTGGCCACGTAAAGGGTTTTGCCGTCATGGCTCAGCGCCATGTATTCCGGATCGGGGTTGCTCGGCAGCGTGCGCGAAACCGTCAGCGTCGCGAGGTCCAGCACCTCGATGTGGTCGGCGTCCGACGTGCAGATGTACAGGCTCTTGCCGTCGCGTGACAGCACGATGCCGCGCGGCCGCGCACCCACGGCAACCGTCTGTTCGATCGCCAGCGTGCTGCCGTTCAGCACGGTGATCGTGTTATCTTTTTCGTTGGATACGAAAATCCGGAACGCGCTCGCCTGCGTGGTCCATAACGATGCAAGCATCGCCAACCCGCAAGCCAGCTTCATCGATGTTGGTGACATTCGGTCTCCGGTTCATCCACGCCCAGCGAGTCGAGGTCGTTTTTTTCGTGCAGGAAGCCGGGTTGCGGCGATACCGACACCAGCGAGCGGTCGTCCGACAGCAGGACCGGCTGGCGCAACTGCCCATCCCAGGCGCGGAAACTCAGTTCCGGCCCCTTGTAGCCGGACAGGGTGAAATCCGGACCATGCAGGTAGGCGACCAGCTTTGCCGGATCGGTGCTGCCGGTGCGGGTCGCCGCCTCGCCGATTGCCCGCACCGCGAGCCAGGCGCCGTAATCCTGCGGTTCCATCGGCCGCTTGTTGGCGCGGCGGAAGCGCAGCTGCAGTTGCGTGCTGGCATATTCGTCCATCACATGGCTCCAGGCCGCGGGCACCAGGCCCTGCGTGCCGGCGACCGGCCTGGGCGTATCCGTGCGGTACGCAAGGTCGTTGCCGAAATTGCCGGCCTCGTCGGCCACCACCAGCACATCGTAGGTGTAACCCTGCGTTGCCTGCGCCACCTCGTCGTTCACCTGGTAGTGCCCGGTATCGGCCTGCTGCGCCGCGGGGTTGAAGCTCCAGGGCCGGTCGGCCTTGATCGTCACCTGGAACTTCTCGGCGGCATGCCGCACGGCGTCCGCATACAGCTTGTCGGCGGGTTCGCGCCCGGCCAGCAGCATGATGCGGCGCCAGTCCTTTTTCACCAGGTACTGCATCAGCGCATCGGCCAGCATCGCCCGGCTGGGCAGCATGTGCAGCACGTTCGCCCGGCAATCGGCCCCGCGCAGGGCGTCGTCCGGCTGCGTCGCATCCAGGATCACCGCATCCTTGGCGCCAGGTGCATCGGCCATACGCAGCAGCAGGGCGGCCGGCACATCGGTCACGAACAGGCGGCTTCCACCGCCGAGCGCCTTGCCAAAAGCCGCGTCCAGTGCCGCAGGGTCGCGCGCCAGCGTGCTGTGCAGGGCGAAACTCTGCCCGGTGAACCGGCCCGTCGTGTTGGTGTCGGCAACGGCGAGTTCCGCGCCGCGCGAGCCGGTGTCGGAGGGTGGCGCGTCGAGTACGGCCGACGGCGCCCTGCCGGCCGTCTGCAAGCCGAGATAGACGATATCGATGGTGGCCGCCCGGGCACGGCCGCCGGCGAGCACGCAAGCGGCCGCCAGTGCCGCCCGCGCCCATCGGACATTTCCGCGCCGCAGGACCAAACCTGTTCTCCCGCGCCGCAGTCCTGGCCTATTTCAAAGTCGACAAATAGGCGATGACGTTCTGCCGGTCCGACTGCTCGGGCAGACCGGCGAAGATCATCTTGACCCCCGGGATCTTCTGCCGCGGCGCGGTCAGGTAGTCGTCGAGCGTGGCCTGATCCCAGGTGCGGTTCGCGTTCTTCATCGCGTCGGAATAGGTGTAGGTCGCCAGCGTGCCCGCCTTGCGCCCCACCACGCCCCAAAGGCTCGGGCCGATCTTGTTCTGACCTTCCACAGGTGCGTGGCAGATCCCGCATTTCTGGTTGAACAGCGTCTTACCGGCGGCGGCGTCGCCCGCGGCGAGGGCCGGTCCGGCCGGCAGCAGCGCCAGCGCGCCAGCCAGGCCAAGCGCGCCCCCAAAAGCGCTCATGCTTCTAAGCGAGGCGTTAACGTTAGAAAGTCGCATCGATCCTCCGGTCATCATGCTGCGCCTCGGTGAACGCAAGCAGGATGTAGTGTCAACCCGGCCACGCACAGGGTCGAGTGGTCCGAATGTCCGGCATTTCATCCCGGTCGCCGGGGGCGGCGGAACAGCGCGGCGCCGCAGGCGAATATTGCTGCATTGCACAACAGATTTCGGCGGGAGTGATGTAGTCTTCGCCAAAGGTCCGTATTGCCAGACTTGCGCCAAACTCTATCTAGAAACCGCCACCCTTGCGTCCCGCCCGTGGTGCGGGCGGGTTGCGCGTTCAATCTGACGGAGAAAAACATGAGCTGGAAGTCGCCCAAGATCGTCGAAATCGCACTCGGCGCCGAGATCAATTCCTACGCTTGCGCCGAAGCCAAGAAGTAAGCGTCTTCGCGGCGCTGCAACCCGGCGGCACACTCGCAGCCGGGTTGCAGCGCCGCATCCACCTCCTGTGCTGATAATCCCAATGAGATTCGGCGGGATCATCGCCCTGTTTGCCGGGCTCGCCGCCAGCTTCCCTGCTTTTTCCGCCAGCCAGACGCCTGGCCCTGCCACGCTGGTTCAGGTCGCCAGCGGCAACTACGTGCGCGTCGGCGTGTGTGCGGACGCGGATGCGGAAAACCTCGACGGCATTGCAAATACCGGGTTCGTGGTCGGCCGCGACTCGGTCGCCGTCATCGACCCCGGCGGCAGCCTGGCCGACGGCAAACGCCTGCTTGCCGCCATCCGCGCCACGACATCCCTGCCTGTGCGCTACGTGATCATGACGCACAGCCACCCGGACCATGTGTTCGGCGGTGGCGCCTTCCTCGGCGAGCACCCGGTGTTCGTCGGACATTGGCGCCTGCCCGCAGCGCTGGCCAACCGGGCCGCCTACGATCACGCCCGACTGGCCGGCATCCTGGGCGAAGCCGCCACCGGCAACCCCGTTCAACCCACCTTGCTGGTGCACGACACCGCGACGATCGACCTCGGCGGCCGCATACTCGACCTGCGGGCGTATGGAGCGGCCCACACCGACACCGATCTGACGGTGTTCGACCGGACCACCGCGACGCTATGGGCCGGCGACCTGCTTTTTGTCGGCCGCATACCGTCGCTCGACGGCAACCTCGTCGGATGGTTGGATGTTCTCCACCGCATCGAAGCGGTGCCGGCGAAAAATACCGTTCCGGGCCACGGTCCGGCGAGCGTAAGCTGGCCTGCGGGTGCGTCCGACGAACAGCGTTACCTGACCGTGTTGCTGCATGACGTTCGTGCCGCGATCGCCTCGGGCCAGGATATCGGTGCCGCCGCCAACACTGCGGGCGCTGGCGAACGCCGGAAATGGGCGTTGTTCGACGATTATGCCGGCCGTAACGCCACCATCGCCTACAAGGAGCTGCAATGGGAATGACCAATCGGGGCGGCAGAGTTCTCGGCACTACACTCTGTGCCGCGCTCTGGGCCGGCTTGTGGGGGACCGCCCCCGCTCACGCGGAGGAAACCGAAGCGAGCCGCGCCGCGCGCTGGCACGACGTTGCCGCAACCCTGTTCCATGGCAAGGAGATGCGCGACGGATCGTCCATCCTGCAACTGGACGCTCCGCCACGTGCGATGGACGCGGCACTGGTGCCGGTCGAGATCACCATCCAGCCCTCGGCTCACGTGGCCTCGCTGACGCTGGTGATCGACGACAACCCGGCACCCGTTGCGGGTATCGTGCATTTCGGGCCTTTGGCAGACCCGCATCTGCTGCGACTGCGCGTGCGTGTCGACCAGTACACGCTGATGCACGCGGTGGCCGAGTTGCAGGACGGCTCGCTGGTCAGCGTCGCACGCTTCATCAAGGCGGCTGGCGGCTGCTCGGCGCCCGGCACGTCTGACCAGGCCGAGGCGATGGCGCGACTCGGGCGGATGAAGCTGCGCGTGCTGGACGCTTCGGCGAATAACAACGCCCAGCCCGGGACCGGGTCCGGCTCCGAGACGGCCGAGTTGCTGATCAGCCACCCGAACGCCAACGGCATGCAGATGAATCCGGTGACCCGGCTGTACACGCCGGCGCGCTATGTGCAGACGATCCGCGTCAGCCAGGGCGGCCAATCGGTGTTCAGCATGGATGGCGACATCTCGCTGGCGCAGGATCCGGCGATCACCTTCGCCTTCCACCCGTCAGGCGCCGCGCCGATCGATGTCGAAGTGGACGACAGCGCAAAGGCCGTGTTCCGGCAAAGCTTCCCGCTCGGCGACCACGCAAGCTAAGGGCCATTCTACTGGCCGCAGCGCAGGTTCGCCTCCGCCTGCGCCCGCTGGATCTGCTGCATGGATTGCTTGGCGACCGGGGTGTCGCGAAATAGCCCGCCGCGCGGCCCGACGCTGGCCTGCTGCATGGACAGGATGGTCTCCGCCCGCTCGTAATCGTCGTACGACATCTGGTCGGCGATGGCATCGATGCTGCACGCGCACTGGTCCAGCAGCTTATGTTGAAAACCGTTCGCGGCCAGGCATCCGATCACGTAGTCGGCGCGTACTGACGTCGGGTAGTCGTGTTTCGGCGGCCGTGTTTCCTGCGCCCGTGCCGCGCCCGCGATCCCAGCCACGAAAAGCGCGGCGAGGAACAGGAGGAAGGTGAAAATCGGCGCGTTGGCCATGTTGCGGATGCCGAAACAACCGGCATATCGGATGGGCGCGGTCTGGCTGGGTTCAGGCAAGCAGAAAACCTCGAGGGAGATGCTGATGATTGAATTGGTGATCGTATACTGCCTGTCCGCCGATACCAAGAGTTGCCAGGAAAAGCGGTTGGCAATGGAGGATTTCCCGACACCGGCTGCGTGCACCATGGGTGCTCAGCAGCGTGCACAGGAGTACCTCGTCGAGCATCCGAAATACATGCTCAAGAGCTGGCGCTGCGAAGTGGATGTGCCACATCAATCGCCTGCATGAATACCGCTATGTTGCATTGCAGCGTGAAGCTTTGTTGCGTTGCAGCATAAGGAGCTTTTATGTCCGTGAACGCTCTCGCTTATCACTCTGTCGATCCCGGTACCAAAGTCGTACTTGTCACCCGGGCGCATGTAACGTCCGCTTGGCGTGCAATCGGGTGTCGTGCAAGGTTGACGTTCGCTGCTCATGCGGACAGCTTCCGTTCGACGTGCGAGAGCTCTGATTGAGAATGTAGTCGGTGTGCGCTGCAGCATGATTATTTGCCGCTGGCACGCCTGGCTGCTTGAGGCGTAAGCTGATTGGGCAGAAAGTTGCAAACTTGATGCGACACGGTCTCTTGACCTTTCGCGCATCACGCAGATTTCAGACCAGTCTGCAGTTCGGGACTAAGCGATCCGGGCCACCGGGCGATCCAAGGAGGGACTTCATGAAGTATTCGATGAAAAGCGTTCTGGCTTTGTCGGCATGTATGTTGGCCGGCACGGCGATTTTGGGCGCCACGCCCGGTCTGGCCAACGAGGAACTGGCAAAGCTTTCGAAAGATCCGTCGCAGTGGGTCATGCCGCTCGGCAACTACGGAAGCCAGCGCTACAGCGAGCTGACGCAGATCAACACCAAGACTGCGAAGAACCTGCATCCGGTCTGGACATTCTCCACCGGCGTGCTCCGCGGCCATGAGGGTGGCCCGCTGGTGATCGGCAACATGATGTATATGTCTACGCCGTTCCCGAACACCGTGTTCGCGCTCGACCTGTCGCAGAACGGCCGGATCGCCTGGAAGTACGAGCCCAAGCAGGATTCGAACGTCATCCCCGTCATGTGCTGCGACACGGTCAACCGTGGCGTCGCCTACTCGCCGGATAATGGCGGCGTCATCTTCCTCCATCAGGCCGACACCTCGCTGACCGCACTCGATGCAAAGTCGGGCAAGGTGCTGTGGACCATCAAGGACGGCGACCCGGGCAAGGGTGAGACCGGAACCTCCGCACCGCTGGTCGTCAAGGACAAGGTCCTGATCGGCATCAGCGGCGGTGAGTTCGGCATGCGCGGCCGCATGACCGCCTACAACATCAAGGACGGCTCGAAGGCCTGGATCGCCTATTCCGAAGGCACCGATGCCGAGTTGAAGTTCGACCCGCAGGCAACGACCGTCATGGGTCAGCCGGTCGGCGAGAACAGCTCGCTGAAGACCTGGAAGGGCGATCAGTACAAGAACGGCGGCGGTGCGACCTGGGGCTGGATCTCGTATGATCCGTCGCTCAACCTGATCTATTACGGGTCGGGCAACCCCGGCACGTGGAACCCGACGCAGCGTCCGGGCGACAACAAGTGGTCGATGACGGTGTTCGCACGCGATGCCGACACCGGCGCCGCCAAGTGGGTCTACCAGATGACCCCGCACGACCAGTGGGACTATGACGGCATCAACGAGATGATCCTCGCGGACGTCCCGGTGCACGGCAAGGCCACGAAGGCTCTGGTGCATTTCGACCGTAACGGCTTCGCCTATGTGCTGGACCGCGTGAACGGCAAGCTGCTCGAGGCCGAGAAGTACGATCCGGCGGTGAACTGGGCGAGCAAGATCGACCTCGCATCCGGCAAGCCGGTCCTGGTCGACCAGTTCGGTCCTGGCGTGCAGGGCGCCGACCACAACACCAAGAACGTCTGCCCGGCGGCGCTGGGCTCCAAGGACGAGCAGCCGGCTTCCTACTCGCCCAAGAGCCACATGTTCTTCGTGCCGACGAACCACGTCTGCATGGACTACGAGCCGTTCAAGGTCAGCTACACCGCGGGTCAGCCCTATGTCGGCGCGACGCTCTCGATGTATCCGCCCTCGGGCCAGAACAACCTGGGCAACTTCATCGCGTATGACGTGAACCAGGGCAAGATCGCATGGTCCGATCCCGAGACCTTCTCGGTATGGTCAGGCGCGTTGGCGACCGCCGGCGATGTGGTGGCGTATGGCACTCTCGACGGCAACCTGAAGATCGTGGACCAGAAGAGCGGCAAGCTCCTCTACAAGTTCAAGACACCTTCGGGCATCATCGGCAACATCAACACCTACACCTATAACGGCAAGCAGTACCTGGCCGTTCTGTCGGGTGTCGGCGGCTGGGCCGGTATCGGCATGGCGGCTGGTCTGAGCGAGGACAATGCAGGTCTCGGTGCGGTCGGCGCCTACAAGCAGCTGTCCAACTACACGCAGCTCGGCGGCGTGCTGACGGTGTTCGGCCTGTCGAACTAGGCCTGAACGACACGAACCGCCCCGCCTGCGGCAGCGCAGGCGGGGCGGTGCTTTTATAAAGCCCCGATACTTTTCCAGGCCTTTTGGGCACACAATCTGGTCGGGAGTGACTCACATGGAGATTACGATGCGGTTCCGCCCGTTGCTTTTCAGCCTGTCGCTTTCAGGCCTGCTGCTGTCCGCGGCAGCGATCATCACTCATCCGGCAGCCCGCGCGACAGATGCGACGGCCGAGAAAAAGCCTTACGTGGTCAAGAACGGCAACAAGGTCGACATGACCACGTACAAGGGCTACCTGTATTACGGCGACCAGTGCATGCGCTGCCATGGCCCGGACGGCGCCGGCAGCTCGTACGCCCCGAACCTGACGCAGAGCCTGAAGGTGATGACCAAGGACCAGGTCGAGAGCACCATCATCAACGGCCGCAAGCATGTCGACTCCTCGAATGACAAGGTGATGCCGGCCTTCGGCACGAACGAGGACGTGGTCGAGAACATGGACAGCATCTACGCGTACCTGCTCGCCCGCTCCGACGGCGCGCTCGGGCGCGGCCACCCGGAACATCTCGAACAGTGATGCGCAAACTCGCGGTTCTCGCCGCCGCCGTTGCCTTTTCGGCAGTGGCGGCTGGCGGCGTCCACGCGCAGAACGTGCCGGACCTCGTCAGCCAGACCGAGCTGCGCGTCTGCGCCGACCCGCACAACCTGCCGTTCTCGAACCAGCAAGGCGAAGGTTACGAGAACAAGATCGCCGAGCTGGTCGCGCGCGAGCTCAAGCTGACCGTGAGCTACACGTGGTTCCCTGACAGCCAGGGCTTCGTGCGCGGCACGCTGATGAAGAATCGATGCGACGTCATCATCGGCACCGTGGCGGGTGTCGAGAACATGGCCACCACGGATTCGTACCTGCACACCGGCTACATGATGGTGACCCGGACCGCCGACAACATCACGACGGATCGTGTCAGCGACTGGAAGATCGCCGGCCGCCGCTTCGGGCTGATCGCCGCGACGCCGCCCACCAACCTGGTCGTCCAGCACAACCTGATGGACCAGACGTCGATCTACCAGCTGATGGTCGACACCCGGATCGACCAGCCGGCCCATGCCATGCTCACCGACATCGCGAATGGCCGTGTCGATGTCGGCCTGCTCTGGGGGCCGATTGCCGGCTTCTATACCAAGCACGACAAGCTGCCGTTCCGCCTGACGTTCCTCAACCCCGAGGACATCAAGGTCCGTCTCGACTACCACATCGCCATGGGCGTCCGGCCGTCCGACGTGGCGTTCCGCCGCCGCCTCAACCAGGTGATCGCCAAAGACCAGCCGCAGATCACGCAGATCCTTAACGATTACGGCGTGCCCATGCTCGACGAACAGAACCGGCCGGTGCCGCAGACGCAGTGAAGCCTGCCGCCCGGCACCTGCTGGCGGTCTTGGCACCGCTGGCCATGCTCGCTCCACCGGCGCTGGCAGGCGTGCCCGAACCCGATACCTACCGCATGGACCACTACCGCGACCCGGTGCCGGACACCCTGCGCGGCGCGCGCGTCATGCATACCGCCGAACTCGCCGCCTTCATCAAGACCGGCCACCCGGTGCTGATCGACGTGCTACCCGCGCCTGCCCCGCCCGCGGACCAGCGCCCCGGGCTGCCGCGCATGCCCCTGCCCCATCGCGACCTCCCAAAAAGCCAATGGCTGGCCGATACCGGACGCGGCGCCCTCGCGCCGCAAACCGAAGCGTGGTTCCGCGCCGCCCTGCACGCCGATACCGGTGGCGACCTGGCAAAACCGCTGGTGTTCTACTGCCTGTCGCAATGCTGGATGAGCTGGAACGCCGCCCGCCGCGCCGTCTCGTACGGCTACACCGCAGTGATCTGGTACCCGGACGGCGCGGACGGCTGGGAAAAGGCCGGGTTGCCCACCGGACCGGCGACACCGGCTCCTCGCTGACAAAGGAAGGGCTTTCCGCTTCCTCCCGTTACTGAACCGGCCTAGTGTCGCCGAAAAATCACGGGAGAGACATGTCCGGCATCCGTCGGGCGATCAGCGTGGCACAAGCGCCTGAGGTCGCCGCCAGCCAGCTTTTCGAAGCCTTGTGGCAGCCCGGCTGCTGTCTTGTCGTGCTGTTCGTCTCGCCCGGACACGACTTGCCGAAGCTCGCCCATGCGCTGGGCGCGCTGTTCGGCGAGACCCCGCTCGCCGGCTGCACCACCTCGGGTGAAATCGGCCCGGGCGGCTACGCGCAACGCTCCATCGTCGGCTTCAGCCTCGCACCGCCGGATTTCGCGGCTTCGATCGGACTGATACGCACGCTGAGCCGCCTCAACGCGGCCGACATGCAGGCGACGGTGCGCCAGACCCGACTCGCCATCTACGACGCTGCTCCCTGGGCGCGGCACGAGAACCTCTTCGCCATCACCCTGATCGACGGCATGTGCGGCTGCGAGGAGCTGGTGGCGAGTGCGGCATGCGGCGCGCTGGCCGGCATCCCGCTGCGCGGCGGCTCGGCCGGCGACAGCCTGCAGTTCGAGCAGACCTTCGTGCTGCACGAAGGCGCCTTCCACACCGACGCGGCGCTGATCGCGGTCGTCGCCACGCGCCGCCGGTTCCGCGCCTTCAAGACCGAGCACTTCACCGCGGGCGCCGAGAAATTCGTCGTCACCGGCGCCGACCCGAGGCGCCGCGTCGTCACCGAGATCAACGCCGAGCCGGCCGGCGAGGAGTACGCGCGCATCACCGGCCTGTCGCTGCAGCAACTGACACCGGCGGCATTCGCCACCCACCCGATGGTGGTCCGCGTCGGCGGCCAGTGTTTCGTGCGTTCGGTGCAGCGGCTGAACCCCGACCTCAGCCTGAGTTTCCTGTGCGCCATCGACGAGGGTGTCGTGCTGACGGTGGGCCGGGGCGGCGACCTGATCGGCAACCTCGAACAGAATTTCGACGAGATCGAACGCGATCTGGGACAGCCGGAGCTGGTGATCGCGTTCGACTGCATCCTGCGCGGGCTGGAACTCGATCATCGGCGCATCCGCAACCGGGTCGGCGGCATCATGGACGCGAACAATGCGGTCGGCTTCAGCACGTATGGCGAGCAGTCCGAGGCAATGCACATGAACCAGACGCTCTCGGGCATCGCCCTGGGGATGGCCCATGCCTGACACCCATCTGCCGGTTGCCGAACTCCGGCACGACATCACCGGGCGCGACGACGAGATGGCGGCGCTGGCGAGGGAGAACGCCAAGCTGCGGCGGATCAACCAGTCGCTGATGGCAGCAGTCGAACGTGGCCCGGAAATCGCCGGCAGCGCCTTCGCGCTGTTCCAGACCGCCGCCGCACTCGGCAACCAGGTGCAGGAACGCACCGCGGCGCTGACCAGCGCGCTATCGGAACTGACCGGCGCCAAGGAAAAGGAAGCGCAGGCCAAACGCCGCCTGGCCGCCGCAATCGAGGCGATCAACCAGGGCATCGTGCTGTGCGACGCCGACGACCGGATCGTCGTCACCAACGGCCGCTACCGCGAGCTGTGGGGCGGGATCGCGGCCGAGCCCGGTACACCCTTCGCCGATGTGGTGCATGGCGCCGTCGCCCACACGCTGGTCGAGAACGAGCTGGTCGATCCCGAGGGATGGGAGGCGTTCCGGCTCGACCGCCACCGCAATCCCGGCGAGCCATTCGTCATCCAGTTCCGCGACGGCACCTGGCTGCAGGTCTCCGAACGCCACGTGCCCGGCGGCGGCACGGTGTCCCTCTACACCGACATCACCGAGGTCAAGCGCAACGAGGCGCAGCGGCGCGAGCGCGAGCTGGAGCAGAAATCCGTCCTGCTGCAGGCAACGCTCGACAACCTCAGCCAGGGCGTCTCGGTGTTCGATGCCGAGCGCCGGCTGGTGGCCTGCAACACCGGTTTCCTGGCCTTCCTCGGCGGCAATGACCGGCCAGCCACGACCGCCGGCCTGTCGGCCTGGTGCGTGCAGCGGCTCGACGCGCTGGGCCTCGGTTTCGTGCACAGCATGCCCGACCCCTGCCAGGGTGCGCGCCGGCAGGAGTTCCGCACCGCCGCCGGGCGCGTCGTCGATCTGCGATGCTCCATCATGCCGGGCTGCCTGTGCGTCGCCACCTACACCGACGTCACCGAGCGGCTGGCGATCTCCGAGGCGCTGCAGGAAGCCAACGAGGGCCTGGAACGCCGGGTGGAGGCGCGCACCGCCGAGCTGATCCGCGCCAATGCCGAGATATTGGCGGCAAAGGCCGAAGCCGAGATGCAGAACCTGTCGAAGACCAAGTTCTTCGCCGCCGCAAACCACGACCTGCTGCAGCCGCTGGCTGCCGCCCGCGTGTTCGCCTCCGCGCTGAGCGAACGCCGCCTGTCGCCGCCGAACCGCGAGCTGGTGCGCCATGCGCTGGCGGCACTCGATTCCGTGGACGAAATGATCACCGCGCTGCTCGACATCGCCAAGCTGGACGCCGGCGTGATGCCGCCCGCCCCGTGCAGCTTCTCGATCCGCGAAGTGATGCAGCGGGTTGGCCAGGAATACGGGCTGATCGCCGCACGGCACAAATTGCGCCTGCGGGTGTTCGCAGGCGACGCGGTGGTGCAGTCCGACCCCCGCCTGCTCGCCCGCATCCTCCGCAACCTCGTCTCCAACGCGTTGCGCTACACCTCCACCGGCGGCGTGCTGATCGGACACAAACGGGTCGCCGGCGGCTTGCTGGTCGGCGTCTGGGACACCGGTGTCGGTATCCCGCCGGACCAGCAGGAGGAGATTTTCGAGGAGTTCCGCCGGCTGCCGCAAGCACATGACCGGGTTGGCCGCGGCGCCGGCCTCGGCCTGTCGATCGTGCGCCGGGTTTCGCGCATGCTTGGGCACCGGATGGTGGTGCATTCGGTGCCCGGGCGCGGCAGCCTGTTCGGCATCGTCGTGCCGCTATCCGAGGGTGCCCCGGTGTGCCTGCAGCGGCCGCGGGCGGCGGAGGGCGGCGGCGGCCCGCAAACCCTCCGCGGCCGCTGCGTGCAGTTGATCGACGACGAACCGCACGTGCTCCAAGGCCTGAGCGTTCTCCTCACCGGCTGGGGCATGCGCGTGCGCGGCGCCGCGAATGCTGCCCAGGCCCTCGAATCGGGTGCATCGGACACCGCTCCCGCCCCCGACCTGATCATCGCGGACTACCGCCTGGAAAACGGCGTCACCGGCATCGACGCCATCGCCACGCTGCGCCGCCGCTGGGGCGGGCTGCCAGCCATCGTCGTCACCGCAGACCACGGCGCGGACGTGCAACAGGAAGTCAGCGCCGCAGGGCTGCATCTTCTGCACAAGCCGGTCCGCCCCGCCCGGCTGCGCAGCCTGATTACTCATGTGTTGCAGCATAGTGTTATCGAAGCATAAGTGTAAGATTTTCTTTTCTGAAGAAAAGAAACAAAAGACTTTTATTGGTGCTGTCGCGGACCT
>CAZZWO010000021.1:0-23818 GCA_964657885.1 uncultured Acetobacteraceae bacterium | reverse complement strand
CTGGGCGCGCTGGTCGCGTGGCTCACCACCCAGGTGACGGTGCGGCGATGGCTCGCCCGCCTGCCATGATGGCCGCACCATGAGGCAGGGCTTTGCTGCAACGGCGCTGACGGTCGCAGTCGCGCTCACGGCCGCCTGGCTCGCCGGGTTTGCCTGGTTCGTACATGGCGCGGTGCAGGCCAATGCGAGCGAGGAGCGCGCGGATGGCATCGTGGTGCTCACCGGCGGGGCCGACCGCATCGCCACCGGCATGCGGCTGCTGCAACGCGGTCGCGGCCGCGTGCTGCTGATCTCGGGTGTCGGACACGGGGCCGAACTGCCGCAGCTTCTTCGCGGCACCGGCATCGACCCGGCGCCGTTCGCCGGCCGCATCACCCTGGGGCGCGCCGCCACCAGCACGACCGGCAATGCCGACGAGACCGCCGCCTGGGTCGCGGACCAGGGTCTCAACTCGTTGCTGGTGGTGACTGCCACATACCACATGCAGCGCGCGCTCACCGAGTTGCAGCGCAGCGTGCCCGAGGTTCGCCTGATCGCCGTACCGGTGCTGCCGCCGGCCCTGCGCGGCACCGGAAGCCTGGCTACCTGGAGGCTGCTGGCCGGTGAATACACCAAGTGGCTGGCATCGCAGCTCGGCCTGGCGCGGCTTGGGGCGGATGCGAGCCTGGACGGATGAAAACCGACCTGCATTTCACCCCGGCGGACCGCCTGCGCTCGGCCGTGTACATGGTCTGGTACTACACCTTGACGTTCGTGTTTGCCTCGGCCGGCGTGCCGATCCGCATGTTCGCGCGACACCTCGCTCTGCCGCTCGCGCAGCGCTGGGCGCGCACCGTTCTGTGGGGGCTGGGCCCGATTTGCGGCATCAGGGTGGAGCTTACCGGGCGCGAGCACATTCCGCGCGACGGGCCCGCGCTGCTGGCTGGCCAGCACCAGTCGGAGTTCGACACGCTGATCTGGATGGCGGTGCTCGATCGTCCGAGCTACGTGATGAAGCAGGAGCTGACGCGGATCCCGTTGTTCGGGCCGCTGCTGGTTCCGGCCGGGATGATGCCGGTGGACCGGTCCGCCGGCGCCACGGCGCTGCGCGGGCTGCTGACTGCAGTCGGGCGTGCCGCGGCCAACGCCCGGCAGATCATGATCTTTCCCGAGGGTACGCGGGTTGCGCCCGGCGTGCACGTAAAGCTGCAACCAGGGGTGGCGGCGATCTCTGCACGCCTCGGACAGCCGGTTCTGCCGGTCGCCACGGATTCGGGTTTGCGATGGTCGCGGGGTGTTCTCGGCAAGCGGAAAGGCGTGATCCACGTCGTCATCGGACCGCCGATCGAAGTGCCCTGCCGCCGCGAGATCTTGCTCGCCCGGATCGAAGCGTTTTGGCGCGACATGGAAGCAAGCGGGTTCAAGCCTGTGGACAACTCTGTGGAGACACGGTTTGCGCAGGGATCACGGTCACCCTCCTGAACTCGGTAACACTTTCGTAAGTCAGAGTTTTGGGCCGTAGTCTCGCCACGAAGCTCATGCAAACCCAGGCTGACACCCGGTGGACGGAGTGGGCTACTTTGTTGTTTCTATTGAAAAAGAATGAGGTGCACGAGAACGTGACACGCTGGATGCAAACCGGACGGAACCGGCGTCGTGGCGTCCAACAACCCACGGGCGCCCAGATGTGGATGAATATCGCTTTGGAACAACGCTCTTGCGGCTGACGAGGGGGTGGCTGGCCGTTGTCGCATTGGCCGGCACCGGCCTTGTGCTCGCGGACACTGCTCTGTGGTTCACCGGGACCACGCTGCTGACGCGAAACACGATGCGGTGGGTCTCACAAGCACAGGCGGCCGGCTGGATCGTCTCAATCGGTGAGAATGTGGCGGTCGGCTGGCCATTCACCGCAGCCCTGGTCATCCAGCGCGCCGGCATTTCGGGTGGTGAACGCTACATTCCGGCGGGCCTGACATGGTCGGCGGACAGGGTGGTTGTGTCGGTTTCGCTGGCACATCCACTGACCCTGAAGGTCTCGGCCGAGGGCCAGCAGTTCCTCCGATTGTCCCACTCGCCCGATATCGGGTTCACCGCTGCAAGCGAGGTGGCCGACCTGCCCCTGCTTCCTGGGCGCACCTTCGAGGGGGCGCTGCAAGCGGCGGGGATCACTGGCGGCATTGCCGGCTCCGCTCACCCTCAGGATGTTCAGCTCGATGCGCTCTCGGTCGATCTGTCGTTGGATCGGGCAGCAGAGCGCGCTGCCATCGCTGACCGGGGATCGGCGGATGCCGGCAGCGGCCCTCAGGGTTCACCGTCTCTGCTCCTCGGCATCCACGCCGAACGTATAGGGTTGCCCGACATAGGCCGCTGGCCGCTCGGCGCGACCGTCGCCCGGGCCGGCGCCACAGTGAAGCTTTCGGCACCCAGCCTGCTGGGCGGCTCCCCGCCCGCGACACCGGGCCACCAGCCTGCCGCAACGCCTGCCTCGCAGGATACCGGCTCGCGCGCCGCGGCCCAGGCAAAAGCCTGGCGCGATGAGGGTGGCCGGCTGTCGATCCAGCAGGCGGAGCTTCGATGGGGCCCACTGAACCTCAGCGCCCGGGCCGACCTCGGTCTCGATCACCAGTTGCAACCGGCCGGCAGCGGAACCGCGGATATCGGCGGCACCACCGCGACACTCGATGCCGCCACACGGGCCAAGCTGGTGCCGCCGGGTGTCGCCATGACGGCGAAGGCCATCCTTGCCGTGATGGCACATGCGACCGCGACCGATGGATCGGACGTCGTACGCCTGCCGTTCGTCATCCGGGATCGTACGGTTTCGGTCGGCCAGATCCCGCTGGTGCGGCTGGACCCCATCACCTGGCAGCAGGGCGTGACCGACTAGGGCGGTCTCACAAAGGGCGGCCGCCAGATCTCATCCGGCTGCTCGGTCAGGCGGCGCGGGCTTCCGCAACCACCTGGGCAACGGTCTCCGGAGACCGGGAAATCACCATCAGTAAAACACGCGCCGAAGGATCCGGCCGCCGTAAACCCTGCTCCCAGTCGCGCACAGCCGCGATCGCCAGCCCGAACCGTGTTGCGAAAGCGGCCCGCGTGAGCCCCAGCCGATCCCGGATCGCCCGCACGTCCATATCGCCAGGCGGGGTATGAACGCGCGCTGCTTCTGTTTTGCCCCGCACGACGGCGGCGGCCTCCTGAAGCGAAGCGATGAGTTCACGTCCGCAATCGGTGTCTTCGGTCTCGGTCATCGGCTGCAGCATGGTCCTGGATGCACCGATATGGTCAGCGGATCAACAGCAATGCTGTAGTGCTCCGGTTTACCGGCACCTCATGGCACTAAAGTAACGCCTTTCTTCCCCTGGCCATCACCATCGGCGCTTGTATGTTGGGGGGACCGGAGGTTGCCGATGTTCGCACTCGACGCATTCCACCTCGCGCGTGCCCAGTTCGCGTTCACCTTGATCTTCCACATCGTCTTCCCGGCCTTTTCGATCGGGCTGGCCAGCTACCTCGCGGTGCTCGAGGGGATGTGGCTGCGTACCGGCGAGGCCGTCTATCTCGACCTGTTCCGCTATTGGGTGAAGATCTTCTCCATCGGGTTCGCGATGGGCGTGGTGTCCGGCCTGGTCATGTCTTACCAGTTCGGCACCAATTGGGGCGCGTTCTCGGATCGGGCGGGCGCGGTCATCGGGCCGCTGATGGGTTACGAGGTACTGACGGCCTTCTTCCTCGAAGCCGGGTTCCTCGGCGTCATGCTGTTCGGCATGCAGAAGGTCGGACCCCGCCTGCACTTCGCAGCGACCTGCCTGGTGGCTGCCGGAACGCTGATCTCGGCCACTTGGATCCTGTCGGTGAACTCGTGGATGCAGACCCCGGCCGGCTACACCATTGCGCCGGATGGCCGGTTCCTGCCGGAAAACTGGTGGGCGATCGTGTTCAACCCGAGCTTCTTCGTGCGGCTGCCGCACATGGTGCTCGCATCATACCTCAGCGTCGCGTTCGTCGTCGGTGCAGTCGCCGCCTACCACCTGCTGCGCTCGCATCCGCTCGGCGGCGCCGCACCCGGCAACGTCGCGGTACGCAAGATGTTTTCGATGGCGATGTGGATGGCGGCATTCGTGGCCCCCGCCCAGATCCTGATGGGCGACATTCACGGGCTGAACACGCTGCGCTACCAGCCGGCGAAGATCGCGGCGATGGAGGGTGACTGGGACGGCCGGGCCGACGCGCCCGAGATCCTGTTCGGCATTCCCGACATGAAGGCCGAGGTCACCCGCTACAAGATCGAGCTGCCGCATGCCGGTTCGTTGATCCTGACGCACACGCTCGATGGCCGGGTGCCCGGGCTGAAGGATTTCCCGCGCGCCGACCGGCCGAACTCGACGATCGTGTTCTTCACCTTCCGTGCGATGATCGGCATCGGCTTCCTGATGGCGGCGATCGGGCTCTGGAGCCTGTTCCTGCGTTGGCGCCGGTCGCTGTTCGAGAACCGCTGGCTGCAGCGGGCGGTTCTGGTGATGGGCCCGTCGGGCTTCGCCGCCGTCATCTGCGGATGGATAACCACCGAGGTCGGCCGGCAGCCCTTCACGGTGTACGGCCTGATGCGGACCGCCGACAGCATGTCGCCGATCGGGCTGCCGGGGGTCGCAACCTCGCTGATCGCGTTCATCGCGGTCTATGCGGTCGTCTATACCGCGGGGATCGGCTTCATCCTCAAGCTGATGGGACGGCCACCGGTGCGTGGAGAGACCGACCATCCGGCGGGCCAGCCGATCCGCACGGCCGGCATCACGCCGGGACCGGCGGGTGCGGTGCCGGAGCACTCTGCTCCCGGCATCCAGGGCCAGGTCCTGGCGGAATGACGGCCGTGGACATGAGCGCCGCGCACGTCCTGCCGATCATCTGGGCCGGGCTGATCGCGTTCGCGGTTCTGGCCTATGTCGTGCTGGACGGCTTCGACCTCGGCGTCGGCATCCTGTTCGGCATCGAGCGCGACCGCGAGGAGCGGGACGTCATGGTGAACGCCATCGCGCCGATGTGGGACGGCAACGAGACGTGGCTCATCCTGGGCGGCGGCGGCCTGTTCGCAGTGTTCCCGCTCGCCTACGCGGTGATCATGCCGGCGATGTATCCGACCATCATGACCATGCTGCTGGCGCTGATCTTTCGCGGCGTGGCGTTCGAGTTCCGCTTCAGGGCCGTCACCAGACACGGCCGGTTCTGGTGGGACGTGGCATTCTTCGGCGGGTCGACCATGGCCGCTTTCGCGCAGGGCCTGACGCTCGGCGGTCTGCTGCAGGGCATCCGGGTGAACGGGCGGGCTTATGCGGGCGGCTGGTGGGACTGGCTCGACAGCTTCACGCTGGTCTGCGGCTTTGCGGTGGTGGCGGGCTATGCGCTGCTTGGCGCGACGTGGCTGGTGTGGCGGACCGAGGGCGCGATGCAACGGCGCATGCGGCGCTACTCGGAAGCCTTGAGCTTCGTCGTGCTGGGCTTCATCGGCCTGGTCAGCGTCTGGACGCCCTTCCTCAACCCGGTGTTCTACCATCGCTGGTTCGACTGGCCAGGCGTTGCGATCACCGCGCCTGTGCCGTTGCTGGTGGCCCTGCTGACCTGGCGGTTCTGGGCCGGCATCCTGGGCGAGCATCACGCGACGCCGTTCCTGTGCGTGATCGGCTGGTTCGTGCTGTGTTTCGCCGGGCTGGGGATCAGCATCTGGCCGATGCTGGTGCCGCCATCGATCAGCATCTGGGATGCCGCCGCACCGCCCTCCAGCCAGAAGTTCCTGCTGGTGGGTGCGTCGGTGCTGATACCCATCATCCTGGCCTATACCGGCTACAGCTATTGGGTTTTCCGCGGCAAGGTCGGCGCCCACACCAGCTACCACTAGTATCATGGGCCGGCGTTTTGCCTGGTTCGTGGGCCTTTACCTGGCCGGTGTGCTTTCGGTCGGCGCCGTTGCCATCCTCGTCCGCATGGCTCTGAAACCCTGATCAGGCTTTACAAAGCTTTCTTGCTTTACAGCTTCTCCGGTGTACGGCTTTACAGCATTCACCCGGCTTGGTGGTGAGGCCAGTGAAACGGGCGCTCCGTCATGCGTAGATGCATCAACGCACCGCGCTGGAGTTTACCCCAATGACCTACGCCGCCCCGTCCTGCGACTTCTACGATGACGGCCTGGTGCACAGCCACCAGTGGGCCCGCAACACGCCGCCCGGCGGCAAGCACACCGATGAGCGCGCCGGCGCCAAGGGCAGCCATGGATCGCACGATCATGACGACGGCCTGGTGCACGATCATCGTTGGGCGCGTTCCTGATACACGACTAGGCGACCAGTTCCGCCTACATGATGAAGCCGCCCGGGTGACCGGGCGGCTTTTGCGTTTGTGGTCCGGTCCGGCCTGAGCCGGCGTTGGGCCCTCTATGTCAGGCCGAGCCGCCGGCTTCGGCTTGTGCAAGCGCCCGCGCCATCTGGCTCAGCGCTTCCTGGTGCTTCAGGTTGTCGATCGCCGCGAAATTACGCGCCAGTTCCAGGCACATACGCTGGCGAGGGGTCATTTCGATGGCAGCCCCATCGTCGCGCATACCCTCGAAGAACCACGAGATCGGGACGTTCAGAACGCCGGCGATATCGTAAAGCCGGCCCGCCGAAATCCGGTTCAATCCGCGTTCGTATTTATGTGCCTGCTGATAAGTGACGCCGATCATTACTGCGAGTTGCTGTTGCGAGAGCCCCAGCATGATCCGGCGTTCACGAATGCGAGTTCCGACATGTCGGTCGGCCAGACCGGCCCGCGGAGCTGCACGCTCGGGCGTCTCGGGCTCCGGCCGGTCGTCTGCCGTTTCGCAGTCGGATGCGAGCAGGTCGGTGTCGGTCACGCTGCGGTTACCATCCATCACCTGATGTCCTAACCCCGCTAAATCCAAAACATCGCCGCCGAGTCCGGCGAACTTCACGTAGCCGAAGCGGCGCTGTTCCCGTTCCAGCGCTTTCCACAGCAGAGAGTCCGGTTCAGAAACGATTATATCCGTACTCGGAATGGATCATCTCTTGCGCGTAAACGAGGACGTCATTGCTGCTACAGACGCAGTTTTACCACAAGTCCTAACTTGCGCAGGGAAAATGTACGCGCAAGCCCGTGTTTACCCGCACGGGCAAGGCGATGCAGCAATTAACCTTCGGCATCGTCAGGTTTTTTTCTGACGCGCGCCAGGCCGGGCGACACCGACGCCGCAGGAGCAGGCGCTTCGGCCTGCCGCGCAGCCAAAGCCAGGCGCAGGTGTTCGACTTCGCGCTGCAACGCCTCGATCTGGCTTTGCGCCCCAGGGTTCTGGGTTGGGACGTTCTGGGTTGCCGAGTTTTGGGGCGCGGATGCCGGGGGCTCGGCACCGGGTTCGGCCGCCGGCTCGCTGCCGGGAGGCCGGTAGAACGGGCTGAACAGGCTCATCGCACGCTCCATCATGGCGATGTTCTGGCGGCGCATCTCCTCCAGGCCCGGTGGCAGCAGGTTGCCCATGGTCTGCTGCATGGCCTCGCGCATCTGCTCCTGCTGGCGGGCGATGGCGCTCATGGTGTGCTCGAGGTAGCGCGGGACGATGCCGCCCAGGCTGTCGCCGTAGAAGCCGATCAACTGGCGCAGGAAGGTGGTCGGCAACAGGGCGCGGCCCTTGCTCTCCTCCTCGACGATGATCTGCGTCAGCACGCCGCGCGTGATGTCGTCGCCGCTGCGCGCGTCGTACACCACGAAGTCGCGCCCGACGCGTACCATGTCGGCCAGGTTGTCCAACGTGATGTAGCTCGAACTCTCGGTGTTGTAGAGCCGCCGGTTGGCGTATTTTTTGACCACCACCGGCGGCCGGACGGGGGCATCCTCGCCGGCAGGCGGTCCCTCGATCTGCGTCATCCGATGGTCTCCCGGTGGTAATCGTCGAAACTTTGAGCGGTCAGGCTAGCATGCGTGCGGCAACGCACAAACCTATGGATTTCATAGGAACCGATAAAGCAGCAGGCCTGCTTCCTCATCCACCCGCTTCCTTCACGGGGAACCCTCGCCCGACTATACCGCTGGTCGGCACGGATGGTCGGTGGATGACGCATGACGGATGGCCCGAACGGCTCGCCGGGAGTGGCGGACCTGGTGCGGGACTGGATAACGATCTGGCAGAGCGAGCTCAGCGCAGCCGCCACGGACCAGGAGCGCGCGCATGCGTGGTCGTCCCTGGTCGCCATGTGGGCCGACGGCGCACGTGCCGCGTCCGCATTCCTGCCGAATCTCCCGGTCGCCCATGACGCCGCGGCCGGACTTGCCCCGCGCCAACCATCGGCTGGGCCCGCGCCCGCTCCTGCTGCACCTGATGCTCGCGATGCAGCCATCGAAAAGCTGGCCCGACGTGTGGAGGAGCTGGAGCGCCGGCTCGCTGCCGGAGATGGCCCCAAGGACCGCTGACCCGGCCGCCTTCATGCCCGACCCGGCGCTGGTCGCAGGCATCGCCGCGTATCGCCGTCACGAGTGGGCGCGGAACCTCGCGGACCCGCCGGCGATCTGGGCCGAAGGCGGTTCGCGGTTGCTGGATTACGGTCCGGACAGCGCCCCGCCGGTTGTCGTGGTGCCCAGCCTGGTCAACCGCGCGCATGTGCTGGACCTGATGCAGGGCCAGTCGATGCTGCGGTTCCTGGCGGCAGGCGGGGTCCGGCCCCTGCTGCTCGATTGGGGATTTCCCGGTGAGCTGGAACGGCAGTTCACCCTCACCGACTACATCGCCGGCCGGCTGGAGCGCGCCATCGAGGCGGCCGGGCCGAAGGTGGTGCTGGTCGGCTACTGCATGGGCGGGCTGATGACGGTGGCCGCGGCACTCCGGCGGCCGGAGCGGATCAGCCGACTGGCGCTCCTGGCGACGCCGTGGGATTTCTGGTCGCCGGATGCCGCCGGGGCACGCCGCCTCGCCGAGTTCCTGCCGTTTCTGGAGCCTGCCCTCGCGCTTGGCGGCGCCATGCCGGTCGATGCGTTGCAGATGCTGTTCAGCCTGATCGAGCCGGGCAGCGTCGGCGCGAAATACCGCGATTTCGGCACCCAGGACCAGCAGAGCGACCGGGCACGCCGGTTTGTCGCGCTGGAAGACTGGCTGAACGATGGCATTCCGTTATCGGCCCCTGTTGCGCGTGAGGTCCTGGGCGGCTGGTACGGCCGCAACACGCCCGAGCGAGGCACCTGGCTCGTAGCCGGCGCAGCGGTCCGGCCGGAAGCGCTGGCGATGCCCAGCCTGGTCGCCATCCCGGCGCGCGACCGGATCGTGCCGCCCGAGAGCGCGCTGGCCCTGGCCGACCGGCTGCCGGGAACGACCACGCTGCGCCCGGCCGCGGGACATATCGGGATGGTCGCCGGCTCGGGCGCGGAAACCGCGTTGTGGCAGCCGCTTTTGGAGTGGCTCAAAGCCGCCTGACGTCAAACCGCGGCGAACGCAAGGAGACGAGCATGGCCGACATCGAAGCACTGGCCCGCCAGCACGGCGTCAGCGTGGAGGCGGTGCGCGTCCTGCAACAGGCGGTGGCGCATGGCGGCGGGCGGATGGCCCAGTTCAGCCATCCGGACCTCGGCGGCATGGGCCAATGGACCGCCGGCGGCATGGTCCAGGTCGGCGAGATGTTCAACAGCGGCCTGCAAGACAAAGTGGCCGCGCTGTGCGAGGCGCTGTCCGGAAACGACGACGCGAAACCGCGGGCGGAACCAAGCGGCAGCGGCACCGGCCCGGTAAAAATGGCGCCAGAGCCGGAGCCGGCACCCAGCCATGACTGGTGGCCAGCCGGGCTCGGCCATCCTTCTTCGGCAGGGGCGCAGAACGACATGCGCTACGCATGCTTCCCCGACGCCCATCGGGTCGCGATCGAACAGGCGGGCGTGGTGACGGTTTACGACAGCGGCGAGCACCGCATTTCCGGCGTGTCGCAATCCCAGGGCGGCACGCAGGACCTGGCCTTCACCAGCCAGCTCGGCACCGTCCGCGCCAAGGATCTACCGGTCGCGAGCTAGGCAACAACCCTTTGCGAATGCCGCCTGGCTCTTACGGGCCAGGCGGCAGGTCGCGACGGCAGTTTTGGGCCGGTGCTAAGCTTTACGGCCCGTACTTCTTGGCGAAGCCCTGGTTGGTGACGGGCTTGCCGGCAACGCAGGCGAAGCTGGAGGCGCTGTTCTTGTCGCCGCCCATGTATTCGCTATGCGCCGGGTAGAGGCAGAGCGGCCGCTGGAATGCGATGCCCTGGCTTGGTGCATCGTTGAGGTACTTCGTCGCGGTGATCTGCGTCGGTGGCAGGCCCTGTTCCACCCAGGCGATCAGCGCGCCCAACGCGTCGTCGGCGGGGTTGAGCGGCTGCGGGGGCAGGTTGCCCGACAGGTTGCCGAACGCGTTCGGGCCCGGGCCGCCGCCGCAATGCCAGACGCCCGGCGCCATGAACAGGCGCAGGTAGCTTTGCAGGGACGGATCGCCCTTGGCGACGGCATTATAGTAGTCGATCGCGGTGGCGCTCGGGATCAGCGGGTCGGCATAACCGGCATACATCAGCATCCGGTGGTGGTGCCCTGCGAACGCCGAGAGGTCGGTGCTGTTGGCGTTGAGGATAGCCGCGAAGGTGCTGTCGCCCACCTTGGCGTTGTCCACCGCCGCAATCTCGCTGGCCAGTTCCGGCTCCAGCTTCGATGGCGTGGTGAACATCTCCTGCCAGACCCAGTTCGGTCCGAGAGCCCAAAACATCAGGCTGTCGAACGCCGGCTCGGAGAAGGCCTGTTGCCAGGGCAGCCCGAGGTTGCCTTCGAAGTTGTTGGCGGCGGTCAACGGCACCGGCTCCTCGGTCCCGCGCTCGGCGCCCGGATAGAGCTGCGCGCCGTGGTTATCGATCGCCCCGGTCCAGTCGCGGTTCATCGCCTCGGCCTGGTGCGGCGTCAGGCAGGTGCAGCTGGTCGCATTCGGGTCGGTGCAGGGCACCTCGCCTGCAGTGCCCTGGCAAATCAGCGCGTGGGCATTGGTCGAACACTGGGCCGGTTGCGTCAGGAAGTCGTCGGTCCGCAAGCCGCCGTCCCGCCCGGCACATTGCTTCAGCACCAGCGCATGGCTCAACGCGAGCGCCCCGTTGGTCAGGTAAGCGTCCGGCGCGAAATGCGTGGCCTCGTAGATGGCCGGCCCCGCCATGTGCAGGTGCGTGCGGTTATGCGCGGGGGCGCCCGCCAGGATGCCGTCGTAATCGTCGGGGAAGCGCTGGCTTTCCATCAGCGCCTGCTGGCCGCCGGTCGAGCAGCCGTCGAAATACGAGTAGCTGGGCGGCTTGGCGTAATAGGCGGCAACGATCTGCTTGGCGGCCACCGTCATCAGGTGCGTCGCGGCATAACCGAAATCGCGGATCGCCGCAGCGTCACCGTAAAGCCCGCCGGGGATGCCGCCGAAGCCCGTGTGATTACCGCAAAACGCGCTGTTGCAGCCGAACAGGATGCCGGTGCCCATGTCGGTATTGGCGGCGGCGAAGCCTTCCAGAAGGCCCAGCTGCAGCGATCCATAGCTGATCGACCCGGCGAACCCGCCATTGCCGAAGCCGGCGTAGCGGCCGTTCCAGCCCTGCTCCGGCAACCAGATCTCGACCGCCGACTGTGACTTGCTGGCGTCGCCGCTCGACGACACCACTGCCGAAACCCGGCAGAACGGCGGCAGCCCGGTGATCGCGGAACCGCCCGGCGGCGTGAAGCTGCCGCCGGTGACGTCCTCGGCCGACAGCGAAACGATGGTGGCGGCGCCCCCGAAAACCGGTTTGAAGCTGGCCAGATCGGTACAGCTTGAAGCGGCAGCCTGGCTGGCGAACGCGCAAGCGCCCGCGATGCCGGCCACCGTCAACGCCGCCGTTTTCGGCGTGCGTACGATGTGCATGATGTCCTCCCTTATGGTCACGCGAACGCAAGGTTAACGGCAGGTTACGAACAAACAAGGCTGCGATCGTAACGGGTTACCTTTTCTCGCAAGCGTGAACCAAGGCCGGAGCACCATCAGCCTGCCTGTTCGAGCGCTTCTTCCGCCGCCAGCCACGCGATCTCCGCCGCTGCGGTTTCGCGTGCGATCGCGGCCAGGCGGGTGTTTGCTGCAGTAACCTCGGCGGCGCGGCCCGGCTCGTATAGGCGAGGGTCGGCGAGCTTGGTCTCGATTGCCGCGCGTTCCGCCGCCAGCTTGCCCATCAGCGCTTCGGCATCCTTTGCCTGCCGGCGGAGCGGCGCCTGTTGCTGGCGCTGGCCGGCCCGGTCGCGCCGGTCGTCCTTGCGCGTCGGCGCCGCTTCGGCCCGGGCCGGACGTGCACGCTCGACGAGCAGCGCGCGGTAGTCGTCCATGTCGCCGTCATAGGGTTTCACGGTGCCATCGCCGACCAGCCAGAGGCGGTCCGAGACCAGCTCCACCAGGTCGGGATCATGGGTGATCAGCAGCACCGCGCCCTCGTACTCGCCCAGCGCACGCACCAGGGCGTCCCGGGCATCGATATCGAGGTGGTTCGTCGGCTCGTCGAGGATCAGCATCTGCGGCGCCTCGCGCGTCGCCAGGGCCAGCAGCAATCGCGCACGCTCGCCGCCCGACAGGTTCTTCGACGGCGTCTCGGCGCGGTCGGCATCCAGGCCGAACCGCGCCAGTTGCGCGCGGACCCGCGGCGGCAGCGCCTGCGGCAGGGCGCGGGACATGTGCGCGACGGGGGTGTCGTCGGGCACCAGCTCGGCCTCCTGGTGCTGGGCGAAGTAGCCGACGCGCAGCTTGCCCGAGCGCCGCATCTCGCCGGTGATCGGCTGCAGCCGGCCGGCGATCAGCTTGGCCAACGTGGACTTGCCGTTGCCGTTGGCGCCGAGCAGCGCGATGCGGTCGTCCATGTCCACGGTGAGCGAGAGGCCGCGCAGCACCGGCACGCCATCGTAACCGACACTCACACGATCCAGCGCCAGGATGGGCGGCGCGAGCTGCACCGGCTCGGGAAAACTGAAGCGGGTCGGAGCCGCTTCGATGACCGTGTCGATCACCGGCAGCTTCTCCAACGCCTTCAGCCGCGCCTGCGCCTGACGCGCCTTGGTGGCCTTGGCGCGGAACCGGTCGACAAAGCTCTGCATGTGGGCGCGTTGGGCGGCGATGCGCTCGGCGGCGCGGCCGAGCTGCATCGCCTGCTCGGTGCGGATGCGGACGAACTCGGTGTAGCCGCCGGGCGTCAGGCTCAGTTTCTGGCGGTCGAGATGGGCGATGCTGTCGACCGCGCGATCCAGCAGGCCGCGGTCATGACTGACGACGATTGCGGCGCCTGGAAACTTCGCCAGCCAGGTCTCCAGCCACATCGTCGCTTCGAGGTCGAGATGGTTGGTCGGCTCGTCGAGCAGCAGCAGGTCGGGCGCTGCGAACAACGCGGTCGCCAGCGCCACGCGCATCCGCCAGCCGCCGGAGAAACTATCGACCGGGCGCGCCTGCGCCGCGGCATCGAAGCCCAGCCCGGCAAGGATCGCGGCGGCGCGGGCGGGTGCCGCGTCGGCGCCGATCGTGCGCAACCGCTCGTGGATTTCGGCCACGCGTGCCGGGTCGGGCGCTTCCAGCTCGTGCAGCAGCGCCAGCCGTTCCGGGTCGCCTTCAAGAACGGTGTCGAGCAGCGATTGCGCGCCCGATGGGGCGGTCTGCCTCACCTGCGCCATGCGGGCACGCGACGACAGCCGGATGTCGCCGCCATCCAGCCCGAGTTCGCCCGAGATCGCCCGCAGCAGCGTCGATTTCCCGGCGCCGTTGCGTCCGACCAGGCCGATGCGGCGCCCCGCCTCTACCGACAGGTCGGCGCGGTCCAGCAGGGTGCGGCCGGCCATGCGCAGCGTCAGGCCGGAGATGGTCAGCAGGCTCATTTCCAGATGTCAGTCGTCAGGTTTCAGTCGTCAGAGAAGGATAAGGGCGCGACCGGGATCTGACGACTGACGACCGGCCACTCAACACGGCTCCAACTGGACTAGCTGGCCGGGCTCGTCTATGGCGCGGCGAACCCCCGAATTCAGGATTACCCTCATGGCTACCGAGCGCACCTTCTCGATCATCAAGCCGGACGCCACGCGCCGCAACCTCACCGGCAAGATCAACGCGAAGTTCGAGGATGCGGGGCTGCGCATCGTGGCGCAACGGCGCGCGATCATCAGCAAGGCGCAGGCCGAGGAGTTCTACGGCGTGCATCGTGAGCGGCCGTTCTTTGGCGGTCTGGTGACATTCATGACCAGCGGCCCGGTGGTTCTGCAGGTGCTCGAAGGTGAAGACGCGATCGCCGCCAACCGGCGCATCATGGGCGCCACCGACCCCAAGAAAGCCGATCCCGGCACCATCCGTGCCGAGTTCGCCGAGGACATCGAGGCCAATTCAGTGCACGGCTCGGACAGCGCCGAGAACGCCGCGACCGAGATCGCCTTCTTCTTCAAGCCCGAAGAGATCGTCGGCTGATGATCAAGCCTGGGTCAGGTTCTGCCTGACCCAGGCAGCGAAATCCGGCTCGTCCAACTCGCCGGCGGCCAAGTTAAGCACGCGCTGCGCCGCTTCTCGCTCGGCGACGTCCAGGTAGCCGTCATTCAGCAGCAGCGTCATGCCGAGGCCCGCAAACCCGGCCCGCTTGTTGCCATCGACGAAGGGGTGGTGGATCCGGCAGATCCCGGCACAGAGCGAGGTCGCGAACGCGGCCAGGTCGGTTTCATTGGCGTAGGCCAGCATCTGCATCGGCCGGCCGAGACAAGCTTCCAGCGCGCCAGGGTCCCGCAACCCTGCAGCTCCCCCATGTTCGGCCAGCAGTTCCGCATGGATATCCACGATGGCGCGCAGCGGCGGCAGACGCCAGCCGCCGCTCACTTCGCCAGTTCAGCCATCGCCTTGCGATACCGGGCCGAGAATGCGCGCCCCACCTCCATGGCACGGCCATATGCATCAGCAGGCCGCGCGATTTCGATCCGCCCCTCGGTGACACTCACGGCCACCTCGTCACCACGCCCGAGCCGGGCTTCGGCCAGCACATCGCGCGACAAAGTCAGGCCTGTCGAGTTTCCAACACGCACCAGCTTGGTCATATGCATTTGTGTGTGCTCCCCTTGCGACGAGAGTTAAGTAGTTACGGCTGTTCTTACATCAACTGGTGAGGCATGTCCATTGGAAGTGATCGTTCTCGGCAGCGGCGTCGTCGGTGTCACCTCGGCCTGGTATCTCGCGCAGGCGGGCCATGAGGTAACGGTCCTGGACCGGCAGCCGGCGGCCGGGATGGAGACCAGCTTTGCCAATGCGGGGCAGGTCTCGCCAGGGTTGTCGGCGCCGTGGGCCGGACCCGACACCCCGAAGAAGGCGATACTCTGGCTGATGATGCGCCACCGGCCGCTGGTGTTCTGGCCGGTGCCCGACCGCCAATTGCTGGACTGGGTCACCCGCTTTCTCGGCAACTGCAACGCGGAGGCCTATGCCCGCAACAAGTCGCGCATGGTGCGGCTGGCGGAGTACAGCCGCGACAGGTTGCGCGACCTGCGCAGCGTCACCGGCATCACCTACGACGAGGGCCAGCGCGGCCTGCTGCAGTTGTTCCGCACCCAGTCGCAGGCCGACCACTCCGGCGACGACACCGCGGTGCTCGACCGGCTCGGCGTGCCCTACACCGTGCTGGACCGCGCCGGCTGCATCGCACAGGAACCGGCGCTGGCCGATGTCTCTGGCAAGTTCGTGGGTGGCTTGCGCCTGCCGGGGGACGAGACCGGCGACGCGCACATCTTCACGCAGAACCTGGCCGCGCTGGCCGAAGCCGCCGGGGTGGTCTTTCGCTACGGCACCGACATCCAACGCCTTGCGATGGACGGCGGCAGGGTTTCCGGCGTGGTGACGGCATCCGGCACCCTGACCGCCGACCAATATGTGGTGGCCCTCGGCAGCTACTCGCCGGCGCTGCTGCGCGACGCGGGGATCATGCTGCCGGTGTATCCGGTGAAGGGCTACTCCATCACGATGCCGGTGTCCGACATGATGGGCGCCCCGGTCAGCACCGTGATGGACGAGACGTTCAAGGTGGCGATCACCCGCCTGGGCGACCGCATCCGGGTCGGCGGCACCGCCGAGCTCGCAGGCTACAGCAACACCCTGCGCGAGCCGCGACGCCGGACGCTGGTGCATTCGGTGACGGATTTGTTCCCGCATGGTGGCGACGTCTCACGCGCGAAGTTCTGGACCGGGTTGCGGCCGATGACGCCCGATGGGCCGCCGGTGATCGGGCCGACCAAAGTTGACAACCTGTGGCTCAACACCGGGCATGGCACGCTCGGCTGGACCATGTCGTGCGGCTCCGGCGCTCTGCTTGCAGACCTGATGAGCGGCCGCCGCCCCAACATCGAGCACGAGGACCTCGCGGTGTCCCGTTACGCCTGAGACTCACACCTTGAGGTGGTCGGGGATCACCAGGCCCAGGCGGTCCGGCACGTCCCAGATCTCGCGGGTGGTGCGGAACGGCACGAAGCCGGCTGCCAGGTAGTTGGGCAGGGCGCGCGGATGATCGGCGGTGCAAGTGTTCACCGTCAGCGCACGCGGCTTGTGCGCCCAGGCGCTGCCGATGGCGGCCCGTAGCAACGCGGTGCCCAGGCCCCGGCCGATGGCGCCGGGGATCAGGCCGAAATAGCTGAGGTTGACGGTGTGCCCCTGGCGCGCATCCAGCTCGTAGAAACCGGCCGGCGCGTTGTCCCGGCTCAGTACATGGAGCGACACGCCAGGTGCTGCGAGCAGTGCCGCAAGTTGCGCGTCGGGCATCGTGCGCCGTAGCCACCACACGTAAGGGGCGCCGACCGTGTTGTACAAATACCGGTAGAGCGGCACGCCGGGGTTGACCACGCGCGCCAGCGTCAAATCGGCCGGGAAGACGGGCGGTGGAGTAGTTGGCGGCTGTTCCTGCCGGAGAAACGTGACCGTCACCGCAACCCGCGTGAACGCGGGCTGCGGCCGGCTGCTCCAAACCTCGTTATCCTCGAGCTTCACCGTTCGGCCATCCAGCATCCAAGGTCACGCAGCACTCCCACAACGGTGGGGTACTCTGGTTCGTCATGTAAGCGAGCATCTAGTCGTCCAGGAACGACCGAAGCTTCCTGCTCCGGCTTGGGTGTTTCAGCTTGCGCAGTGCCTTCGCCTCGATCTGCCGGATGCGTTCGCGCGTTACGTTGAACTGCTGGCCGACTTCTTCGAGCGTGTGGTCGGTGTTCATCCCGATGCCGAAACGCATCCGCAGCACGCGTTCCTCACGCGGCGTCAGGCTGCTCAGCACGCGAGTGGTCGCTTCGCGCAAATTCGCCTGGATCGCCGCGTCGAGCGGGATGACGGCGCCCTTGTCCTCGATGAAGTCGCCGAGATGGCTGTCTTCCTCGTCGCCGATCGGCGTCTCGAGGCTGATCGGCTCCTTGGCGATCTTCAGTACTTTGCGCACTTTCTCCAGCGGCATGCCGAGCTTCTCGGCCAGCTCCTCGGGTGCGGGTTCGCGGCCGATCTCGTGCAGCATCTGGCGGCTGGTGCGCACCAGCTTGTTGATCGTCTCGATCATGTGGACCGGGATGCGGATGGTGCGTGCCTGGTCCGCGATCGAGCGGGTGATCGCCTGCCGGATCCACCACGTGGCGTAGGTGCTGAACTTGTAGCCGCGGCGGTACTCGAACTTATCGACCGCCTTCATCAGCCCGATGTTGCCTTCCTGGATCAAATCGAGGAATTGCAGGCCACGGTTGGTGTATTTCTTGGCGATCGAGATCACCAGGCGAAGGTTCGCCTCGATCATCTCCTTCTTGGCACGCGCACTGTCCCGCTCGCCGCGGCTGACGGTCGCATACACGCGGCGAAACTCGCCGATTGGCAGGCCGGCATCGTTGGCGATCGCACCGATCTGGCTGCGCACGTCGGCCACCTGGATGAAGTATTTGGACGCGAACGCCTTCCAGCCTCGGCCAGGAAGCCCCGCGACGCTCTCCATCCAGTTGGGATCCAGCTCATTGCCGCGGTAGCGCGCCAGGAAGTCGTCGCGGCCGACCTTGCTGCTCTCGGCAAAGCGCAGAAGCTGGCCTTCGAGTCCGTTCAAGCGCTGGGTGAGCTGCTTGAGCTGGGTCACCAGCTCCTCGATGCGGTTGTTGTGCAGCCGGACCTGCTGGACGCGGCCGACCAGCTCCTCGCGCAGCTTCTCGTAGCCCTTTTCAGACTTGGCGTTCATCTCCTCGCCCTGGGTCAGCGTCTCCAGGCGCTTGGACTGCATCTTCTGCAGCTTCTTGTAGAGGCTCTCGATCTCCTCAAAGGTTTCGAGCACCTCCGGCTTCAGCTTTTCCTCGAGCGCGGACAACGACAGGCCGGCACCCTCGCCCTCCTCGCCATCCTCGGGCTCCTCGACGGCCGGCGGCTCGAACCCGGCGCTGCCCGGCTCGGCGATCACCGCTTCCGCGGCCTCGGCTTCGACAGCCGCGCCGGCACCCTGCGTCGCCTCGAGGTCGATGATGTCGCGCAGCAGCATGCGGCCGCCTTTCAGCGCGTCATGCCAGTTGATGATCGCGCGGAAGGTCAGCGGGCTCTCGCACAGGCCGCCGATCATCATGTCGCGGCCGGCCTCGATGCGCTTGGCGATCGCGATCTCGCCCTCGCGCGACAACAGCTCGACCGAGCCCATCTCGCGCAGGTACATGCGGACCGGGTCGTCAGTGCGGCCGAGGCTTTCCTCGTCCACATTGCCGCCGGCTTCGGTCTGGCCTTCCTCGCCGCCTTCGCCCTCGGCCTTCTCGGGCTTGGCAACCGCCTCGCCATCCTCGTTGTCTTCGTTCTCGACGACCTGGATGCCCATTTCGCTGAGCATCGACATGATGTCTTCGATCTGCTCGCTGCTCATCTGCTCGGGCGGCAGGACGGCGTTCAGTTCCTCGAAGGTGATGTAGCCACGCTCACGCCCTTTCGCGATCAGCCGCTTGACGGCGGCCGACTGGGTGTCGAGCAGCGAGGTTTCGGCATCCGCCTCGGCGGTTGCGGTGTCGGCCCCTGCGGCCTGTTTGGTTGCCATCACCTGAACTCCGAATTCGTCTAAAAATCATTCCGCGGCCGGAGACATCGTTCTGCTCCCGGCCAAGGGCTCAATCGTCGAACGCCGCCTCGTCCTGGTCGGACTGCTCGCCGCTCCTCAGCCGGTCCAACGCCACGCATAGGGCGTTGAGCCGCGCCAAAGCGCCCGGATCATCCTGGTTGGCAACGAAATGTGCGTGCGCCGTGTCTCTCGCGTGCTCAAGGCCATCCCGGTGCATAAGCCCATAGAAATGCCACCACCCAGCTTCGGCCTCGGCCGGCTGGGCATCCGGTCTGCCGCAGGACGGCAGCTCATCGAATGCGCGGGCCACGTCCAGCGATAATCCAAGAGCGTGCAGGTGGTTGATGAGTCCGGCAGAGTCAAGCGCGCCAGCGTGTTCAGCTTGCGAGAAATAACCCAGCATGGCCTCGCGCAGCGGTTGAAGGTCGGGCGGCAATGGTAACGAGCCGTAGGCTTCCTCCACATCGCGGGAAAGCTCCGGGTGATGCAGCAGGATCGCCGCCAGCTTGCGGGCGCGGCTGGCATTGGCGGCATCGCCCAGCAGAACCGGCCGCGGCGGTACCCTGACCGGACGCGGCGGCGCACCCCGCCTGCCGCCCGCATCGCGGCCGCCCCCGGCTTCGCGAAACCCTTGACGGGACTGCGGAGCGGTCCTGCGCTTGGCGGCGAAGAACATGGTGTCCAGCGCATTGCGATAGGCGGCGGCGAGGCTCTTGTCGGGGATGCTGGCGGCAGCCTGTTCCAGGCGGCGGCGAAACCGCACACTGTGCTCCGGTGTGTCGTAGTCGCCGGGCTGCCGGAGCAGGTCGAACAACGCCTCGTTCAGCGGGCGCGCGGCATCGAGCACCGCCTTGAACGCCGCATGCCCGCCGCGCCGGACCAGCGTGTCGGGGTCCTCGCCGCCCGCCAGCGTTGCGAGCTGCACGGTGCGGTCGGGCGCGAGCGAGCCGAGTGCGGTCTGTCCCGCCCGGGCAGCGGCCCGGCCGCCCGCCGCATCACCGTCGAAGCACAGCACCGGCGCCGGCGAGAGGCGCCACAGCTCCTCCAGTTGCTCGGATGTCAGGGCGGTGCCGAGCGGCGCCACGGCTGCACCGAAACCGGCCTGGTGCAGCGCGATCACGTCCATGTAGCCTTCGACGACCACCACCGGCTCGCCACGGCGCGCCGCCTCGCGGGCGAAGTTCAGCCCGTACAGCGTGCGCCGCTTCGAAAACAGCGGCGTCTCGGGACCGTTGACGTATTTAGGCTGGCCATCGCCCAGGGTGCGGCCGCCGAAGCTGATCATCCGCCCGGTGCGGTCGCGGATCGGGAACATCACCCGGTTGAAGAACAGCTCGCCGCGGATTTCGCCGTCCTCGCCGCTCCGCAGCAGCCCGGCTTCGAGAAGCTGCCCCTGGGTGATGCTCGCGCCCGGTTTGGCTAGCGCGGCCGCGAGTGCACCGCGGCCCTCGCCGGCCCAGCCGAGGCTGAAGCGGGCGATCGTCGCGTCGGTCAGGCCACGGTCCCGCAGGTAGCCGAGCGCACGGGCGCCGGCCGGCGACATCAGGCAGTCGCGGTAATAATGCTGCGCCGCCTCGAGCACGCCATGAAGGTCGAGACGCTGCCGCTCGGCTGCCTCAGCGCTGGCGCTCGGCCGCGGCATCTCCAGCCCCGCCTCGCCGGCCAGCGATTGCACGGCTTCCGGGAAGCTCGACCCGCTGGTCTGCATGACGAAGCTGATCGCGTCGCCATGCGCACCGCAGCCGAAACAATGGTAGCCGTCCTCATAGACATAGAAGCTGGGCGTTTTCTCGCCGTGGAATGGGCAGCAGCCCTTCATCTGGCGGCCCGAGCGGGCGAGCTTCACCTTGCGGGAGACCAGGGCGGCCAACGGCGTGCGGGCGCGCAATTCCTCCAGGAACGATTCCGGGAATTTCACTGGCGTGAGCCGGCGGCCCTCAGCTCAGCCGCGCTTTCACCAGCGGACCGATGCGGCCCATGTCGAGCGCCGCGCCGTGCGCCGCCTTCAGCGCCGCCATGACACGGCCCATCTCCTTGGCACTGGTGGCGCCGGTCTCGGCCACCGCGCGGTCCACCGCCTGCTGGAGCGCCGCATCGTCCATCTGCTGCGGCAGGAAGGCCTCGATCACCACGATCTCGGCCTGCTCCTTGGCCGCCAGCTCCGGCCGGTTGCCTTGCACGTACAGCTCCGCCGCCTCGCGCCGCTGCTTGACCATGCCGCGCAGCATCGCGGTGATCTCGTCGTCGGAAACCGGATCGCCTCCGCGCGGCCTGGCGGCGATATCGGTGTCCTTCAGCTTGGCCATGATCATGCGGATGGTCGAGGTGCGCGGTGCATCGCCCGCCCGCATCGAAGCCTTCATCTCGTCGGTAAAGCGCGTGCGCAGGGTCATTCGAGGTTCCTGGGTGGCCAAACCCCAATCTAGCTCACCCGCGCCCCGCGAAGAAGAATGAGGGAGGGATCAACTCCCCGGCCGCTGATCGCCGTCATCCTCCGCTGCGGTCCATTCGGCGACGCGGGCGAGGCGGGCGTAGTCGGAAAAGCGCGGTGCGGCGCCCGGCGAGGGCTGCGACAGGTAGGCGCGGGCAGGATCGTCGAACGCGGCGACGAGTGCGCGCAGGCTGGATCGGGCGAGTTCGGCGATTTCCGCGGTGCGTGCCGGCTCGCCCTTGAACAGCATGATGCTGCGGCCCGGGTCGAAGCCGCCGGAGATGTGCCAGTAGACCAGCTCGCCCACCTCGCCGGTCAGGGCCGCACCGAAGGCGCCGTGCTGCACCATGGCCGCTTCGAGCGGCAGTTGCGGCGCGCGGCCTTCTTCGACGTCCTTGCCCGATGGAGGAGTGCCGGTCTTGTAGTCGAGGATCGACAGGCTGCCATCGGCACGCCGTTCGATCCGGTCGGCACGGCCGCGCAGGGTGAACGGGCCGGCCGGCGCCTCGAACATCCAGTCGCCCTTCAGTTCGGACTCCACCAGCAGCGGGCGGCAGGCGGCACGGCGGGCGGCTTCGGCGTCCGCCACCCAGTCGCCGATGCGGCGCAGGCGCGGGCGCCACCAGGCCGCTAGCGCCGGCCGCATGCCGGCATCGTGCAGCGCCGCATCCATGTCGGCGGCCAGCTGCGCCGCCGCATCGGCCGGCCATGCGCAGCCCACGCGCTTGAAGAAACGGTTCAGCCCGTCGTGAACGATGGTTCCGTAATCGGCGGCGTCGGCCGACTGTTCCAGCGGGTCGAGCCGCTTCAGGTGCAGCACGTGCCGCGCGTAGATGGCATACGGGTCGCGCAGCCAGGTCTCGATCTCCGTGACACTCAGCCGCCGGGGACGCAGCGCCACTGCCGGCGCCGGTGCCGGGGGTGCCACCGGCGAAGGTCCGGTCGGCGGCCGGTCCAGCGCGCGCGCCCAGGCCGGCGCGGGATGAGCCGGCAGCTTGCGGCCGCGGCCATCGAGCAGGGCGTCCAGCCGCACCAGCCAGCGGGACGGCACGCACGGCGCGCCATCGCGCCGTCGGGGCGCCGACAGCACGATCTCCGGCGCGGCACAGCTGGCCATGACGAAATCGTGGGCCGCGAGGCCGATGCGCTCCTCGGGCGACGGCAGCCCGATGGCGCTGCGCATGGCACGGTTCATCCACGGCCCCGATTCGGCGACGGGGGGCCAGCTGCCTTCCGACAAGCCGCCCAGCACCATCAGGTCCGCGGTTTGCAGGCGGGCTTCCAGCAGACCCCAGATGAACACCCGCGGATGTTCGGTGCCGTCCCGCCCGCGCAGGCTGCGCCGGCTTCGCACGGCGATGCCAGCGAGCGCCGCGTCGAGCAGGCCCGGCAGGCTGCCGAGTGGCTGCGGCGGCAACACCGGCAAGGCCGAATGTACCGCCGCCAGGTGCCGCGCCAGCGCGTCGCCATCCTCGCCTTGCCACAGCCGGGTGGCGCCTTCCGCGGTGTCGGTCGCCGCCAGCATCTCGGCCGATTGCAGCAAGGCGGTGAACGCGAAATCCGGCGTCGCGAGCCGGCTTTCGGTCAGGTCGAGCAGCGGTTTCAGGCAGCGCGCCAGCCGGTCGAGGAAATTCCTCGCACCTTTCCGCGCGCGCAGCCCGTCGAGACCGGGGCCGGGACGTGGGCCGCGCAGGCAATCGCGCTCCAACTGCCGTGCCGCCTCGCGGCACGCGGCGGCCGGCATCCCCGCGGCACAGAGCGGATGTTTCAGAAGCGCCAGCAACGGCACCGGCCGCAGGTTCTCGGCGGTCGCCTCGGCCAGCAGCCGGAGGAAGACGGCCGGCGGCGTTTCGGACAGGTTCTCGCCCGCGCTGTCGTCGGCGACGATGCCGAAGCGCAGCAGTTCGGCCGTCACCCGCCCGGCCAGCTGGCGGTCCGGCGTGACCAGCGCTGCACGGGTGCCCGGAACGTCCAGCGCGTCCCGCAGCGCCAGCGCGATGCACAGCGCCTCCTCCTGCTGGTCGGCCGGTTCCAGGCGCCGCAGGCCGGCGGTCTCCAACGGCGGTGGTGCCTGCCACGAACCGAGCGAGGCCGCTGGCAGCAACGCGGTCCGCCAGGTTGCCACACGCCCCGGGGGACAAAGCGATCGCCGCTCCACCCCGGCGATTTCGGTCCAGTCCGCAACGTCGCCGCGCCGCGACTCGAGCAACGCCAGCAGCCCGCGCAGGCTGGCCTGTGGATGGGTGGCGTCCAGCGCATCCCAGCTTGCCTCGTCGAGCGCCAGGTCGAGCCCCGGCAGCACCACCATGCCCTGGGGCAAATGCGC
>CAZZWO010000020.1:12763-24257 GCA_964657885.1 uncultured Acetobacteraceae bacterium | reverse complement strand
GATCTTCGCGTTGAGGGCGGTTCCACAAATGGTGGAACCGCCCTCGCCTGTTTCGGCGGCAAATCTCGTTTCCAGCTTGAGATCGTCCACGACACCAATCAGGCTGGTGTTTACCTTCGTATCGTTAACACCGGGTGCGGCAGGCTGGGAGACTCGATGGATGGGCACTCTGACGTCCGCGAAACCTATGACCTTCATCGTCACCCGCGATCGCGAACGCTCCAAGGAATTCTATGGCGGCACGCTCGGCTTCAAGCTCGCCTACGAGGACGATTTCGCCGCCGTATTCGACCTGAACGGTATAATGCTCAGGATATCGACCGTAGCGGACCATGTTGCGCAACATCATACGGTACTTGGATGGGAGGTGCCGGATATCGCCGAGGCCGCCAAGGCGCTTCGTGAACGGGGTATCGACTTCAAGATCTATGAGGGGTTCGGCCAGGACGATCTCGGCATCTGGTCGTCACCGGGCGGTGCTTCCAAAGTCGCGTGGTTCGATGACCCCGACGGCAACGTGCTAAGCTTGGCGCAGCTCTAGTCCGGGCCGCATCGCTTACGCTCCCGCAACGAGACAACTCGCAGTCTTGACCTCGGCCCGCTGCTCATTTTCATTTGTGTAACGAAACGTGCCGCTGTGGCAGCTTTCTCGCAGTATCTTCTACGCATTTCCGATGGGCGCGAGGGCTTCGAGGGTTGTTTCGCGAAGCAGCGCGGCGAACAACCGCAACGCGTCGGCGGCGCCGCGATCCTGCAGCACGCCGGGTTGGAACTGCATGGCGAACAGTTCGGCCTGTTCCGCGATGATCAGCGCGGCGCGGCGCATTGCCTGCTGAGCCAATGCCGTTTGCAGCTCGTTCGGCATCGACTGCCAGTCCGTCAATTTCGCCGAGGCCGGGTGGTCTGAGAGCGAGGTCATGCACCGACACTAGCGCCCGATCGTTAACATCAGGTGCATCGGCGAGCGTTGTTTCCGGTGCCTGCGCGGCGCGTCAGGCCGGACGGGTCAGCTCGTAAAGCGCCACGGTGCAGGCGGCGGACACGTTCAGACTGTCCATCACGCCGGGCATGGCGAGGCCGGCCAGCTCGTCGCAGGTGTCCCGTGTCAGGCGGCGCAGGCCGCTGCCCTCGGCGCCCAGCACCAGGGCGACCCGGCGTTCGGAAAGGGCTGTGCCGCGCAACGGCTTCTGGTCAGCCGCGAGCCCCACCACCCACAGGCCGGCCGCCTTCAGCGCCACCAGCGTGCGTGAGAGGTTCACCGCGCGGATCAGCGGCACGGTCTCCAGAGCGCCGGACGCCGCCTTGGCCAATGCGCCGGTTTCCTCGGGAGCATGACGATCCTGCACGATCACCCCGGCGGCACCGAATGCGGCCGCCGACCGCAGGATGGCGCCGACGTTGCGCGGATCGGTCACCTGGTCCAGCACCAGAAGCGGCCCTGGCCGATCCAGCAGGGTGGCAAGCGGCGGCTGCGGCAACGGATCGGCCAGCACGGCCACGCCCTGATGCACGGTGTCGCGGCCCAGCAACTGGTCGAGCCGCGCACGGTCGATGCGCTCATGGGCCTGCGGCCAGGGCGGCGGCGCCTGGGTGGCCAATGCCGCCTCCGCCTCTTCGGTCAGCAGCAAGCGGCGCAAGCGGCGTTGCGGGTTGCGCAAGGCGGCCGCGACCGGATGCAGCCCATACAGCCAGATGGTGCCGGCCGGGGCCTGGCCGCGCGGCGCATGCGGCCGCCCGCCATCGCGCGGCGGAGAGTGTGAGGACGATGGGTTGGGCAATGTCTGCCGACCGCCGGCTGGGGTGTGCGGCGAACCCGCGCCGGACCGCTGCTGTGCCGGGCGTCCCGCACCGGCAGCCTGGTTGCTGGCGGAGGATGGCCCTTTCGGGCGGTTCCCGGGGGAGAATGGTGGCTTCATCGCTGCGCTATACAGGCGACGGCCGCCCGAAGCCATGCCGCTCAACCGGTAAACGGTGCCGAACACCTCGGCCGGTGCGCGCCCGCTTCGTTGACAACACCGCGTCGACGGAATATCGGCCCAACGCCTGCGCGGCCTCGCCGCGCCGCCGGAGGGGTGCCCGAGTGGCTAAAGGGGGCGGACTGTAAATCCGCTGGCTTCGCCTACGTTGGTTCGAATCCAACCCCCTCCACCAACCCAGCGCGGTGCCGGGCCGTTGCCCATACCTGAACCGGGCCGGGTGGCCGTGCGTTCAGCCGGTTGTAAGCGGCGGGAGCGGGCGATGCGGTGGATGATCCTGGGATTGGCCGCCGTTGTTGCAGGGTGTGCGGCGACGGATAGCAGCAGCGCTCCGACCGGTGGTCCGGGCATGGCAACCAGCGGCGCCGGGCCGTATATCGGAGCCAGTGCGGGTAGTTCGATTGGCGGCGGACCCCTGGGCGCGGGAACGGACGATAACCGTGCCGGCGCAAAATAACCGCGGCCTTACAGCCGCGGCAGGAAGCGTCACTCGGTCTGTGCCGGCCTGACGAGCACCAGCCGCGAGGCGATGGCGCTCGCGTCGAGCAGCGATTCGGGTGGGTTGGTATGGCCACGTTTGGCAGGCCACATGAAGCCGCTCACCGATACGACCGTGCCGAGAACGGCAAAACCCGACAGAATCAACTGGCCCATTCGCATCTCCATAACCGCGGGATGCCGGCATCCAACCGGGATGACGGGGAGAAAAGGACGGCGCCTGTAGGCGCCGCCGAGTTTAGGGAGGGAGAAATCAGCAGGGTGCCTGAACCCTGCAAAATCGTGATACTCTCCTTCGCGTGATAACGCAAGTGTTACTTGCATGGTCGATAAAACAATGAATGAGGCCTTAATCTGATGTAACGCGCCCGTCTTTCCGCGTTGGCGGGCTTGCGCATGGGGATCTCTCGCGCTGATCACCGCCGGTGCGCTATGCACCCCCAGCGCTCCGCGCGGGGAACCATGAAAACAGCATTTCGGTCCGGCATGCGCCCGGCTTCCGGCGGCATGTTGCGCCGGCTCGGGCCGGGCCTGATCACCGGCGCCGCCGACGATGACCCGAGCGGCATCGCCACTTACAGCCAGGTGGGCGCGCAGTTCGGCTACGGGCTGGCCTGGACCATGCTGTTCAGCCTGCCGTTCATGATCGTCATCCAGGAAGTCAGCGCGCGCATCGGCAGCGTGACCGGGCACGGGATAGCGGAGAACCTTCGCCGCCACTATCCGGGTTGGCTGGTCCGCAGCGTCGTCGGGCTGCTGCTCATCGCCAACGTCATCAACCTCGGCGCTGATCTGGGGGCGATGGGGGCCGCGCTGAAGCTGCTGCTCGGCGGCAGCGGCCGGCTCTACACCGTCGCGTTCGGCATGTTTTGCGTGCTGACTGAAATCTTCGTCAGCTATCCACGCTACGCAAGCCTGCTGAAATGGCTCACCCTGTCGCTGTTCAGCTACGTGGCGGTGGTGCTGACCGTCCACGTGCCCTGGCGTTCGGCGCTGACCGCGACGCTGATCCCCAACATCCGGTTCGATACCGCCCACGCCATGGCTCTGGTCGCGGTGCTCGGAACGACCATCAGCCCATACCTCTTCTTCTGGCAGTCGGCGATGGAGGTGGAGGAGGCGGTACGCTGCGGCGCGCGCCCGCTTTGTGTGACGCCCGGGGATGCGGCGCCGGTTTTTGCCCGCATTCGTGCGGACACGGTGATCGGCATGGGCGTGTCCAACATCGTTGCGATCTTCATCATCTATGCCACGGCTGCGACCCTGCATGCGCACGGCATCACCAACATCGACACCTCATCGCAAGCGGCCGAGGCGCTGCGCCCCATTGCCGGCGCGCTCACGTTCGGCGTGTTCGCGGCAGGCATCCTCGGCACCGGCCTGCTTGCCGTGCCGGTGCTCGCCGGCTCCGCCGCATACGCCGTCTCGGAGACCTTTCGCTGGCACGAAGGGCTCGACCGCTCGCTGCTGCAGGCGAAGGCGTTCTACGCAACGATTGCGGTGGCGACACTGGCCGGCGCCGCGCTGAACTTCTCGCCGCTCGATCCGGTGAAGGCGCTGTATTGGAGCGCCGTGGTCAACGGCGTGCTGGCGGCTCCGGTCATGGCGGTGCTGATGCTGGCAGCCACCAACAAGCGCGTCATGGGGCGGTTGACCCTGCCGCCGGCGATGCGGGTGCTGGGCTGGCTGGCCACGGGGATCATGGTGCTGGCCAGCATCGGATTCTTTGTCCTCTAGCGGCACAATGTCTCGGCGCTGGATTTTTCGCCTTTCCTGGCGGACAAATCCGGCATGGCAGGACGCTACTTCGAAGACTGGAAGACCGGGGACAGCATCGTCCACGAAATCCACCGCACGGTGACGGAAACCGACAACCTGTTGATGTCGGCACTCACCCATAACCCGCAGCCGCTGCACCTCGACGCGCAATACGCGGCGGGAACCGAGTTCGGCCGCATCGTGGTGAACGGCACCTTCACCTTTGCACTGATGGTCGGGTTGACCGTAGGCGACACCACCCTGGGCACGCTGGTCGCCAACCTGGGTTACGATCGCGTGGTGATGCCGCACCCGGTGTTCATCGGCGACACGCTGCGCGCCAGCACCGAAATCGCCGAAACGCGCGCCAGCCGGTCGCGCCCGCAGGCCGGTATCGTCGTGTTCCGCCACCGCCTGCACAACCAGCGCGACGAGGTCGTGTGCGAATGCCTGCGCAGCGCCTTGCTGCACCGCCGTCCGGCCACCGCCTGATGTGGCGCTGCCTGCTGTTTGTGCCGGCGGACCGGCCCGATCGCATGGAGAAGGCCAGTGCGACAGACGCCGACGCGTTGATCCTCGACCTGGAGGATTCGGTCGCGCACTCCGCAAAAGCCGGTGCGCGGGTCGCCGCGGCGGCTTTCCTCGCCAGGCCCCGACGGCAGACGCTGTTCGTCCGCATCAATCCCCTGGGCAGCGGCGAGGCTGAAGCCGACCTGGCGGGGATCGCCGCCGCGCAGCCCGACGGCATCATGCTGCCGAAAGCCGAGGGGGCCGACAGCATCCGCCACCTCGCGGCCTTGATGGACCGGGACACGCCGATCCTGCCGGTCGCGACGGAGACACCCGCTTCGGTGTTCCTGCTTGGCACCTATGCCAACGTCGCAGCGCGGCTGGCGGGCATCACCTGGGGCGCAGAGGACCTGCCAGCCGCCATCGGGGCCACCACATCGCGCGAGCCGGATGGCCGGTTCACCCCGCCCTACGAGCTGGCGCGCAGCCTGGCGCTGTTCGGGGCACATGCAGCCGGCGTGCCGGCGATCGAAACGGTGTATCCCGATTTCCGCGATCTCGATGGCCTGTCCGCGTATGCGCGGCGCGCGGCGCGCGACGGCTTTTCGGGCATGATGGCCATCCACCCGAGCCAGGTCTCTCCGATCAACGCCGCCTTTTCGCCCAGCGAGGACGCACTGGCGCACGCCCGGCGCATAGTCGCCGCGTTTGCCGCCAACCCAGGCGCCGGCGCGCTGGCGCTCGACGGCCGCATGATCGACGCTCCGCATCTCAAGCAAGCCCAACGTTTGCTGAACCGGGCTTCGCTGAACCAAGCTGCGGTCGGGCGCGGTTCCGCCGCAAGCACCTAGCCCGAAGCCGCATCTGGGCGCGTGCGCGCGTCTTTGTCAGTCAACGTAGTCGATCGGCTACAAACACGAACGATTCATGTCGTCTCGTTGCCGGTCCGTTTACTTCTCACCGGTATTCTCAACACCCATCCGGCCTGTGCAGGCCGGATCGCTGCAAGCAGCGATAACGGTTGGGAATACAATGATCATGCGACGGAATGTTTTAGCGGCCGCTACACTATCAATGCTGAGCATGGCTTCAGTCCCGGCCGCGCCCGCCTTCGCAAACGTGCTGAACCCTGCAGACTGGTCGGCGTCCGGGCCAGGCGTCAGCGCGGTGGCCGCAATGCCTGGCGGTATCGACCTTTCCTACTCCAACACGGGCTTCTGCGCGGGCTGCGGCACGCACATCTGGGATTTCACGACGACCGCATCCAGCACCGGTGTTTTTGGCTTCAACTGGGAACAATCGGCATTCTACGCATGGTACCTCGCCAGCGGTTCGCTCGACCTGATCGACCTCACGAGCGGTGCCAGGGTCAACCTCAACACCAGCGCAGGCACGATCTACTCCGGTCCGATCAGCGGAACCGCGTCGCTGAACGTTACGGCGGGCGACAGCATCGCGGTGCAGGCGTACGAGTACAATTACGACGGAACGTCCACCATCAACGGCGACGTGCAGCTTACGAACTTCGCCAATGTTCCGGAACCCGCCTCGCTGGTTCTGCTCGCAGCAGGCCTCGCGGCCATGACGCTGGCGGTTCGCCGCCGCCGGATATGAGGCGCAAGACAGGGTAAAGAAAGAATTTCTTTTCTGAAGAAAAGAAACAAAAGACTTTGACTTGTTGCTGTCGCGGTATCGTCAGGCAGACTCCGCGACAGCACTGACACAGTCTTTTTGCTTCTTTTTCTCCAGAAAAAGAAGACTCTTTCTTGTTCCTAAACCGTAGCCCCCCGCAACCTCGTCCTGATTGCACGGAGCGGCTGCTCGACGCTCGCGTGAACCGCTGCTGCGAGCAACAGGGAGAGTGGGATTGCCGAAACGTACAGTGCGATGCCGCGGCCGGGGGTCATGCTGGACAGCAATGTCAGCACAACACCGTGGCTGACATACAGTGGGTAGGACAACTCACCCAGGCGGCGATCCCATCGATGCAATGTTGGCGGGACCGACTTCACCGTCGTGAGCAGAGCCAGAATTGCAAACAGCGCGCAGAGCATCGGCAGTTGATAGGCCAGCACCGGATGTCCGCGCTGGCCCCAATAGGTGAAGGCAAGCACGACACCGAACGACACCAGCGACAGATGCAGGCGCGATAGCAGGCCGGGCCGCCGTGCAAGGAAGAAAAGGGCGGTGCCGAACGCGAAAAAGGGTACGCAGATGATCTGCAGCGCGCCGATCTGGCCGGGATGAAGGCGCGTGTGCCAGGCAAAGGCCGCGAAGATCGCGTAGGCGGCAGCGAGGCTTGATCCGAGGACAAGATGCCGCCATCCGGCAAGCTCCCGCACCGTCATCAGCCAGACGGTTGCCGCTGCCACCAGGTAGAATGCGAACTCGACACGCAGCGTCCAGGCGAATGGGATGAACGAGAAATCCTGTCCGCTCACACGCTGCACCGTCACGCCGGGCAGTATCTCCAGCACGCCCGCGAGTACCACGCGCAGATGCCATGGCGCGCCGTGCAGGGGAGCGTCGAGAGGCAACAGCCGGCCGCCTGCGAACAACGCGCTGTCGATGGCCACCGCTATGGCCAAAGCGGCAAGGTATGGCGGTGCGACACGCAGGACGCGGTTGGCCAGGAAGGCGCCTGGCCGTCCGGCGTAGAAGCTGCCCATCGCCTCGGCCACGATGAAGCCGGACAGGGCGAAGAAGGTGGTCACCGCCACCGCTCCCATCTCCAGGCTGTAGAAGACCTCGCGGGCAGGGGGCGCCAGCAGGATCAACGCGTGCTGCACCAGGACGAGCAGGGCCAGCAGCAGCCGGAATGTTCCGAACGGCCGGTAGCGCGGTTTGATCGCGTTGAATGCTAAAGGGCCCGCTTCGGCTGCTCCGCCGCGTGCAGCACCTTTGAGCACACGCGAATGAACGATGCGCGTTGCAACCCGGGCGCGCAAGTTCCGCCATAAAACTGCAATCGTCCTACGGGGTGGCGCGCGGGCGTCATAAGCGGTAGGTTTCACGATCCGGTGACCGCCTGGCCGCATGCGTGCGCGGCCTTTCGGCTGCGGCGCCGGTGCGTCCGGGGATTCTCCCACAATGTCCGAGGTCGCCGCCCCGCCGCGCTCGCGCTGGCTGTTCATGAGCCCGCGCGACATCGGCCTGTTTTTGCAAAGCGCCCGGACAGACGCGCAGATCGCCCGGATCCGCGGCAGCGAAGGCGCGCGCGCCGCTTTCGAGGCGGCCTATGCGGGGTCCGGCGACCCCTGGGCGTCAGCCGACCCGCGCTACTTCTACCAACGATGGAAATACGAGTCGCTGATGGCGGCGCTACCGCCAGGCCGGCGTTTCCCGCGTGCGCTGGACCTCGGTTCGGGTGTCGGCGCGCTCAGCCTTGCCTTGACCGCCGTGTCCGATGACGTGCTGGGCCTCGATATCGCGCAATCGGCCGTGGACCATGCCTCGGCCCGTCATGCCGGCCAGTCCGGTCTGCGGTTCGCCCAGGGCGACGTCGGTGCGCTCGACCCGGCTCTCGACGGGTGCTTCGACCTCGTTGTGGTCGCCGACACGCTGTATTACCTCGACGCGGTGGATGATCTCAGCCTCAAGGCCGTCGTGGCCCGCATCGCCCGGCTGGCCGCGCCCGGAGGACTGTGCCTCGTCGCCAACCATTATTTCTTTGCCGGCGACCGCGACTCGCGCCTGTCGCGCCGCATCCACGACGCATTCGCCTGGTCGCCGGGCTTTGCCGTGGTGTCGGCCCGGCGCCGGCCCTTCTACCTCGCATCGCTTCTGCAGGCTTTGCCGCAGCCCATCCTGGCGTGATCCTGCCCTCAGCGCTGCGTCACACCGCCGGCGCATGAACGGCTGCCGATGAACTGGCGCAGCGTCGCGGCGCTTGCGGCCGGCTGCGCGGCGCTCGCCTGGATCGTACACTCGGTCGGGCTGGAGGCGGTGGGCCGCGATGTGGCGCTTGCCGGTTGGGTCCTGCCGTTCACCGCCAGCGTGCACCTGGTTCAGCTCTTCCTGTCGGCGCAGTCCTGGCGGGTGTCGTTGGGCACCGCACCGGTGAGCCGCATCGGCATCTTCCGCCTGCGTTGGATTCGCGAGGGGGTGAACGCGCTGCTGCCCGTCGCCCAGATTGGCGGCCAGGTGGTCGGCGCGAGGTTGCTGGTCCGCCAAGGCCTGCCCCCGGCACTCGCGGCGGCTGGCACCATCCTGGACGTTACGCTGGAGGCCGCATCGCAGCTGGTGTTCACCCTGGCCGGGGCCGGCATCCTGCTTGCGATGCGCCGCAGCCACGCCTGGCTGGCCTGGGTCGGCGGCGGGCTGTTACTGACCAGCCTTGGGGTGGGCACATTCATCGTGCTGCAGCGGCTGGGCGTGCTCCGGCTGGTCGAGGCGGGCGTCGCACGTCTCGCCGCATCCTGGGGGCCGGCGTCCAACTGGTCGATGCGCGGGCTGCACGATGCGTTGATGATCCGTCAGGCGGACCGGCCGGCGCTGCTGCGCGCGACCGCCCTGCACACCATCGGCTGGGCGCTCGGGGGCGCCGAAGTATGGATCGCGCTCGCCGCCCTCGGCCACATGGTTGGCCCGCTGGAGGCCGTGGTGATCGAGAGCCTCGGCATGGCGGCCCGCAGCGCCGGCTTCGCGGTGCCGGGCGCCGTCGGCGTGCAGGAGGGCGGTTTCGTCCTGGTTTGCGGCCTGTTCGGCGTGCCGCCGGAAGCCGCGCTGTCCTTATCGGTGCTGAAACGCCTGCGTGAGGCGCTGGTCGGTGTTCCGGCCCTGGTCGCCTGGCAGCGGTCCGCGAAAGTGCTGGCGGAGCTGCCGGGCGCGTGACGCTGCGTCAGCCGAGATCCGCAGTCTCCGGGACAAGCAGCGTGCCGGTGCGGTCGTCATGGACGCCGAGATCCGCGTCGGTGAGGATGCGCCAGCTGCCGCCGGCCAGGATCTCGCTCGGGCGGAAGCGCGCTTTGTAGGCCATCTTGCGGCTCTCCGGCACCCAGTAGCCGAGATACACGTAAGGCAATCCCAGCAGCCTGGCGCGATCGACCAGCCAAAGTATGGCATAGGTGCCGAGCGAGCGGCGGGTCAGTTCCGGTGCGAAATAGCTGTAAACCGCGGACAGCCCATCGCCGAGACGGTCGGCCAGACAGGCGCCGATCAGCCGGTCGTCCGGGTCGCGGAACTCGATGACCATGGTCTCGATCGGGGTGTCCTCGACCATCGCGCGGTAGTCGTAGAAACTCATGGTGGCCATGTCGCCATCGCCATGCCGCGCCTGCTGGTAGCGCTGGAACAGGGCGAACTGCTCGGCGGTGGCACGGGCGGGGACTTCGAACCCTTCGGTTCCCTCGTTGGCGCGGGCGACGCGCTTGAGGGATTTGTCGGGCTCGAACAGGCGGGTGTCGATCCGGATCGGCACGCAGGCCGAACAGTTCGGGCAGACCGGGGCGTAGGCGATGTTGTGGCTGCGTCGGAATCCGGCGCGCGACAGCCGGTCGTGCAGGGCGTCCGAGTCGGGGCCGGTGATTTCCGTCACCACCTTGCGCTCGATCCGGCCCTGCACATAGGGGCAGGGTAGGGGCGCCGTGGTGTAGAAGAACTGGGGCCTGCGGGGCGGCTTGTAGGTCATTCTGGTTTCGAACCGGCTCCCGCCTGAGACACCCTTATCATGCAGGCATAAACCTCATCCTGTGAAGGAGTGTTGAGGAAAGTCACGGAGACATGGATATCGTGCCCGTCACCCGCTCCGGCTTCTCCGATATCGTGATCGTCCGGCCGGCTGCCCAGAGGCCCATCAGGTCCCAGGCATGCGGGCTGAGCAGGTTGCCGGACTGCCCGGGAGTGACGACGAACCGGTCGCGTTCGGGGTCGGCCAGATCGTACAGACCGCGATAGCCGGCGCCGTGCAGCGACGCGAAATCGCCCAGGCGCCCGTTGCCGCCCCGGAACAGCGTCGTGTCGTCGCCGTCGACCGCAACCCGGCGCGAGGCAAAGCCGCCGACTACGGGAAGGCCGCCTAGCAGCGGGTGCTCGAACTCGGCCAGGTGCACGGTCCCCCAGCGCCACGTTGCGAGGTCGCGGCCGTAGGCCACCGCCAGCGGAGCGAGCGCGTCGTGCAAGGCGCGGCCGAGTGCCGGACGGCAGTCGCCGTTGCACCAGGCGCCACCTTCCGGCGTCAGCAGAAAGCTCGCGAAGCCCGCCCACGGCCCGGCATCCTCCTGATCGATGTGGTTGGCGGCCAGGACATCGGCCACGAAACGCTGCAAGGCCGCATTGAAGATCAGCGGCTCCGGGCGATCCTTGGCCATGCTGCCGTCCCAATGATCCAGCAGCGCCATCGCCTGCCAGGCGAGACCCGGCTGCCTGGGCAGGCCGCGCAGCACCGGCAGCATGTCGCGGGCGAACATGCTGACATCGTCGCGCTGCATCGCCTCGAAATCGTCGAGCGTGAAACTTGCCTTTGCCGAGAGCATCTCGTGGATGCGCCGGGACCGGATGGGCGCCGGGAAGTCGCGGCCGAGATACGGGGTGAAGTCCGGAGGCGCGGTGCGCTCGTTGGCGTTCTCGACCGTGCCGCCGGCCGGATGCACCACGTGCGGCAGCGCGTCGCCCTTCGCGAACCCCGTCCAGTCGCGCAGGCCGTCGGCGCCGGACACCGGCAGGCTGCCGTCGCCGGCCCGCCGCACCGGCACCTGCCCGGTGGTGAACAGGGCGATGCCGTCCCGGTCGGCGACCGTCAGGTTCTGCATCGG
>CAZZWO010000020.1:0-12663 GCA_964657885.1 uncultured Acetobacteraceae bacterium | reverse complement strand
GTCGCATACATGCCGCCGGGCAGTTCGGTCTCGGCGAACACGTCCTGGGTGTCGATACCGGTCGTGGTGAAGCTCCAGGCGATTCGGGCGTTGCGGCCGATCACCAGGAACGGGACCCCGGGGGCTGTCGCCCCGACCAGCACGCCGGACGGTGTCTCGATCCGTGCCAGGTACCACAGGCCGGGATAGCCGAAGGCGAGATGCGGGTCGCCGGCCAGCAGCGGCGCGCCGGTGACGCTATGCGCGCCATCGACCGCCCAGGCGTTGGACGCTTCGGGCGGCAGGGTGAACGGCTCCGGCCAGGCCGGCAGCGCGTCCAGGATGTCTTGGCGCAACCCGAACTGCCGAACGCCTGGCGTCGAGCTGGCTGGGGCGGCGGTGTCGGCCTGGGGCGGCCAGAGCTGCATGATCCGGTCCTGCGGCAGCTTGCCGGCAAGCGCCGCGCGGGTCAGCTCGGTGCGGTAATTGTCGGATAGCCACAGCGAGACCGTCTCGCTCCACAGCAGGCAGTCGACCGGCGTCCAGGGCCGGGGCGCGCCGAGCGCCAGGAACTCCGGCGCGGCCATCCGCCCGCGTGCGCCGATCCAGGCGTTCACCCCGGCGCTGTAGGCGGTCAGGATGGCGCGAAGCTGCTCGGGCAGCGCTGCGTAAGTCGCCGCGGCATGGACGCGCTCGCCGAAGATGCGCGCGCGGCGGTCCAGCCTGACCGCGCGCGGGCCGGCGATCTCGGCCAGCTCGCCCGAAGCCTGCCGGCGCATCAGCTCCATCTGGAACATCCGGTCGCGCGCATGCAGGTAGCCGAGCGCGGTCGCGGCATCGGTCTCGCTGCCGGCGCGGATGCGCGGGATGCCCCAGCCGTCCAGCGTGACCTGCACCGGCCCGCCGAGCCCGGCGATCCGCAGCGTGCTATCGGCAGGCGGCACCGTCAGCCACAGCGTCGCCGCCGCAAGCCCCGCCAGCACGAGCGGTATGGCAAGCACCACGCCCAGCCACCGCACGGCACGCCGGCGGATGCTCACCTTATTTCCTTCACGGTTGAGGCGTGGCTGCTCAATGCAGTCCCCTCTTTCGCAAGACCGAGACTGCTCAATGCAGTCTCGGGGCCCGCAGGAAGCTGCTGCGGTCCGCGGAGTGGAGGGTGATGTGGAGCAGCTCCTCCTCGCGGCCGACGCTCATCCGGACCCTTGCGCCCGCGGTGCCGGCGCTCCAGACGCGGCGCCACAGGCCACCGAGGTCGGTCACCTCGTCGCCATCGACGGCGACGATCCGGTCGCCGGCGCGCAAGCCCGCCTTGTCGGCGGGACCGCCCTCGGCCACGCCGGCCACCACCACTGCGTCTTCGCTCTCCATGGCGAACATGCCCAGCCAGGGGCGGGCAGGGCGGTTCACCCGTCCGTGCTGCACCAGCTCGTCCAGGATCGGCGTCAGCAGGCCGGTGGGCACCACCATGTTCATGTCGACCCGCCGCCCCTTGCCGTCGCCCTGCTGCAGGCTGAGCGAGGCGATGCCGAGCAGCCGGCCATCGGTGCCGATCAGCCCGGCGCCGCCCCAGAACGGGTGCGCCGGCGCGGTGAAGATGGCGTCGTCGATCAGGTACTCCCAGTAGCCGGCGAATTCCTGCCGGCCGACCACCTGCGTCTCGATGGTGCGATGCCGCCCGCCCGCCGCGGCGAGCAGCCCGTTGGCGCCAACCTCGACGGCGTTGCTGTCGCCGATCGCCATCTCCGGCACGCCCAGCTTGCCCAGCGGCTGCACCAGCCCGAAGCCGGTCTCCACATCGACCGCCAGGGCGTGCGCCGGCACCGCCCAGCCCTCCGACGTGGTCAGCCAGATGCTCTCGGCCTCCATTACCAGGTAACCCATGGTCAGCACCAGGCCGCCGCGGATGCAGATGCCGTTGCCGGCCCGCTCGGTGCCGAGGGTGCCCGCGGTGAAGGCGTCGCCGGGGATGTCGGCGCGCAGGCCGACGACGCTGCGGAGTGCGGCTTCTAGGTCGAAGCTGTAATCGGCGGGCCGGGGCTGCAGGTTCTGTGGGATGTCGCGGTCTGGCTTGGCCATGAAGTGCTTCTTGTCGGTGGCTGATGCAGGGGGGAGTATCCGCCCGTTCGCATGGATCGCTCAATGGCGCATGACGAGATCGCCGTGAACCCGCCCAAACCGGAAACCGCCGTGAATCCGCCTACAATGGAATTCAGATTGTCACCGCGGTTGATGCCGCAAGCCCAGGAACGCCCGATGCAGCCAGCCGAACGCGAAACCCACTATCTGCTGGCTGGCGCCTTCCACCGGCTGGCGTTCACCGAATGGGGTGATCCCGGGCGCCCGCCGGTCGTCTGCGTGCATGGGCTGAGCCGCCAGGGCCGCGACTTCGACGCGCTCGCCGAGGCACTGGCCGACCGCTTCCACGTGATCTGCCCCGACCTGCCGGGGCGCGGGCGGTCGTCATGGCTTCCCGACCCGGCGCTGTACTCGCCGCCGAACTATGCCGTGGCGCTGTCCCACCTGCTCGCCTGGATCGGCCGCCCGGTGTTCTGGGTGGGCACCTCGCTCGGCGGCATCTGCGGCATGCTGCTCGCCGCCGCTCCCGGCACGCCGGTCCGACGGATGGTGCTGAACGACATCGGTCCGTTCCTGCCCAAAGCCGCGCTGGAGCGGATCGTCAGCTATGTCGGCCACATCCCCGATTTCGCCGATGCTGCCGGGCTCGAGGCGTTCCTGCGGCAGGTGCACGCCCCGTTCGGCCAGCTCACCGATGCGCAATGGTCGCAGATGGCCGCGCATTCGGCCCGCACCCGCGAGGACGGGCGTGTGACCCTGCATTACGATCCGAAGATGACCGTGCCGCTGCTGCAGACGCCGCCCGCCGATACCGACATGTGGCCGCTATGGGATGCGATCGCCGTGCCGATGCTGACGGTGCGGGGTGAGAGCAGCGACCTACTTCTGCGCGAAACTCTCGAGCGAATGCAGGCAAAATCGGCAGCGCACACCGTGGCCGGAGCAGGTCATGCCCCGGCTTTGATGGACGCGCCCACGATATCAGTGATCGCCCGCTTCCTCGACCAGCAACCCGCTTGCTAGATCGTCGGCTCGTTCGGGCATGACCGACAGCTGCCGGAAGCGCGGCGCCAGCTTTTCAGATCGACGTTCCGACTTTGACGAACAAGGTGGTGAGCGTGGTGCCGAGGCCCTTGAAGATGGTTACCAGGGTCAACCCCAGTATGCTGGCGATGATGCCGTATTCGAGCGCTGTGACCGCGGTGCGGTCCCGCAACCACACACGCAACGAAAAGTCGCGTTCGACGGATGGCTCGACTTTTGAGGCTTGTGTCGCTGTCGTAACTTCATGGTAATCAGACATTACTGTCCCCGGCGCATAGTGTTTTTTCCACGTCCGTAACGTACGTTAGTAACGTGTCCGGGTCAATCTATAATTCGCAACGATCACCGGTTCGTGTTGGAGTTTTTGAGCAGGTTTTCGGATGCGGGCAGCAGCGCCTCGATCCTCGACACGCCCAGCCGCAACGCCGGAAGATAGCGCCGGGCGATCGGGTCATCGACCTCGTTGCGGTCGTATTCGATGAACTCCGCCATCCGGCGGATCGCGACGTCGCTCGGGTAGCCTCGCTTCAGCTTGGCCGCCCAATGAGCGCGCGAGCGGGTAAAATAATGGTTAACCCTGCAGACGCGGTAATCGGCCGACTCCAGGCTGACGCCCGGCAATATCCCGCCCAGCTCCGGCGCCGGCCACCACTGCATGATACGGCCCGCGGTGTCGCAGTAGCTGCCGAGCCGGTCGCCACGCAGGTCGAAGCAATGCGGGTTCAGGCAGCGCGCGGCGAAGCCGGGCCGGATGATGGATTTGACATGGCGGGTCGGAAAGAATTCGGGCCCTGCCCGGGTGACGAAACTGTCCAGCACCAGCCCGCCCGGGAAATCGTCATGGCCGTTGGCGCCATACACGGCCCAGTGCACCGCGATGCCGCTCCAGCCTTCGTAGCGGGCGAGCAGGCTGTTCACCGGCTCGTCCTCGGCGGGCAACAGGAACTCGTCGGAGTCGATGAAGGCGATCCAGTCGAATTCGAGCTTGTAAGCCTCGCAGGCCGCCTCATAGGCGGCCACCTGGCTGCGCGTGCTGCCATCCGCCCAGTAATGATACCGGATGTCGTGCAGGCCCGCCGCCGACTTGATGATCGCCGACGTTCCGTCATCCGAGCGGTTGTCGAAGATGATCTGTGTGTCGAAGCCGACCAGCGCGTGGAAAGCGATCCACTCGGCGATGTCGCGCACCTCGTTGCGCACGATCAGGCAAACGGCTGATTTCATGTCGGTGCGGATGTCCCCTCGCCAACCGTGAAGCACGCCGCGCGCCGAGAAGCCATGGTGGCCGGACCGCCTACAACCCTGGGCGGTGGTGGAACGGCAAGGCACACGCGGAAGTACAGGGCCATTTCAGGGGTTTAACGGCCATACCTCTGGCGGCACATCCATCACGAAGTCGTTTCTTTGCGCTGCGCGCACTCGCCGGTAGAGCACCAGAACAGCCAACGGCATCAGGCCCTTGGCAGAGATCCTCGCGAGAACACCGACGATGCTTGCGAGGATGGCCTGGAACGGATCCGTCAGCCGATGCGAGCGGATCATTGCCGGGGAACAACTTCAACTCGCAATGGCGGATGTGGACAATGACGGGTGTGCACCAATGTTGACGTCGCCTGTTCGCCTGAGCCTGCTCATGTTGATGTTTGCTGCCCCGGCATCGGCCAGCGTCATCGTGCAGGACATTCCGTTCTCGGCCGATGTGCAAGATGCCAACGCCACCGTCTTCGCCGACCCGTTCAACGCGGCACTCGGAACGCTGACCGGGGTGAGCGTGACTGTCAGTGCCGACTACATGCCTGACATTCTCGTGGAAGGGCCGGTGGGTTCCCCATCCAGTTCCGTGCTCCACTACCAGTTCGGCGGCCCTGGCGATGCGCCGGTGAAGGCGGTGGGCGGCACCTTTCCACTCGTCCTCAACGCGAGCAACGACCTGACCGGCCCTGCGGAACATGTCGGCTTCACCGTCGTCCCCGCCTCGGACCTCGGCGCCTATATCGACACGCAGCCGGTCTATGTCGGGTTCCTCGACATGTTCTCGCTGCCGGCCGCGGGCACATCGTGGCCGACCTACGTGGACAACTCCACCTATTCCGGGACTTTCGAGGTCACCTACACCTATGCCGTTGCGGAGCCCGCGTCGCTGACCATCCTCGGTTCCGCGCTCGTCGCGATGGCGGTCCGCAGACGCCGGTCACGGCGCTAGCCCCGCCCATGCCTCGCGCAGGCGCGCTGCATCCGGGCTGACGGGCAAGCCTCACCCACGGCTGCAGAGCCTGCTATGACGCGGGATGTCGTTCATGGCGGTCGCACTCAAGTGACAACACCATCGCCGGTCATCCAGGTGTCGCCGATGGGGGCGCTGGGCAACCGGATGATCCAGTACCTGGCCGCGCTGGCACTGGCGGAGCGTGTGCCCGGTGCCCGGATCACCAAGATTCACCTGCCCGAATGGGGCATCCAGATCCCGCCATCGCCCGAAACGCCGGACCGCACCGAAATCGTGGTGTCACCGGTCATCGACCTCCCGCGGCTGGCCGCGGCGCTGAACGACGGCTCGCTCGGCTGCGTCGATATCCGCACCTATGCCCAGCGGATCGAGAATTTTCTGCCCGCTTCGGCGTATCGCGGCCTGTTCGGTGGCCCGGCGGTGGCCGGCACCGGCGGTGGCGAATTGCTGATCAACATTCGCGGCGGCGACATCCTGGACGGTCACCACCCCGACTACGTGCTGCTGCCCATCGACTTCTACGCCGAGCTGATCGAGCAGACCGGGCTTGCGCCGGTGCTGATGGGCCAGCTCGACCCGAGCCCCTATCTCGACGCGCTGCTCAAGCGCTTCCCTCGCGCCCGTATCGTGCCAAGCCAGGGTGCCATGGCCGATTTCGCCTTCATCCGCGGATCGCGGAACATCGTGCCGGCAATCAGCACGTTCAGCTGGCTCGCCGCATGGCTGTCGGAGGCGGAGCGGGTGTTCATGCCCGTGCTCGGCCTGTTCCACCCGCTGCAAGCCCGCAGCACGAATTTGCTGCCGCTCGACGATGCCCGGTTCCGCTGGTTCCTGTTTCCACACCACTACGCGGTTCCGGTGGAGCGCTTCGCGCCGGCACACGCGGCGCTTGGCGGGCTGTGGCGCGGCATGCCTCCGGCACGCATGCATGCGCTGACGATGCGGGAGATGCCGCCGCGCGACCGCCCCGCCTACGTCGCACTGTTCGACGAAGCGTTTTACCTCGCGCGCTACCCGGACATCGCCGGCGCCATCAGCGGCGGCCACATGCCGAGCGGCCGGCACCACTACGAACATTACGGCTTCGGCGAAGGCCGCGAGCCGTTCGGGCTCGACTGTGCCTGGTATTGCCAGCGTTATCCTATCGCCGCCGTGGAACTTGGCCAGGGCGACGCATGGGACCCGGTGGACCATTGGGTGACGATCGGACGACAGCGCGGGTACCGGCGCGGCCCAGGGTAAGCCTTGCAGCCCCGGACCAGACCACGTATATACTTTGTCGATACATCGGTTGAATCATCGGAGACGGCATGCGCGTAGTCGTCAGGAAATGGGGGAACAGCGCCTCCGTTCGCCTTCCCGCCTCCATACTCGAAGCCGCCCGGCTGCGGTTGGACCAGATGGTCGATGTGCGCGAGGAGGGCGGGCGGATCGTCATCGAGCCCGTGTTGGAATGCCAGTTCGACGTGAACGACCTCGTCGCGGGCATCACCGACCAGAACCTGCATGAGTACCAGAGAAGCGCTCCGGCCGGCCGCGAAGTCTGGTAGGTGCGAACCCCGTCTGCTTCAGGCCGGTACATACCGGCTCCCGGCGACGTGGTCTGGCTGCAGTTCGACCAACGCGCCGGGCACCAACAGGGAGGCCACCGGCCCGCCGTGGTGCTCAGTCCGGCCAATTATAACGGGCGCACCGGCCTGATGCTCTGCTGCCCGGTTACCACCCAGGTAAAAGGATACCCGTTCGAAGTGGCAATCGCGGGCACGCCACCCAGTGTGGCACTGGCCGACCAGGTAAGGTGCGAGGACTGGCGCGCCCGCAACGCTCTCGAGAAAGGGCGGGTGACCAGCGGCGAACTCGCGGAATTGCGCGCCAAGGTCCGGGCGCTGATTGGATGACCGCCGCATTGACTTCGCCCGCCGCCGAGCGGAATCGCGGCCCGATCCTGGGTGTGCTGCGCCGTGTGTTGCCGCCGAGCGGGCTGGTGCTGGAAATCGCCAGCGGCAGCGGCGAGCATGCGCTGTACTTCAGCCGTGCGATGCCCGATCTGCAGTGGCAGCCGACCGATGCCAGCGCCGATTGCCTGGCGAGCATCGCGGCCTGGCGGAGCGAAGCGGCGGGAGCCGCCCCGAACCTTCTGCCGCCGCTTGCCCTGGATGCGGCGGACCCGTCGGGCTGGGGCGGGCTGCACGCGGACGCGATGTTGGCGATCAACCTCATCCACATCGCACCGTGGCAGACGGCAATCGGATTGTTCACCGGCGCCGCGACCGTTCTGCCGGCCGGCGGCAGACTGGTGCTCTACGGACCCTACCGCGAGGCGGGCCGGACGACCGCTTCCAGCAACGAGGCGTTCGATGCCGATCTGAAGATGCGCAACCCGGCCTGGGGACTGCGCGACCTCGAAACCGTCGTCGAAGAAGCCGCCCGCCACGGCCTGCAATTCATCGAACGCGTGGAAATGCCGGCGAACAATTTGATCGTGGTGTTCCAGCGTTCGTAGGCCGGTGCTCTAGCGGGTCAGGAGCGCGGTCTTTTCCTTCGAGCCGACGCTCGAGCCGAAATAGAACGAGATGATGGCGGCCCAGCCGGTGCCGAGCACACCGAGCAATGTCTGCGCCACGGCATTGTTGGCGATCGAGCCGGCCGGGAAGGGTGTTCCGTCAGGACCGGCCGTCATCGGATGCAGATAGGGCAGGCAGATCACCAGCAGCAGGGCGAGGAAGAAGAACGCCGTCACGATGTAGGCGAGCAGGCCGTTGACCCGGTCGTTGCTCGCGGTCTGGCGTTGCCGCGCCTGCTGCCGGTCGAGCGACGCCTGCTGGCCGATCGCTTCCGGATCGCCGCCGCCCACGGCAACCGGCGAGCCGGGCACGGCGAGTTTCGCGAGCAGCATCTGTTCGGCCTGATGTATCCTCGACCCGAGATCGGGGCCGCCGGCGTTCAAGGCCGCGGCGACTTCGTCGGCACCCGCCTGGTCGTCGTTCACGATGGTTCGCCCCAGCGCAGACAGCACGGACGGGTGCAACGGCCCGCTCATCAGCCCCGCCAGCAACGGCGAAAACGTGGCAACCAGGGCCGCAAGCTTCTCGGTGTCGCCGGCATCCATGTGAATGTTTCCTGTCGCTGAAATGAACCTGGCAATCGCGCCTGGCCTCGCTAGGCGTATTGCATGAGCGTTGCGACGCGGGCGAACCAGCCGCCGGCGAAAACCGCCTGGCTGTGATCCTTCGAGATCAGCGCACCAAGATACGCGATCCGGTAGCCGATGATCGTGCGCGCCAGCAGCGATGCCGAAGCGTCGTTGACTGCTTGCAGCGTCGCCTGTCCCAGCACGCCGTCCTGCGTCACCGATGCCGCCTGCTGCAGCCATCTGACCGCGCGCCCGACGCCATGGATGACGCCGCAATCGACCACCACCATCCGCAAATTGCCGTCCGTGATTTCGTTGAAGTGCGGCGCATCGAGGTAATCGCTGCGGTAGATCGAAATGGCGTCCTCGCGCCGCATCGCCTGCATCTGGGCCACGCTGGCCGGGCCGCCGAACCCTCTGACGCGGCCGAACTCCGCCGCGGTGATGCCAAAGTTGGTGGAGCCGCCTCGATCGGCGGGGTTGTTGACGAACCTGCCTTCGAACTGCAGCACCTGCGCAATGATCGCATCGTTGTCGATCATTGGTATGGAGCTCTGGCGGGAAACCGATTATCGCATGGTGGCAAGTGAAGATTTACGATCGGACGCGCCTTTCAGAACGCTGCCCGAACCCCCACTAACGACTGCGAAGAACCCGGGCCGTTTCAACGGCAAAATAGGTCAGCACGCCATTCGCACCGGCGCGCTTGAAGCCCAGCAGGCTTTCCAGCATCGCGCGTTCCCGGTCGATCCAGCCGCGTTCCGCGGCCGCCACGATCATTGAATACTCCCCGGACACCTGATAGGCAAAAATCGGCACCTCGAACCGGTCGCGCACGCGGCGCACGATGTCGAGATACGGCATGCCGGGCTTCACCATCACCATGTCGGCACCTTCGCGCAGGTCGGCCTCCACCTCGCGCAACGCCTCGCCGGAGTTGGCCGGGTCCATCTGGTAGGTTTTCTTGTCGCCCCCGCCGGCGGGCGATTGCAGCGACTTGGCCGAGCCGAGCGCGTCGCGGAACGGGCCGTAAAATGCGCTCGCGTATTTCGCCGCGTAACTCATGATCCGCGTGTCGATCAGCCCTGCGCCGTCGAGCGCCGCGCGGATCGCACCGACCCGCCCGTCCATCATGTCGGACGGCGCGATCACGTTGATGCCGGCCTGCGCCTGGTTGACCGATTGCCGCGTGAGTATCGCCAGCGTGTCGTCGTTCGCGACGTAGCCGTTGCGGATAACCCCGTCATGTCCGTGGTCGGTGTAGGGGTCCAGCGCCACGTCGCCGATCAGGCCGAGATCGGGGAACGCCCGCTTCAGCAGCCGGGCGGCGCTGCACATCAGGTTGTCCGGGTTCAGCGCCTCGGTGCCCTCGCTGTCCTTCTTCTCCGGGGGTGTCGCCGGAAACAGCGCGATGGCCGGGATGCCGAGCCGCGCCGCTTCGGCCACGTGGCCCTCCAGCCGGTCGAGGCTGACGCGGTCCACGCCGGGCATCGCCGCCACCGGCACTGTCAGCCCGCTGCCCTCGATGATGAAGATCGGCCAGATCAGGTCGTCGGCCGACAGCGTGTGCTCGGCCACCAGCCGCCGCGTCCACCCATCCCGCCGCAGCCGGCGCGGCCGGCCGGCGGGGAATGGAGCCATGCTTGACGGCGCGAGGCTCAACGGTAGCCGCGCAACCGGCTATGGAACCGGCTGTAGCTGAAGAACACGCCAAGTCCGATCAGCAGCCACACGAACGCCAGCACCCAGATCTGCCCGGGCAGGGACGCCATCAGCGCGCCGCAAACCACGATGCCGCCGGCCGGCACCCACGGCACATACGGGGTGCGGAACGCCCGGCGGCGCGTCGGGTCGGTCCGCCGGAGCACCAGAACGCCGATGCAGACGATGACGAACGCCAGCAGCGTCCCGAACGACGTCATGTGACCCAGCGCGCTGATCGGCAGGAAGCCGCCGGCCACGCCCGTGAACACCATGAACAGCAGGTTCGACAGCCACGGCGTGCGGAACTTCGGATGCACCGACGAGAAGATGCGCGGCAGCAATCCATCGCACGACATCGAGTAGAACACCCGGCTTTGTCCCAGCAGCATCACCAGGATCACCGAGGTGAGCCCGGCGATCGCGCCGATATCGACCGCCACCTTCAGGAACGGCAGCGGCGTCTGTCCGATCGCCACTGAAACGGGTGCGGCGACATGCAGCTTGGTGTAGCTCATCAGCCCAGTCAGTACCAGGCAGACCAGCACGTACAGCACGGTGCATATCGCCAGCGACCCCATGATGCCGATCGGCATGTCGCGCTCGGGGTTCTTGGTTTCCTGCGCCGCGGTGCTGACCGCATCGAAGCCGATATAGGCGAAGAACACCGTGCCCGCGCCGCGCAGGATGCCGGAGATGCCGAAATGGCCGAACTCGCCGGCATTGGGCGGAATGAACGGGTGCCAGTTCTCCGGCTTCACGTAGAACGCGCCGAAACCGATCACCGCCGCGACCACCGCCAGCTTCACCGCGACGATCACCCCGTTCGCCTTGGCGGATTCGGAAATGCCCCTGATCAGCAGCAACGACACGCAGACCACGATCAGCATCGCCGGCAGGTTCACCAGCCCGGGCGCCGGATGTCCCATCGCGTCGGTGTCGAATGGCGAGGCGGTCAGTGCGTGCGGCAGCGCCAGCCCGAACTTGCCCAGGAAGCTGACCACATAGGCCGACCACGAGACCGAAACGGTGGCCGCGCCGACCGCGTATTCCAGGGTAAGCGCCCAGCCGATAATCCAGGCGACCAGCTCGCCCAACGATGCGTAGGCGTAGGAATAGGCGGACCCGGCAGCCGGGATCATGCCCGACAGCTCGCTGTAGCAAAGGCCCGCCAGGCCGCAGCCGAGTGCTGCCAAAAGGAAGCTGAGCACCACCGCCGGGCCCGCATTGTCGGCCGCCGCGATGCCGGTCAGCGAGAAGATGCCGGCGCCGATGATCGCGCCGATGCCCAGGGCGATCAGGCTGATCGGGCCGAGCGTGCGTTTGAAGGCATGTTCTCCACCCTGCTCGGCGGACAGGGCCTCGATGGGTTTTCTCGCGAACAGCGGATTGCCGAGGGTCAGGCTCATAGGGTTCCTTGATCGGTCTGGCCGGGCGTCGGGCGGGAAGGGGAGGCACGGCCGGGTTTCCGGCACGGCTTCGTGAATGGTGAAGCTGCCCGCTTGGCGCGCCGTGCGCAACGCCTCATCAATCCGTCCCTGGCCCCCGGGCCGGCGACCCTGCCTAGCGGTGGCGATGCTCCGGCGGCGCGTAGAAACGGGCGAGGTCCTCGGCGGAGATCGACTTGCCGGTGGTCCTGGCAATGATGCCGATCACCTCGGCGTCGGAGTGCCCGGCATCGCGCATCTGCTGGATCTCGTCGCTGATCATGCCGATGAAGGCGGGCAGCGGGAACGCCTCCTCTCCCAGGCCGAGCGTCGCCCTCAGCTCACGTTGCGCACTGATCGCCTGTTCCAAGGTGAACACCGTCTGTCCGGTCATTGTTTCCTCCCCGCGCTTGTCTGAAAGCCCGCGTGCCTGGATGTTCTGTGGCCACGACGATACACAGGTGAAGGACAGCCGCCCGGCGGAAGACGGGGCGGCGATCCGCCGGCGCCGCTTCTGCGCCAGCTGCAGCCAGCGTTTCACCACGGTCGAACGGGTGCAGCTACGCGAGCTCTACGTCGTCAAGACGGACGGGCGCCGGGTGCCGTTCGACCGCGAGAAGCTCAACCGCTCCATCAGCATCGCGGTCCGCAAGCGGCCGGTGGACGACGAGCGGATCGAGCGGGTGGTGAACGGCATCGTCCGCCAGCTCGAAGCGTCCGGCGAGGTCGACATCCCCAGCGCGCAGATCGGCGAGCTGGTGATGGACACGCTGAAGGAGGTGGACGAGGTCGCCTATGTCCGCTTCGCCAGCGTCTATCGCGATTTCCGCGAGGCGAAGGATTTCGAGGCCTTCCTGGGCTCGCTCGAAGCGCCGACATAGCGGCCGATGGACGAGATTTTCATGCAGGCGGCGCTGGCACTGGCGGCGCGTGGCCTTGGCGCCACCTGGCCCAACCCCTCGGTCGGCTGCGTGATCGTGCGCGACGGCCGCGTGGTGGGGCGCGGCCGCACCGGCTTGCGCGGCCGCCCGCACGCGGAAACTCAGGCGCTGGCCATGGCGGGGCAGGCGGCC
>CAZZWO010000019.1:0-25757 GCA_964657885.1 uncultured Acetobacteraceae bacterium | reverse complement strand
CGCGGCCTGCACTGGATGAGCGAACGCACGTCCGATGCTTATGAAGGCGTTCGCGACAAGGTTGCGGCTTTGCTCAATGCGCCGTCGCGGGAAGAAGTGGTGTTCACCCGCAACAGCACCGAGGCGATCAACCTGGTCGCGCACAGCTATGGACGCGGCATCCTCAAGCCCGGCCAGGCGGTGCTGATCACCGAAATGGAGCACCACGCCAACATCGTTCCCTGGCAGATGCTGCGGGATTCGCACGGCATCGAACTCCGCGTCGCACCGATCACCGATGCGGGCGAGCTGGACATGACGGCGTTCGAAGCCCTGCTCAATGCCGGCGGCGTCGGCCTGGTCGCGGTGACGCACATGTCGAACGTGCTCGGCACCTACAACCCTGTCGAGCGCATCGCGAAGCTTGCCCACGCGGCCGGCGCGAAGCTGCTGGTCGACGGCAGCCAGGCCGTGGTGCATCGCGCGGTCGATGTGCAGGCGCTGGGCGCGGATTTCTACGTGTTCACCGGCCACAAGCTGTATGGCCCGACCGGCGTCGGCGTGCTGTGGGCGCGTATGGCGTTGCTGGAAGCGATGCCGCCCTTCATGGGTGGCGGCGACATGATCGCGACCGTCAGTTTCGAGCGTTCCACCTGGGCGCCGCCACCGACAAAGTTCGAGGCGGGAACACCGGCCATCATCGAAGTCATCGGCCTCGGCGCCGCGATCGACTTCGTGAACGCGATCGGTTTCGGCGCCATCGCCGCTCACGAGGCATCGCTGACGGACCATGCGCTGGCACGCCTGTCAGGTGTCGATGGGTTGCACATTGTCGGCCGGGCGCAGGACCGGGGCGGCGTCATCAGCTTCACGCTCGAGGGTGCGCACGCACACGACATCGCCACCCTGCTCGACCGCAACGGCATCGCCGTGCGAGCCGGCCAGCATTGCGCGGAACCGCTGATGCGGCGGCTCGGCCTGTCCAGCACTGCGCGCGCCAGCTTCGGCGTGTATACCACCACGAACGAGATCGACTTCCTGGCCGACACACTGGTGCGCGTGCGGAGTTTCTTCCAGTGAGCTTCGACAACGTTCGCGATTTATATCAGGACATCATCCTGGATCGCGGCCGCAACCCGCGCCACATGCACCGGCTGGAACCGTTCGACGCGTCCGCGAAGGGCGACAACCCGATGTGCGGAGACCAGGTGGAGGTGCGCCTGACATTCACCCCCGAACGGACCGTGTCCGACATCGCGTTCGAGGCGCGGGGATGCGCCATCAGCCTGGCCTCGGCCGATCTGATGGCGGAGGTCGTACGGGGGCGCGGTGCCGGGGAAATCCAGGCGCTGGCTGCATCGTTCGGCGAACTGGCGAAAACCGGCGACACACGCTCGGCGGATGCAGCACTCGACACGCTGCGGCCGTTATCCGGCGTGTCGGAATACCCGTCCCGCGTGAAATGCGCGACATTGCCCTGGGCTGCCTTAATTGCGGCGCTGGATGGCAAGGAGGCTGGCCATGACTGAACAAACCGACACTCACGCGACCTCTGTCGTTGGCAGTTGGACCCCGGATGGCGAGGTGATCGCGCTACCGGGCGAGACGGCGCTTCTGGACGCCATCGCGACCATCTACGATCCGGAAATCCCCGTGAACATCTACGAACTCGGCCTGATCTACGCAGTCGAGATCAGCGATGCCGGAGCGGTCAAGGTCGAGATGACGCTGACCGCACCAGGTTGTCCCAGTGCGCAGGAACTGCCGGTGCAGGTGCGCGACGCCATCCTTGCGGTGCCTGGCGTCACATCCGCCGATGTGGAGACCGTGTGGGATCCGCCGTGGGACCCGAGCCGGATGACCGACGAAGCGCGTCTTGCGCTGAACATGTTCTGAACGGATTTCCAGCATGGACCAGACCGTCTCGAACTTCCCCGGCGCCGGCACTCAGACTGCCGCCGCTCCGCCACGTGCCCGGCGTGAATTGCCGCCGCTGATGAAGCTGTCGGATGCGGCAGCGCTGCGTCTGCGCGCCCTGTATGAACACGGTGATGGGCGCCTGCTGCGGATCAGCGTCAACACCAAAGGCTGCTCCGGCCTGGCCTACGACATGTCGTGGGTGGCCGAAGCCGGTCCCGGCGACGAGGTGGTTCGCGACCACGACCTGACCGTGCTGGTGGACCGCAAAGCCAGCCTTTTCCTGATCGGCACCGTGATGGATTACGAGCAGAAGGCCCTGAGCGCCGGCTTCACCTTCACCAACCCCAACGAAAAAGGCCGTTGCGGCTGCGGCGAAAGCTTCCACGTCTGACGCAAAGCCGCTTGCCCGCGTCGTATCAGTGCGCCAACAACCGCGAGAGAACGCCCGCAGTCAGCGCAAGGTTTGTACCAGCCATCCAGGTCAGCACGGCCAGCCGCGTGTCGATGCCCGCCAGACGGTTGTCGTAGCCGGCGATCTCTTCGGCAGCCCGGTCAGCTTTCTCTTCGCTGGCGCCAGCGTCGAGTAGAGCAGTCCTGAGCGCTCCAAGTTGCATCGCCATCGGTCGACTTTCGTGTTCACGTCGTGCGTAGCGGCCGACGTGGATCATCTTGCCGACGAGTATAGCACAAATACAAGGAACGACGCTTCGCGTGTTCCTACCCCGCGGCTTGCGCCGTCAGCAGCCGCTCGATCGGGCTCCATTTATAGGCCACCTGCGGTAGCGCTACGCCGGCCAGCCGGGTCTCGCCTTCGGCCGCAGGCTGGCCGCCGAGATGGCGGTAAAACCAGCGGCTGGGATTGTCGCGAAGCACCCAGACGAACACCGATCCGCAGCCTTTCGCCACCAGCTGCGTCGCTGTCGCCTGCATCATCCGGCGGCCGACGCCCTGGTCCCGCCAATCGTCGAGCACATACAGCGTCTCGATCTCCGCATCGCCCAGCCCGGGCGTGCGCGGCGGTCCCACGGTGCTGAATCCGACGATGCGCGGCCCGTGGCCTTTGCTGGCGGCAACCATCACGGTCGCACCGGACGCGATCGCCATGCGGTAGTTGAGCGCCAGGCGGGTGGGCGAAAGCCGCGCCAGATAAGTGTCGGGCAGGATGCCGGGATACGCACTTCGCCAGGCTGCGACGTGAACCGCGCCGATTGCGGTCGCGTCGGTCAGTTCGGCGCGGCGCACCGAGATCATGCGGGCCGGCGTTCCAGGACGGCACCGAAAAACCCGTCCGTGCCATGCCGGCGCGGCGTCAGCACCAGGAATGGGTCGGCGCACGGCACGGCGACATCCAGCGTCCACGCTGCCGATACCGGGATCATCGTGAAATCCGCATGGCGCGCCAGGAAGCCTTCGATCTGGTCCTCGTTTTCGTCGCGCAGCAGCGAACACGTGGCATAGACCAGCCGTCCGCCAGGCCGCACCAGGCGCTCGGCCGTATCGAGGATACGCGCCTGCTTGGGCAGCAATTCGGCAAGGTCGTTTTCGGTCAGGCGAAGTCGTCCGTCTGGGTTGCGCCGCCATGTTCCCGTGCCGGTGCAGGGCGCGTCAACCAGAACCCTGTCGAAGCTGCGCGCCCGCCGCTTCACCCATTTGTCACCGTCCACGGTCAGATGCCGCTCCACATTGTGCACCCCCGCACGGCGCAGGCGCTTCACCGCCCCATCCAGCCGCGCCTCGCTCACGTCGCACGCGACAATGTGGCCGCGGTTTTCCATCATCGCAGCAATGGCCAGGGTTTTCCCCCCTGCCCCGGCGCACCAGTCGGCCACCCGCATGCCCGGCGCCGCACTCGCGAGGTGCGACACCAACTGGCTCCCTTCGTCCTGGATTTCCACGATGCCGCTCTGGAATGCGGGCCCGGACGTCACCGCGCGCCGGTGCGCCACGCGCAATCCCCATGGTGAATAGGGGGTCGGCTCCGCCTCGATCCCTTCGGACAGCAGGGCCTGCCGCGCTTCCTCCACCGTTGCCTTCAGCGAGTTCACCCGCAGGTCAAGCGGCGCCGGTTCGGCCATCGACGCCATCTCGGCCGCCAGCACCGGGCCGAAGCGGTCCTGCAACGCCGGCAATATCCAATCGGGGATTTCGAGCCGCACCGGAACCGGCATGTCCGGATGGTCCAGCGTGCGGCCTTCCATGCCGCGAATGACGTTTTTCTCCTCGGTCGCCAGCGGTGCGGGCGCGAACTGCCCGCCGGAAAACCCCTGCTCAACGCCAGCCAAAGTCCAGCCTTCCAGCAGCAACGATGCGCTCAGCAACAGGCGCGGCGCAGGATGCGCGCCGGCACGGTCCAGCCACCAGCCCAGCCGGCGGCGCGAGCGCAGCACACCCCAAACCCGGTCCGACACCGCGCGGCGGTCGCCCGATCCGATGAAGCGGCGCTCGCGAAAGAAGTTGTTGGCGACTGCATCGGCTGGACGCCGGCCGGCTGAGGCAATCTCCTCCAGAAGCTCGATGGCGGCAAGAAGGCGGGCGCTCGGGGTCAAATAGCTGGCTTTCGATTGATCGAGCGCAACACCGCCATCATTCCTGGCGGTAGTTCGGCGCTTCGCGGGTGATCGCCACATCGTGCACGTGGCTTTCCCGCAGTCCCGCGCCGGTGATGCGGCGGAATTGCGTGTTGGTGCGCAGCTCGGCAATCGTTGCGGAGCCAGTGTAACCCATGCCGGCGCGCAGGCCGCCAACCAGTTGGTGCACGACCCCCGACATCGGACCCTTGTAGCCGACCCGGCCTTCGACGCCCTCCGGCACCAGCTTCAAGCTGTCGGTGATCTCCTGCTGGAAGTAGCGGTCGGCCGAGCCGCGCGACATCGCCGCGATGCTGCCCATCCCGCGATAGGATTTATACGACCGGCCCTGGTACAAGAACACTTCGCCCGGCGCCTCGTCGGTGCCGGCGAGCAGGCTGCCGATCATCACCGACTCCGCACCGGCACCGATCGCCTTGACGATGTCGCCGGATGTGCGGATGCCGCCATCGGCGATGCTGGGAATGTCGCGCTCGCGGCAAGCGGCGGCGGTCTCCATCACCGCCGAGAACTGCGGCACGCCGACGCCTGCCACAACCCGCGTCGTGCAGATGCTTCCAGGCCCGATCCCGATCTTCACGCAATCGGCGCCGGCCTCGATCAGCGCCAGCGCGCCCTCGGGTGTGGCGACATTGCCTGCCACCACCTGCACGGCGTTGCTCATGCGCTTGATGCGGTCCACCTGCGACAGCACGCCCTGGCTATGGCCGTGAGCGGTGTCGACGACGATCACATCGACGCCCGCCGCGATCAGCGCCTCGGCGCGCGCGTGGCCGTCATCGCCGGTGCCGGTCGCGGCCGCCACGCGCAGCCGGCCCAGCTCGTCCTTGTTGGCGAGCGGATGCGCTTGCGCCTTGTCCATGTCCTTGACGGTCACCAGGCCGACGCAACGGAAATCCTCATCCACCACCAGCAGCTTTTCGATGCGGTGATGGTGCAGCAGCCGCCTCGCCTCGTCCGGGCCAGGGTTGCCGGTCACCGTCACCAGGCGCTCGCGCGTCATCAGTTCCCGCACGGGTATGTTGGGGTCGGTGGCGAAGCGCACGTCGCGGTTGGTGAGAATGCCGACCAGCCGGCCATCGCCCTCGACCACCGGGATGCCGCTGATACGCCACATCGCCATCAGCGCGCGCGCATCGGCCAGCGTCTGGTCCGGCCGGATGGTCACCGGGTTGACCACCATGCCGGACTCGAACTTCTTGACCGAGCGCACCTGCGCCACCTGTTCTTCGACGGTCAGGTTCTTGTGCACTACGCCGATGCCGCCCTGCTGCGCCATCGCGATGGCCATCTGCCCTTCGCTGACCGTGTCCATCGCCGCGGCCAGCAGCGGGATGTTCAGCCCGATCGTCCGCGTCAGCCGCGTGCGGGTGTCCGTCCGTCCAGGCAGCACCTGCGAATAGGCCGGGACCACCAGCACGTCGTCGAACGCCAGCGCCTCGGCGATGCGCCCAACGCCGTGAGAGACGCCACCGCCTGAGGAAATACTGTCCGGAGCCATGGTCCGCCTTTCGCTACCCTGGCGCCGCTACTTAGGCCTGCCCGCCGCCCACCGCAACGGCGCGGCACCGGTTGCACGGCTGGGCACCGCGCGAAGGCGCCGCTCATCGAGCGACGACTCCGACTGGCAGGCGCGTTTAAAAAGGCGCCTGGGTCAGCCCGGTATCGAGGGAAAGCTGGCCGTCCGGCGACGTCGCATCCAGCACGATGTCGTCGCCACCCTCCGCAGGCGATACCGGGGACGGGTTGGCTTCCAGCACCAGCTCCGAACGCTTCGGCAGGTCCGACAGGTCGCGCAGCCCGAACTGTGCGAGGAACGCCGGCGTGGTGGCCCACAGCGTCGGCCGGCCGGGCACGTCGCGGTGGCCGGCCGGGCGGATCAGGGCCAGTTCCAGCAGCGCGTCGAGCGTCGCCTGGCTGAGTGCAGCGCCGCGTATCTCCTCGATCTGCGCACGGGTCACCGGCTGGTGCCAGGCGACGATCGCCAGCGTCTCCATCGCCACCCGCGGCAGGCGGCGCGGGCGCGAAATGGTGCGCGTAAGCCGGCCGGCGAGGTCCGGCGCTGTGCGGAACTGCCAGCCGATGCCGATTTCGGCCAGTTCGACTCCACGCCCGGCATAACGGCGCTGCAGCTCCCGCAACACGTCGGCCGCGTCCACATCCTCGGGCAGCAGGGCGGCCAGGCTGCGGGCGGACACCGGGTCGGCGCTGGCAAAGATCAGCGCCTCGGCAAGGCGGACATGGTCGTCGCCCGGCGGTTGGGGCTGGTCTTCGGCGGGTGCCGGGTCGCCCTGGAACAGCTCGTTCATGCCGGCGATCCGTCGCGTGGCGAGGCCAGCAGGATCGGCGCGAACGGGCTGTCCTGGCGCAGCCGCAAGCCGCCGCCGCGCGCCATCTCCAGCGAGGCGATCAGCGTGCTCGCCAGCGCCGCCCGGCGTTCCTGCCCGCCCAGTTGCGACGGCAGGAACATCTCCAGCGTCGTCCAGCCCGGCATGCTGCCCAGCGTCGCGGTCAGCCGGGCGATGGCGTCCTGCACGGTCCAGAAACTCAACTGTCGCGGCTGGTAGGTGACGCGCGCCGCAGCCCGCCGCAGCGCGTCCACGTAACCACGCAGCAGGCCCGGCTGGTCGGCGAGCAGGCGCGAACGGTCGGTGGCCGTCAGGTCCTCCGGTGCGCCGCGCGGGAACACGTCGATGCCCAGCACCGGACGGGCGGCGAGCCAGGCGGCACCCGCCCGCATCGCGGCGAGTTCGGCGAGGCGCGCGGCCAGCAGCTCGGCCGATTGCTCGCCCTCGCCCGCCTCTTCGGTGTCCGGCGGCAGCAGCAGGCGCGACTTCAGCCAGGTCAGCCAGGCCGCCATCACCAGCCAGTCGGCCGCGAGTTCCAGCTTGATCCGCACCGCACCCTCGATGATGGCGAGGTACTGTTCCACCAGCGCCAGTATCGAGATGCGGGCGAGGTCGATCTTCTGCGCGCGTGCGAGGTCCAGCAGCAGGTCCAACGGTCCGTCGAAGCCGTCGAGCGAGACGTGCAGGTGGCCGGGCGAAGGGTCAGCCGTCACCGTTCGGCACACCGGCTAGCATTAGAAGGTGGTCGTGCACCCATTCCACGGCGGGCAGCAGCGTGCTGCCGAGCGGATCGAACTGCACCCCCGCCTCGCGCAGCAGGGCCGGCCCTGCGACCAGGATCAGCACGAACAGGATGCCGTAACGCTCCAGCCCGGCCCAGGCGCGCGCCATGCGCAGCGGCAGGATGCCGACCGCGATCCGGCCGCCATCCAGCGGCGGCACCGGCGTCAGGTTGAACAGCCCGAGCACCAGGTTCAGCACGATGAAAGCGTCGATCGCCGACGCCCAGGCGAGCGACAGCCCCGGAATGCGCAACGCCAGCGCCGCCAGGAAAGCCAGGCTGAAATTCATCAGCGGCCCGGCGATCGCCACGATCGCCATCATCTGGCGCGGCCGGCGGAACACACGCGGATCGACCGGCACCGGCTTGGCCCAGCCGAACATGAACAGCACGCGTCCGACGGTCAGCAGCTGGCTGGCGAGCAGGATGCCGGGCAGGATCAACGTGCCGACCCGATCGACATGGCGCAGCGGGTTCAGCGACAGCCGGCCCGCCCGCAGCGCGGTGGTGTCGCCCATCGCCAGCGCCGCGTAGCCGTGCGCGAGCTCGTGCAGGATGATCGCCGTCGCCGCCAGTGCCACGGTGATCAGGAATTGTTCGGCCAGCGCCAGAAAATGCGGGCTCAAGCGAGCAGCGCCGCGCGCTCGGCCGCCAGCGCATCGGCGTCGAGCGCCTGTCGCAACGACCGCGCCATCTCGCGCGCCGCCGCCAGCCGGTCGAGCGTGGCGGCGGAGGCAGGCCCCACGCTGGCCAGCACGTCCCGCGTCTCATCCAGGATGCCGGAGCAGTGCAGCGCCACGTCGCACCCGGCCGCGATGGCCCGCGCCGCGCGCTCGCCAGGCGTGCCCGACAACGCCTGCATGGCCAGGTCGTCCGACACAAGGACGCCGTCGAAGCCGATGCGGCCGCGGATGACCTGGCCGATGATGGTGGCGCTTTGGGTGGCTGGCTGCATGTCCAGCGTCCTGTAGCGTATATGGGCGGTCATCAGCCAGGGCAGCCAGCGGTTGCTGCTGAACGGCAGCAGGTCGCGTTCGCTGATGTCGTCCAGTTCCGGCAGGCTGACATGGCTGTCCGCCCGCGCGCGCCCATGACCCGGCGCATGCTTGCCGACCGGCTGCATCCCCGCCGCCAGCAGGCCCTCGGCAAAGGCGCGGCCGAGTGTCGCAACCCGTTCCGGGTCGTCGGAGAAAGCGCGGTCGCCGATCACGTCGTGCCCCGCGGGGTCACCGACATCGAGCACCGGTGCTGCCACCACGTCGAAGCCGGCGGCGGCACAATCCAGCCCGATCAGCGCGCCGGTCAGCCAGGCCGCCCGCGCATCCGGCAGCGCGCGTGCCGGCGGATGTCCACGCCAGTGCGGAGGCCGCAACCGGGCGACGCGCCCGCCTTCCTGGTCCACCATCAGCAGCGCGCCGTCCGGCAGGCTGGCCCTGATGCTGGCGATCAGCGCCGAAAGCTGTCCCGGGTCGCGGACATTGCGCCCGAACAGGATAACTCCGAGCGGCGAGAACTCGAGCAGGGTTGCCGCCTCCGCTTCCGTCAGCGTCAGTCCGGAAACCCCGACGATGCAGCTTCTCACCCCGGCCGGCGCGACCTCAGAAGGCGGCAATCGAGCAGTCGCCGCCCTTGGCACGCACACGGCCGCAGAACTCGGTGGCGGCGGCGATGTTCGCGAACCCGCCGGTTCTCAGCCGATAAACGGTGCGTCCGGCGACCTGCGCCCGCTCCACCTCCGGCTGGTGTCCATTGAACAGGCCGGGGATCTTCTCCGCGAGCTTGCCCCAGTCCTGCTCGGCCGCCTGTTGCGTCTCGAACGCGGCGAGTTGGATGGACGTCCCGCGCGACGCCACAACGGCCGGTGCCGGCATCGACTGGGTCGCCGACGCACGCTGCACCGGCGGCGCGGGTGCAATCGCCGGCGCAACGGCGGGCCGTGCAGCTTCGGCGGTCTCGACCGGGCGCGGCGCCGGCCTGGTCTTCGCACGCAACGCCCGTATCGCCGGTTTCTCGGAGGGCGGGGCCAGCGCCTCGACGCCGCTGACCGCCTCTTCGGCCCCTGCGACCTTCATCCCGCCCGGATCGAGCGGTTTCACCCGCACCGGGCCGGGCAACGGTGCGATCACCGGGATGCCGTGATGAACGTGGTGCGAGAGGCTGAACGCGCCGATCACCACCGCGACCAGCCCGCCGAGACCGGCCGCCACGATCGCCATCCGGCGCATGTCGGGGTCCAGCCCAGCTTGCGCCTCGGGCCGGTACGATGGCCGGCCGAAATTCTGAGTGATGTGCGGCACGTCCGACATAAGCGCCCCCCTGCCCGCGCCCCCGCGAGCCCGTCCCCTGTTTGCGTCCCCCGGCGACCCGGCCGCGGCTAGCGCATCTCCTCGACGGGTGTGACGCCGAGGACCGCAAGGCCGGACCGGATGACGATCGCCGTTGCCGACACCAATGCCAGCTTGGCGAGCGTTTCGACCGGCCGCGACTCCTGGAGGAACCGCAACGCAGCATCGTCCTTCCCGCGGTTCCACAGCATATGAAAGTCGGCCGCCAAGTCATAGAGGAAAAACGCGATTCGGTGCGGTTCGTGGGCCAGGGCCGCGGCATCGACCAGGCGCGGCCACTGCACCAGCCGGCGCAGCAACACCAGTTCGGGCTCGGCCGTCAGGGTGGCCAGGTCCGCCCCCGCCAACGCGTCGGCGGAGACCGCTCCGGCGCCCAACTGCTCGGCGGCGAGGCGCAGCACCGAGCGGCAGCGGGCATGCGCATATTGCACGTAGAACACCGGGTTTTCGCGCGTCTGCGACACCGCAAGGTCCAGGTCGAACTCCATCTGCGCGTCGGATTTCCGGGTCAGCATGGTGAAGCGCACGGCATCGCGCCCGACCTCGTCGATCAGGTCGCGCAAGGTGACGAACGTGCCGGCGCGCTTGCTCATCCGCACCGGCTCGCCGCCGCGCAGCACGTGCACGATCTGGCACAGAACGATGTCGAGCGACTCGCCGTGGTTCGCGACCGCGCGCACCGCGGCCTTCATCCGCGACACGTAGCCGCCATGATCGGCGCCCCAAACATCGATCATCTGCTGCGCGCCACGCGCCACCTTGTCGGCATGATAGGCGATATCGTTCGCAAAATACGTGTTGCTGCCGTCGGATTTCTTCAGCGGCCGGTCGACGTCGTCGCCGAACCGCGTGGCGCGGAACAGGGTCTGCGGACGGGGTTCCCAATCCTCCGGCGCCTTGCCCTTCGGCGGCTCCAGCACACCCTCGTAGATCAGTCCTTTGCCGCGCAGTGCCTCGATCGCGCGGTCGGCCGCCCCGCTCTCCAGCAACGCGCGCTCGCTGGTGAACACGTCCTGCACGACACCGAGCGCCGCCAGATCCTCCCTGATCGACTCGAGCATCTTGGCGATCGTCATGTCGCGCACGGTGTCGAGCCACAGGTCGGGTGCCGCCGGATGCAGGTTTTCCAGCGCCAGGTTCGTGCCGTGCACGGCGGCGAGCTCCAGGCCCACCGGCACCAGGTATTCGCCGCGATATTGCAGCCCGCCCGGAACGATACCGGCGTATTCCTCCTCGGTCAGCGGGGTCCCGACCGCCTGCAGGTAACGCCAGTACGCGGCCCAGGCGAGGGCGACCACCTGCGCGCCGGCATCGTTGATGTAGTATTCCTTGGTGACCGCGAACCCCGCCTTGCGCAGCAGGTTGGCCAGCGCGTCACCCACCACGGCGCCGCGGCAATGCCCGATATGCATCGGCCCGGTCGGGTTCGCCGATACGTATTCGACGTTGACCGCGATACCCTGCCCCGCCTGGCTGTCGCCATACGAAATGCCAGCCACCAGGATTTCGGGGATCTGCCGCCGCAGGATCTCCGGCGCCAGCCGCAGGTTGACGAAGCCGGGCCCGGCCGGCTCGGCGCTCTCGATTTCGGGGCGCCCGGCCAGCGCGCGGGCGAGTTCGGCCGCCAGTTCCGCCGGCTTGCGCTGCGCCAGCTTGGCCGCAACCAGCGCCGCATTGGTGGCCATGTCGCCATGCGCCGCCTCCCGCGTGGGCGTCACCTCGACCCGCGCCGCCACCTCCTCCGCCAGCCCGGGAAGCGCATCCCGCAAAGCCTCGAGCACGTGGCCCCGCATGTCGGCATAGAGGTTGGTGGTCAAATCATTGTCCTGAAGCTGAGCCGTTCCGGCGCCGCTGCCTTAACAAGGGCACGGGAAGAAGTCATGCGTGGGCACGGGATCAGCTCGCTCCCGAACTCCACCTGACCATGTACTTGCAGATCGACAGGAGTTGACAATAGAGATCACACCCTGCGGCAAACCTGTGGCCGAGCTTCGGGCCGTCCCCGCCATGGAGCCTAACCCCGGCTTCCGAGAGCGGCATTCGCCCGGCCGCTTGCGCGGCGGACGCTGACCATGCCCAAGGGGTGAGCTCCGGTGGATCCTCCACGACCTCTACAAAGAAGAATGAGCCTCTATCTCAACGCGAGCGTGATCTGATCCGAACGATTAACTCAGGTGACAATCTCGAACGGCACACCGGCCGGTACTCGGTCAAAAGCGGTAACCTCCTGGACTTTGTCGCCCAACCGCCAATCCTCGACCGGACGGTAGTCCGAGAATGACCGAAGCCTGATTGGTTTTGAACGGTCGGGATAGCCATTATTCCACTTGCAGACACGCAGCTTACAACCGGCTTCGATCAGGAACTTGTCCGAAAAGCGAGAACGACCTGCTCGATACCTTCTTCGGATTTCGCACCCTTAAGTGTTTCTGCTTCGCGAAGCCGAGGAAAGAAAAATACCATCGTGTTGATGAATCGCCGCCACTCCGAAGGCGTTATCGTTGCGGGAAGGCGTTTAAGCAGAAGATGGTCGTGAAGTCTCTGCCAGCGTAACCAGACCTCAGCTCCTTCGGCATTGTTGATTTTGGTCCAAGTCTGTCGGTTAAGATGGAAGTCGAGCTTGTCGTCCAAACCCGACACGATCAGTAAAGGCGAACGCAGTCCGCCATGTTTAATGTTTCCGACCGCGCTTCGCCTCGTTACATGAAACAGAAATGGATACTTCTCTTCGAACTTCTTGATCATACGGCCACGGATCTCGCGAGAGGGTTACGGACTTCGAGAGTTCGTGTTGGACGGTTGATCACCCACCCGCAATCGCCCCCACCACCATGAACACCTCCGTCCCTTCCACCACCGCTCCCGGCAGCGCCTGACACAATCCCCCATGCGAGACGTCCTGCTCGCACGCGAAGAACCGCACCAGCGGGCGGCGTTGGCCGTTGGCCGGATCGCGCAGCGTGCCGCGTAATGCTGGGAACTCGCCCTCCAAAGCGTCGACCAGCGCGCGTTGCGTCGGCGGCGCGGACAGCGACACGGTGACTTCGCGGGGGAGGTTGGCGAGCAGGCAGAGGCTGGAGGGAAGCTCCACGCGGATGCTGACGCTCATCGCAGCGTCTGGACCTCGACGGAGAGCACGGCCGGCAGGTTCTGCACGATTGGGGACCAGCTGTCGCCGGAGTCGGACGACGCGTACACCTGGCCGCCGGTGGTGCCGAAATAGATGCCGCAGGACTCCAGCGTATCGACCGCCATCGCATCTCGCAGAACATTGACATAGCAGTTCTGTTGCGGAAGGCCGGCGGCGAGCGGCTGCCATTCGTGGCCGCCGGTGCGGCTGCGCCACACGCGCAGCTGGCCGTCGAGCGGGAAGTGTTCGGCATCGCTCTTGATCGGCACGACATACAGCGTTTCGGGTTCGTGCGCGTGCACGTCGATGGCGAAACCGAAATCGGTCGGCAGGTTGCCGCTGATCTCGTGCCAGTTGTCGCCCGCATCGTCGGTGCGCATCACGTCCCAATGTTTCTGCATGAACAAGGTGGACGGGCGCGACGGGTGCATGGCGAGGCGGTGGACGCAGTGACCGATCTCCGCATCCGGGTCCGGAATGTGGTCGGAATGCAGGCCGCGGTTGATCGGACGCCAGCTCTGCCCCGCATCGTCGGTACGGAAAGCGCCGGCCGCGGAGATGGCTACGAAGATGCGCGCCGGGTCGGCCGGATCGAGCAGGATGGTGTGCAGGCACAGGCCGCCGGCGCCCGGCTGCCACGACGACCCGGTGGTGTGCTGGCGCAGGCCCGCAAGCTCGGCCCACGACGCGCCGCCATCGGTGGAGCGGAACAACGCCGCGTCCTCCACACCGGCATAGACGGTGTCGGGGTCGGACAGCGACGGCTCGAGGTGCCAGACCCGCTTGAACTCCCACGGATGCGGCGTGCCGTCGTACCACTGGTGCGTCCCCGCGACGCCCTCGTAGGGGAATTCATTGCCCACCGGCGCCCAGCTTTTGCCGCCATCGTTCGAGCGCTGAATGATCTGGCCGAACCAGCCGGAGGATTGCGAGGCGTAGATGCGGTCCGGGTCGGCAGGCGAGGCCTTCATGTGATAGATTTCCCAGCCAGGGAAATGCGGGCCATCGACGGTCCAGCCGGTTCGGGTGCCGTCGGCGCTGAGCACGAACGCGCCTTTCCGCGTGCCTACCAGAACGCGGACTTGGCTCATCGCGTGGCTTCCTTTGCTGGAGGCAAGCAGTCCTTTTTGAAAAAAGGACCCAAAAACTTTATTATTTCAGCGAACGATCGTTGGATAGATGATTTCTTATGCGCCTGTGTGTCTGGCGTGTAGGCGGAACGCCAGGACTAGCAGGGTGATGCCGAAGAACAGGGCGTAGCCGCCCAGCCACCAGGTGAGCACCAGCGCGCCGGCCACCGGCGAGAGGTAGAGCAGCACTCCCCACACAATCGAAATCATGCCCGCGAAGCCTAGCCACAAGCGGCCATGGCCGGCATGCAGCCGGAACGATGCAGCCAGCATCAGCGCGCCCGAAACCACCGACCATACACCGAGCAGGACGATCAGCACGAACAACGTGAGCGCGGGCATCGTCATCGCCACCGCACCTGCCGCGAAGTTCACGATGCCCTCCACGATCAGCAGCGCCCAGCGCTCGTGATGCGCGGCCGCCCTGATACCAGCAATGATGGCGAACACGCCGTCCACCAGCATGTAGGCTGCAAACAGCAACACCAGTGAGCCGAGTGTCACGAGCGGCAGCAGCAACGCCGCCAGCCCGAACACCACTGCGAACACGCCGCGCCCCGCCACCGCCCACCAGTTCCGTGCGAGCAGCGCGCTCATCGCACCCGCCCGGACGCCGGGAGCGCCGACACCAGGACCACCGTTCATCGCCGAGAGACCGGACATGTTTGCTTTCTCCCATCCTGCTGGGGTGCGCACCGCGACAGCGAGGCGCACCTGCCGGCACAGCAGAGGACATGTCTTCCCGGGCGTCCAATCAAGCCTCGTACAGCCGCGCAAATTGCCCGGCCATACAGTTCGCCGATTGCGAACACTCTGCTGGCTGCAGCACTCAGCCAGGCATCGAAAGGTCGGTCAGCCGCTTGTATTCCTCCTGTGCAAAACGATCGGTCATGCCGGCCACGTAATCGCAAACCACGGCCGCCGCCTGTGCCGGCTGCCCCTCGCCCGCCTGGGCACGCCAGCCATCCGGCAAGGTGGACGGATCGGCATGCAACAGCGCGAACAGATCCTCGGTCAGCCGGCGCGCCTTCCCGGTCATCCGGTTCACCCGCCAGTGACGATACATCCGGGCTCTCAAGAACTCCTTAATGGCGTGGTTTGCCTCGCCCATACGGCCCGAAAACCCCACCACCGGCTTCTTCGAACGGCGGATGCGGTCGGCGCTGTCCGGGTCCAGGGTGTGGAGACGGCGCTGCGTCTCGCTCACCAGGTCACTGACCAGCGCATGGATCACCCGGCGGATCGTCTCGTGCCGCAGGCGTTGCGGCGGCATGTCCAGGCTGGCGTTGCGGGCGTCGGCCAGCGCCTCGCCCACCACCGGCAGATGCCGGATCTCGTCGAAGCCGAACAGGCCGAACCGCATCCCGTCATCGAGGTCGTGGCTGTGATACGCGATGTCGTCCGACAACGACGCCACCTGCGCCTCGACCGACGCATGGGTGCCCAGCATCAGATCGTGCTTCGCGTTGTAGGCCGCGATGTAGGCAGCCGGCCGGACCAGCGGGCCGTTATGCTTGACCAGCCCCTCCAGCGTCTCCCATGTCAGGTTCAGACCGTCGAACGCGGCGTAACGCGCCTCCAGCCGGGTCACCACGCGCAAGGTCTGGGCGTTGTGGTCGAACCCGCCGAACGGCTTCATCTGGGCGTTCAGCGCATCCTCGCCGGCATGGCCGAATGGCGGATGGCCGAGGTCGTGCGCCAGCGCCAACGCCTCGGTCAGGTCCTCGTCGATCGCCAACTCGCGCGCGATGGACCGGGCGATCTGCGCCACCTCCAGGCTGTGGGTCAGCCGCGTGCGGTAGAAATCGCCCACGTGGTTCACGAAAACCTGGGTCTTGTATTGCAGCTTGCGGAAGGCCGAGCTGTGGATGATCCGGTCGCGGTCCCGCTGCCAAGGGCTGCGCGACGATGCCTCCGGTTCATGATGCAGGCGGCCGCGCGAGCTTTCCGCACGCACGGCGTAGGGGGCGAGATCCATCGCGGCCTTCAGGTTGACGCGGCAAGGGGATGGCACAAGACCCTCATCCTTACTATGTCTGGCACATGACCTTCCAAGTGACCGACCGGGCGCTGGCGCGCGTCGCCGAGATTGTAGCCGCCGAGGGCCGCCACGCCGCCCTGCGCGTCGCCGTGCTCGCGGGCGGCTGCAGCGGCTTCCAATACAAGTTCGACCTCGACGAGGCGACCAACCCCGACGACCTGGTCATCGAGCGAGGACCTGCCCGCGTGGTGGTGGACGCAACCAGCCTCGACCTGCTGGCCGGCGCCGAGCTGCACTATGCCGACGAGCTCATGGGCAGCTATTTCACCGTTCGTAACCCGAATGCCACCAGCGCCTGCGGCTGCGGCACCAGCTTTTCGATCGACTGAGCAAACAGGCGCCCAAGTCACCGGGTGATTGAACCGACGAGTTACGCATGAAGATCGCCACCTGGAACGTCAATGGCAGCCGGGCGCGCGAGCAGAACATCCGCCGCTGGCTGGATGCCAACTCGCCCGACCTTCTGCTGCTGCAGGAGATCAAGTGCGAAGCCGTGAATTTTCCCCCTGCATTCGCCGAAATGGGCTGGCATAGCGCCATCGTGGGCCAAAAAGGTTTCAACGGTGTTGCCGCGCTGGCCCGCACGCCGCTGGATGTACGCCTCACCGCCCTGCCCGGCCTGCCGCCCGACGACACCCAGGCGCGCTACCTGGAAGTCGAGTTCGATGGTCTGCGCGTGGGCAACCTTTATCTGCCGAACGGCAATTCCAACGGCGACATCGGCTATCGCTACAAGCTGCAATGGATGGATTGCCTGGCCGCACGCGCGGCAGCGCTGCTGGCCGAGGACATCCCGTTGATGCTCGCCGGTGACTATAACGTTTGCCCCGAGGACATCGATTTCGCCACCAACGTGCTCGGCCCCGATGACGCGCTGGTCCGTCCCGAGACCCGCTCACGCTACTGGTCGATGATCTGGGGCGGCCTGACCGATGCCGTCCGCGCCCTGAAACCTGAGGGCGCGATCTACACTTTTTGGGATTACCAGGCAGGCTGCTGGGCCAAGAATCGCGGCCTGCGCATCGACCACGCGCTGTTGTCGCCGACCGTTGCCGAACGGTTGGTCTCCGCAGTGCCCGACAAGCAGGCCCGCGCCGAGGACACGCCGTCCGATCACGTTCCGCTGGTGGTGTCGCTCTCCTGAGCCGTGTTGCCGCCGCGTGGGCGCCCGGCACGGCACGCATCGCTGCAGTAGCGCACCTCGTCCCAGACCCGCGCCCACTTCTTGCGCCATGTGAAGGGACGCTGGCAGGTGGCGCACACCTTGGTCGGGAGGTCGGCCTTTTTGCGCATCCGCATGGCTGTTAGGTGGTGCGCACCCGCAGGATGCCATCCTCGTCGCGCGACTGCACCACCTCGCCGCGTTGCCGCATGATGTTGATATGCGCCAGGGTTTCGCCAAACGCGAACCCGGTCTGATGCGAATCCATCCGCCGCTTGAACAGCACCGGCAACAAATCGGCGGCGCTGCATGGCCGTTGCCGCGCTGCATCGGCGATCAACGCGCACCGTGCCTCATGATGACGCGCAAGTTCCGTCAGCCGCGCATGCAAGCCGGTGAACGGCAGGTGGTGTCCTGGCAGAACGAGCGCGTCATCCGGCACGTCCCGGCCCAGCGCGGCAAGCGATTCGAGATACTCACCCAGCGGGTTGGCATCCGGCTCCATGGAATGGACCGAGATGTTCGGCGAGATCTTTGTCATCACCTGATCGGCGCTTAGGAAGATGTTATCCGATGCGCAGTAGAGCATTCCTTGTTCCGGGGCATGTCCGCCCCCGGTCATCACGGTGAACTCGCGCCCGCCGATGCGAAGGGTGCCACCGGCCAGCATGCGCTCGAAGCTCTGCGGCAGCCCGGTAATCAGCGTCAGGTAACCATGCCCCTCGCCCGCAACCCGCGCGCCCTCATCAAGGTCGAGGCCCCGTTCGGCATAGAAGTTGGTGCTCGGTGAGGGCTGCCGTGTTTCCAGCACCCGCGTCATCAGCAGCTCGGTCCGTGGCATCAGCAACGGGCAGCCGAACCGCTGCGTCAGCCAGCCGGCCAGCCCGACATGGTCCGGGTGGTAGTGCGAACAGATCACCTTGGTCAGCCGGCGACCGCTCAGCACCCCGGCCAGCACCGTTTCCCAAGCGGCTTTGGTTGCGTCGGTGCCGAGCCCGGTGTCGAAGGCGGCCCATCCACCGTCGTCTTCCAGCAGGAAGATGTTGACGTGGTTCAGCAGGAACGGCAGGTCGAAACGCAACCACAGAACGCCGGGCGCAACCTCTCGCACCTCTCCTGGCGCAGGGGGGCCAGCAAGAGATCCGCCGGGTGCAAGACCGATGTTTTGAGGTGAGGCGTCCATCGCCCGACCCTAGATTTTGCCGCGCCGCAGCACAACCGGCTGCAAAGCGTTGACGGGCCGCTGACCGGGACATACGTTATACTATAACATTGGAGTTGATGCGGCATGGAGGCGACCTGGGCGGCGGCAACGCTGTCGGCCTTGCTTCTGGCAGATGCTGGCATGGCGCGCGCGGCCGATTTCACCCCTTCAACACCGGCCGCGGCGACCTCCAAGACCTCCGATGCGACGGAAACGATCGTCATCACCGCCAAGCGGTTGAACGCGGCCCGCAGCCGGATCCAACCAAGCCTGGGCGCCACCATCACCAACTTCACCCCGCAAACACTCGCCAGGATCCCGCAAGGCTCCAACGCCGAGCTCAGCACCGTGCTGCTGCAGGCCCCCGGCGTGGCGCAGGACAGCTATGGCCAGTTGCACGTGCGAGGCGACCATAACGAGGTGCAATACCGGCTCGATGGGGTGGAACTGCCCGAGGGGCTTGCGGTGTTCGGCCAGGCGCTCGAATCCCGGTTCGCGCATTCGATCGCCTTCATCACCGGCGCGCTGCCGGCGCAATACGGCGTGTTGCAGGCCGCTGTGGTCGATATCAGCACGAAATCCGGCGTTACCGATCCGGGTGGAGACATTTCGATCTATGGCGGCGCGCGCGACTACTTTCAGCCGAGCTTTTCCTACGGCGGCGCTTCGGGAAAATGGGATTGGTTCGCGACCGGCGATTTCTTCCACACGCGGGTCGGTATCGAGAACCCGACGGAAAACTTTAATGCCGTGCACGACCTCAGCAACCAGTATCACGGCCTGGCGCATCTCGACTACACGGTGAATGCCGACACCCGCGTCAGCCTCCTTGCCGGAGTGTCGAACGCGCAGTTCCAGATTCCGAACAGTTCCGGGCAGACACCAGCGCTCGGCCTTTCCGTCAACGGCATCACGGACGCCAACAGTGCCGACCTGACCGAGCACCAGCGCGAAATCACTGATTTCAGCATCCTCTCGCTGCAGCAGCATTTCGACGGGCTGGACATCCAGACGTCGCTGTTTTCGCGCTATAGCAGCCTGTATTTCACGCCCGATCCGGTGGCCGACCTGTTGTTCACCGGCATTGCGCAGACCGCCGCGCGTTCGGTGTGGTCGAGCGGCGTGCAAAGCGACGCGAGCTGGTTCGTGACACCCACGCACACCATCCGCGCCGGCGTCCAGATTACCGCCGAACACACCGTTTCCAACTCCGTATCCGACGTGCTGGCATTGAACGACGACGGGCAGCAGATTTCGCAGATGCCGCTGACCCTGAGCGACGGCGTCGGCAAGACGGGTGCGCAATACGGCATCTATGCACAGGACGAATGGAAACTGACGCCGGTGCTGACCCTGAACTACGGCGCCCGCTTCGATGTGGTGGACGAGTTCACCCATGAAAACCAGCTTTCGCCGCGGGTGAACCTCGTGTGGCAGGCGACACCGGCGACCACGCTGCATGCCGGCTACTCGCATTATTTCACGCCGCCACCTTTCGAACTGGTCGGCAACAGCACGGTCAACCTTTTCGCGCACACAACGGCTGCGGCGAGTGTCACGCAGGACAGCCAGGTTCGCGCCGAGCACGACAACTATTTCGACATAGGCGGCGAGCAGATCCTAATGCGCGGCCTGCGAGTAGGGCTGGACGGCTACTACAAATCAGCACGCGACCTGATCGACGAAGGGCAGTTCGGCGCGCCCATCATCCTGTCCGCGTTCAACTACGCGCACGCGCAGGTCGATGGGATCGAGGCATCGTCGAGCTATGATCGCGGCCCACTCTCGCTCTACGCCAACCTTGCCTTCTCGCGAGCCGTGGGAAAAGATATCGACACGGCCCAATTCAACTTCGCACCCGAAGAGCTCGCCTATATCAGCCAGCACTACATCCACCTTGACCACGACCAGCGCTGGACCAGTTCCGGCGGTGTCGCCTATTCGTTGTTGTCGGGCACCGATTTCCCGGCCAAAGTCTCTGCCGACCTGCAAGTCGGCAGCGGCTTGCGCACCAGCGGCCCGATCGTGCCGAATGGCCGCGCCCTACCCGGCTACTACGTCATCAACCTGGCCTCCACCCAGGCTTTGCCGACCAACATCGGCAAAGGGCTCCATGTCCGTTTCGATGTTCTCAACGTACTCGACCGTAAATACGAGATTCGCGATGGCCAGGGTGTCGGCGTTGGTGCTCCTCAATTCGGTTTGCGCCGGACCATCCTTGCCGGCATCACCCAGAGCTTTTGACGCGAAAACGTTTCGTATGGGTTAATCGCCGGCACGCATGACCGATGTCGCGGGAGTGCTGCCCGGCCCGGCTTCCTTCCCGGTCCGCGCGGATGCTATACCCCGGCCGCCCATGGACGACCTGACCCCTCATCCCGCCCTGCTGCCCGCCGGTCTGCGCGACTTGCTGCCGCCCGATGCACAGACCGAGGCTGCCTCGGTTGAGGCGCTGATGGCGGTGTTCGCCAGCCACGGCTACGCGCGCGTGAAGCCGCCGTTGCTGGAGTTCGAGGACAGCCTGCTCGCCGGGGCGGGCGCCGCCACGTCCGACCAGGTTTTTCGGGTGATGGACCCGGATAGCCACCGTATGATGGCGCTGCGTGCGGACATCACGCCGCAGATCGCACGAATAGCCGGCAGCCGGCTGGCCGGCAGCCCCCGTCCGTTGCGGCTTTCCTATGCGGGCCAGTGTGTACGTGTGCGCGGACAGCGCGAGACCGACCGCCAGGTGCCGCAGGCCGGCATCGAACTCATCGGCGCCGACACTGCAACCGCCGATGCCGAAGCCATGCTGGTGGCGGTGGAAGCGCTTTCGGCCATCGGGCTGGCGCGGCTCAGCCTAGACCTGACCTTGCCGACGCTGGCTCCTGCTCTGCTTGACGAGGCCGGTCTCGATGGTGCCTCCCGGGGGGCGCTGGCCCGCGCGCTGGACCGCAAAGATGCGGCCGGGGTCAGCGAGCATGGTGGGCCGCTTGCCGCGATGCTGAACGCGCTGTTGCTGGCGGCCGGCCCGGCGGCCGACGCCCTCGCAGCGCTCGAGCGGGCTGTATTGCCGCCGCCGCAACGTGCCATGGCCGAGCGCCTCGCCGAAGTGACGCGGCTGCTGCAGGCACAGGCTCCGAAGCTGCGCATCACCATCGACCCGCTCGAATTCCGGGGCTTCCGGTATCACACCGGCATTGCAGTCACTGTGTTTGCGCCCGGACGCCACGAGGAATTGGGTCGTGGCGGCCGCTACCTTTCAGGAGGTGGCGAACCCGCCACCGGCATCACCCTGTTCGCCGACGCTGTCTTGCGCGCAGCCCCGACGCGGGCGGCGCGCCCTTCCATCCTGGTGCCGGCCGGCACGGACCCGGCAGTCGCACGCAAGCTGCGGGACGCCTTTTCGACAGTTGCGGCGCTAACACCCGGGGATGCGCGGTCCGAGGCAATGCGGCTGGGCTGCTCGCACTTCCTGGAGCAAGGGGTTCCGGAGGCCCTGTAAACCTGTCCGCCAACAGCGGACCCGTGTGCGGGCCGTCATCGATCCTCCATCAGTCTTCTGGTCTTCCCCACCCGTCGTTAACGTCAGGCAAACATATTCATGGCTAATGTCGCGGTGATCGGCGCCCAGTGGGGGGACGAGGGGAAAGGCAAGGTTGTCGACTGGCTGGCAAGCCGGGCCGACGTGGTCGTGCGCTTCCAAGGCGGGCACAACGCCGGGCACACGCTTGTTGTCGGCAACCAGACATACAAGCTCAGCCTCCTGCCGTCAGGGCTGGTGCGCGGAAAGCTGGGCATCATCGGCAATGGCGTTGTGGTCGATCCCGAGGCGTTGCTGGCCGAGATTGCGCGGGTGCAGGCGCAAGGGCTGGAGATTACGCCTGACACCTTGAGGATTGCGGACAACGCCACTCTGATCCTGCCGCTGCACGGCGCGATCGACCGTGCCCGCGAAGCTGCACGCGGGGACGCAAAGATCGGAACGACGGGCCGGGGCATCGGTCCCGCCTATGAAGACAAGGTCGCACGCCGGGCGATCCGTGCCTGCGATCTCGCCGAGCCGGACACGCTATCGCAGAAGCTCGATGAGTTGTTGCTGCACCATAACACTCTCCTGAGCGGTCTCGGTGCCGAAACGTTCGAGAAACAGAAACTCCTTGACGGGCTGCTGGCGATCGCGCCGCAGTTGCTGCCGTTCATCGAGCCGGTCTGGGAGCGGCTGGCCAGTTTGCGGCGCGACGGAAAGCGCATCCTGTTCGAAGGCGCCCAGGCCGTCATGCTCGACGTGGATCACGGCACCTATCCCTTCGTGACCAGCAGCAACACGGTGGCCGCGACTGCCGCCAGCGGTTCGGGTGTCGGCCCGGGCGCCGTCGGGTTCGTGCTGGGGATCGCCAAGGCTTACACGACCCGCGTCGGCTCCGGACCTTTCCCGACCGAGCTGACCGACGCGGTCGGCCGCGGCCTGGGCGAGCGCGGTCATGAGTTCGGCACCGTCACCGGACGCCCCCGCCGCTGCGGCTGGTTCGACGCGGCCATGGTCCGCCAGGCGGTCAAGGTCGGGGGCATCCAGGGCCTCGCCCTGACCAAGCTCGACGTGCTGGACGGCATGGACGAGTTGCGCATCTGCACCGGCTACCGGATTGCCGGGCGAACATTCACGCACCTGCCGGCGGCGCCGGGCGCGCAGGCTGCAGCCGAGCCGATCTACGAAACGATCGAGGGCTGGCAAGATTCTACCCGGGGCGCCCGGTCATGGGCACAACTGCCGGCGCCCGCCATCAAATACGTTCGCCGCATTGAGGAACTGGTGGAAGCGCCAGTGACACTGCTCTCGACCAGCCCGGAACGTGACGACACCATCCTGGTGCGCGACCCCTTCCAGGACTGAGGCTTCAGCGCCGTTCGTCGTTCGTTAAGGGGTTGCCGTCCATAGTGAGGCATGCCGGACAACGTCGGCGTTATCGCCACCAACTATCGAATCGACGCATCGCGCCCCGGCCCCATCCTGCAGGGCGGCATGCGCGTGTTCACCGTCGTGGACGGGCGGGATCCTTCACAGCACCTCATCGCCATCGAAACCCGCCCCGATCTGCCTGTCCGCCCACGGATCGCACTGGCCCGCAGCACGCCTTCCGTTCCGGGTGTGCTGTTCCCCATCGAATATGGGCTTGGACGCGATCCGGCGGGAAAGCCCGGATGGTTCGGGATATGCCAGGGTCTGCCGGGCAGCCCGTTGCGCGTCGGACCGCAGCCCTGGAGGGAGGGCGATCTTCTGGCCAAGGTCCTTCAGCCCGCCGCGAGCGCCTTGGCCGCTTTGCAGTCGCGTGGCCTGACCCATCGCGCCATCAACCCCGCTAACCTGTTCCGCGCGGGTTCGCGGGACAGCGTCACTCTCGGCCCGTTCTGGACGGCTCCTCCGGGAAGCCTGCAGCCAGCTCTCTTTGAAGCGCCGGACATGGCCTGCTGCCTGCCGACCGGCCGTGGCGAGGGAACCGTAGCCGATGACGTCTACTCCCTCGGAGTGACGCTGCTATGCCTCGCGATCGGCCGCGTTCCGCTTGAGGGGCTGTCCGATGCCGACATCCTGCGGCGCAAGATCGAACTCGGCAGTTTTGCAGCCCTCACCGCCGATGCCCCGCTTCAGCCGATGCTGGCCGACCTGTTACGCGGCATGCTGGCCGAAGATCCGGACCATCGCCCCTCGCCGGCGCTCTTGCAGAAGCCTGAGCAGGCGCGGGCAAGGCGGGTTGCCGCACGTCCGCCGCGCCGCGCCCAGCAACCGCTCACTCTTGGCGGCGTCGCGGTCTGGACAGCGCGCGAACTGGCCCTCGGGTTGAGCCTGCATGCCGACCATGGCTACGTCCTGCTTAAAAGTGGCGAGGTGGAACGCTGGTTGCGGCGGTGCCTGGGCGATCCGCAACTCGGCATGCGCATCGAAGAGGTGACGCGGCGTGCGGAGGACGTCCGCCGCGACGATGTACGAGGCCAGAGCCTGACCGTCATGCGCTGCGTGGCGGCACTCGATCCCCTCGCGCCGCTGGTCTGGCGCGGTGTCGCAATCCAGCCCGACGGTCTCGGCACCGCGCTGGTCGGAGCATCGGCGGAGCTCAGCGCATCGTTGCAGGAACTCGTATCAGCCGAGGCGGTGACGCATTTTGCAGCGGCCAACGAGCGCAAGCCGCAGGCGGCGACCCGGGAGGAACCTCGGGAGTGGCGGTTATGGCTGGAAGCGCGCGGGCCTTCCGGCGGACTCAAACGACTGACCTACGCGCTGAACCCGATGTTGCCCTGTGCCTCGCCTCTTCTGGCCGGCGCACCTGTGGTGCGGGCGGCCGACCTTCTGCCGGCGCTGGACGCGGCAGCTGCGCGGGCCGACCGAAGCAGACCGCCGATCGATGCTCATGTCGCAGCGTTTCTGGCTGCCCGCGCCGACACATCGCTGTCGAGCGAACTCACTCAGCTCACGAGTTTTGCCGGTCCGGCTGATCGCCTGGCGATCCTTCGCCTGTTCGGACGGTTGCAGGGGCGGCTGCATCCCGGCCCGTTGCCAAACCTTGCCGGCTGGCTCGTCGCAGCGGGCTTCGCCGCGCTGGATGACTGGCAAAGCCGCAAGGTTCGGGCGGAGCTTGAAAAACGCGTGGCGGAAGCCGCTGGCCAGGGGAACATCAGCACGATGCTCGAGCTCGTTGATGATGAGCCTGGCCGGTTGGAAGATCGCGTGGGCGCCGCCGCTGCCAATGTCAGGGTCGGCCAGCTTACGGCGGCACTCGGCGCCATCGCCGAAGACGCGCCCCGCAGGGCCGAAGCCGCCGTGCAGATGGGTCATGAGATGGTGGCGGGCGTGGCCCTGATCGGCAGTCTCGGCGCTATCTTCGCCTTGGCACTGCAATAATGGCATCGGAAGCTACCACCGCCAGCCAAAGCGGAGCCGTCGCGAAACGGCGCGGATCCTTCTTGTGGGTTCAGGGGCTTGCGTGCGGCCTGTTGCTGACCTTTGCCGCGCCAATGGTCCTGCTGCTCGGCGTGCTGGCCGCTCCGGCAATAGCCTGTGCCTTGGCGGGCACGGGACCCGGCCGCGGCCTGGCCCGGGCTGTCACCCTGGCCTGTGCGGGTGCTTCCCTCCACCCGGCCTGGCATCTTT
>CAZZWO010000018.1:13462-26374 GCA_964657885.1 uncultured Acetobacteraceae bacterium | reverse complement strand
TTGTCGCAGACTCGTGAGAGATTACGAGCGCTACGCCGAAACACTTGCGGGCTTTCACCTCATCGCTGTTTTCGTTACATGCTCAGACACGCAGAAGCGCTGATTGGAATGCATAACACCCTTGAGTAAGCCAATCGCTTATTCAAGCAGGCGAAGCTTCTTTCAATTGTTACGCTAACCGAACTCCGTCGGACTCCGTTCGAATCGAATGAGGTGCAATGGAGCTTCGGGACGACAGCAAACAACGAGCGCAAGTCACGTAAACCACGCGAAGGAGCGCGGGCTGGTCTGGCTAAGTTCAGCAAGTCGCACTTTACCGACTCACATCCTGTCCTTCCTGCCAATGTCGGCACTGACGCAGCGAGCGCAGCTTACATCTCACGTCCGGCGGAGCGCAGACTGGTTCTGAGCGGCTCGATAAGATATTCCAGGGCTGTCCTCGGCTTGACCGGTACGACCACTTCAACAGGCATGCCAGGTTCGAGCTGATGCAACAAGGCACCACGCGCGTGATCCGCCTCAAGAACCACCTCGGCAGTATAATACGTGCGTCCGGTGCGCGGATCGGTAATGCGGTCGGCCGAGATCACAGCAATTCTTCCTTCTACCGGTTGAGTGTCACGAGCGTTGAAGCCCGTCGCGATGACGCGCGCCGCCTGTCCCGTTTGCAGATGCTCGATGTCTTCCGGCCTGATCTCGGCAATCGCGACAATCTGCCGAGCGTCAGGGACTATCTGCAGGATTGGCTTGCCCGCCTCGATCACACCCCCGCGGGTGAACGCCTGTAGATTAACCACGCGCCCGCTGACTGGCGCGCGAATATCCAATCGGGCCAGCAAGTCCTGATCTGCCGATATTCTGGGCGCAACGTCGTTCAACCGAAGCTGGGCCTCGCGCAACTCATGGGTTGCATCCCCTTCCGCGGCCGCCCTCAAACGTAGTTTTTCTGCCTCGAGTTCTGCCGCCTCCGCCTCATGACGGGCGATGTCCGACTGCAGTTGGCCCATATTACCTCGCAACGCTTCGACAGACCGTTGCAGTTCAAGCACGGTGTTGCGTCCTGCCAGACCCATCCGTTCAAGTGAAGTAAGAGCACCGAGTTGCTGAAGCCCGAAAGCTAAGCCGCGCATTGCTGCCTCGTGCTGCGCCTGTGCACCGGATGTCTGCTCGCGCGCTTGTGCAATCCTTTCATTGATGATGCGTATCTGTTGGGTGAGCAAGTTACTGTGGTTGCGAAAGACAATCTGCTCGCGCGCCATCACCGACAGTGCCACTTCATCGTCACTTTTCAATTCGCTTGGAAATACAATCGTCGGAGCGCCCGACAGTTCCGCCATATCACGCGCGCTGAGCGCCTCATCCCCGTCCAACTGAGCTTTATGAACGCGCAGCATTGCCATTACTTGAGTATCATCCAGCCGTATCAGTAGTTGATCGTGTTCTACCCGATCGCCTTCTTGAACGAGCAAGGCTGCGACGATTCCACCCTCCTTGTGCTGCACCGTCTTGTTACTGCCATGCACAGCTATTGCGCCGGAACCAACGACAGCGCCGTCGAGCGGCGCTAGCGCAGCCCAACCGCCAAAGCCGCCGAAAAAAGTGGCTACGACTACAAGGCCCAGTCGCACGGCTGTCACACCTGAACCAGATTTGCGCTTCACGGTCATTCTCCGGCGGCTGCAAGGGGTCGGCTGAGGAACTCCGTCGACCGTTGTACACGCAATAGTCGACCGCCCACCATTGTTGCCACGGAGTCTGCGATGCGTACCAGGGCAGTGCTGTGCGTGATCAGGACAACTGTTCTCATGCGTTCGCGAGCGGAGATGATGCAGCGGAAAAGTGCAGCCTCTCCATCAGCATCCAGGCTGGCGCTCGGCTCATCGAGTACCAGGACCGGAGGATTCCACAGGAAGGCGCGCGCCAGAGCGACCCGCTGTTTTTGCCCACCTGAAAGGCAGCCTGAACCTTCCTCGACGGGTGTTTGATAGCCGAGGGGCAACCCGCTGATCATCTCGTGCGCCATTGCAGCCTGAGCGGCAGCAACGACCTCCTCATCAGAGGCATCACTGAAGCGGCTGATGTTGTCCCTTATGGTCCCGGGGAACAGGGCGGCATCTTGCGGCAAGTAGCCAATTGCTCGGCCGAATTGCGCGGTGTCCCAAGCCGAGTATTCGGCTCCATCCAGCCGCACGATGCCGCTGTCCGGCCTGACTGCGCCTGCAAATACTCGTCCGAGGGTGGATTTGCCGGCGGCATTTGGGCCAACCACCGCCAACACAGCGCCGGCTTCAAGTTTAAGGCTGATATTGGTTAGCGCCGCACGCCCGGTTCCCGGCGGTGTCCAGCCAATATGCTCGAGAGCTATCTCGCCGGCCGGAGCCGGAAGCTCCAACACACCTTGCGCCGGTAGCTTTGCGACTGAACGAATGCGAGCCCAAGCCTCAAGTGCCGCAAGTGTTCCACGCCAGCTTGCAATCATCGACTCCACGGGCGCCAGGCAGCGACCCAGGAGGAGGGAGCCGGCAAACATGGCGCCGCCACTAACCTGATGGTTGATCGCCAGGTAGGCACCCAACCCTAAAATGGCAGATTGGGTAAGCATCCTGACGAACCGCGCCAACGCCCCCAAAGCCACGGCGCGTCGGCTAGCCTCATTTTGAGAGCTCAGCATCTCCGCTCGCGATGCCCGCCAGCGATCCGAAAGGCCAGCGCTCAGGCCCATAGTACTTGCGCAGTCAGCATGCCTGGCTATGGAATCGCCGAACTGGTAGGCACGCCCAGCAACCGCGCTCGCGTGGGCCATCGGCCCGCGTACTGTCCGTTCGCCGGCGATGCTAAGCAGCAGAAGCAGCACGATGACCGTCAGAGCAAATGCGCCCAACACCCAATGGAGCAGGAACAGCACAGCAAGGTATATCAGTGCCCACGGCAGATCGATAAACGCGAGTATCGCGGCGCCAGATGCGAATTGACGCACTGTGTCTAGATCACGACCGATATGACCGGAACCTGGCCGTACAGTTCCGTTTGCCTGAGGCTCAGTCGCGCCTTGAAGCAAGCGCACAGCCAGAGTGTCCTCCACCAAGTTACTGACGCTGGCCAGGATCTGGCCGCGAACTGCGTCGAGTAGGGCGAATGTAGCGTAGGCCATAGCTACAGCCAGAGTAAGACAAAGCAGGGTAGGCACGCTCTGACTACGCATCACCCTATCATATACCTGCATCATATAGAGCGGTGCCGCCAGATAACTGACGTTGAGAAAGCAGGAAAAGAACACTACCCATCCAAGCGGCCGTTGCACGACGTCCGTCAGGAGGCGCCAAGTTATGCTTTGCATCTCTCGAGACCTTCGTTAACCGTGCTGCTTGCTGAGTATTTCGGACGGGTCAAGGCTCATCGGATGTGTAGCGCTGCCAAGCGTGATGAGTGTCACCGGTGCAGCGTGAGGCAGGTCCAACGAGACCGTATGAGCGACCGGGTCATAGACCAGGGCGGGGTTGGTAAGCTGGTTAGGCACGGACCCTGCTTCATACAGATTTACGAACGCCCCAGGACTGATCTGAATGCTCCCGTTGCTGGCGAAAGTAGCGCCGGCTGCGGTCACTAAGCTGCCGAGGGCTACCGCATCGAGGATCACAAGCGGCGCACCCTCGGTTCCGTGAACGGTTTCCGTGATTGCGAAGTTCTGTCCAGCAGAGTTGTCAGCAATGGTCACGATGAAGCCGTCATGGGTCTGTTGGCTTACTGAAACCAGAGCGCCGCTGGCACTGTATGCTTTGACGATACCTCCGGCGTATCCTGTCGCCGAAACAGTCAGCGCGCCTTCCGCATCAAAGAGGCTTGCAGCCCCGGGTAGAATGCCGACGTGGTTGTTTGCGACGAGGTTGTCGGATTGGGCAGCAGCAAATTCGGCGGGAGAAAGGTCCAATGCGTCTTGAGTCACAGTGATGGTATGGCCATTCGGAGTGAACGCACCGCCCACATCGACGATCGCTCGCAGCGTCGCTGCATCAGCGAAGTCGTTGCCTGCTAGAACAAGGTGCGATGTGCCTGGCGTGAAGTGTGGCACTTCGCTCAGCCGCAGGATCGTGTTAGCGGAAACGGCTTCGTCCCCATCGAGAGTGACAGTTGAAGCCATCTGCTCAGCGCTGAGATTGGCGGAAGCGAGAAGGTAGGAGGGGCTGTCAGCGATGCTCAGATTAATTGGGTCACTGAACCTCGGCAGAGACACCAGGCTCTCCGCTGTATCTGCGTCGAGTGTTTCCGGTCCAGCTAGCTGAAGCTGAACATGGTCACTGAAAGCGCTGCTTGTTACAGCTTGGCCAAGTGCGCCATCAAGGAGGTTGGCAGAGCTGTCCCTGACTATCAATGGAGTGCTGATGATGAAGTGGTTAAGCGAAAGCAAACCTTCCGCATCGGCAGCATCCACCACGCTCGGGCCAGCCAGGGTGATTGCTTGTGCCATCGACAACCCCGCTGCGTTGTCGACATCCAGCAGGTTTGCTGCAGTATCCTGAACAGTGATGTTGTGGTCGGCCTGGTAGTGAATGGTGCCCGCCAGCGACGCCAGCGACGACGCACTAGAGGCATTAACGATTGCATTATCTGCGAGCCCGCTGACCGACAACCCGGCGAGAAACGCAGTATTGTCGGGGTTTATCAATGTCGCAAGCGTGTCCCGGGCCACCAGAGCGAAGTCATGATGCAGATCAGGGTTGGCGGTCCATCCTGGGCTCGACGTGAGCGTTCGGAGGTTTGCCACCGTGTCGTTCAACCAATGCCAACTGTCCATGGTGAGCGAGGCAGACGAAATGCCGGGGCCGCCGACCCCAGGATGTACGAGGTTGAGAAAGGCCTCGGCGGATGTCGCGTTGAGCGAATCACCACCAGTCACTTCGACTGTGCCGGACAGCAGTGTAGAGTTCATCGGGAGCACTGCTATGTTCGTCAGGCTATCCGCCAGAGCGGGCGTAACGAGCCCGAGCGCTGCCGGGGAAAGCGCCGAGAGCTGCGCCACCGTGCCGTCTACAATCAGATGATGACCGTTCAGACTCAGCGAGCTCGCGATATGGCCAAGCGCCTGTGCATCAGCAAGTGAGATTAAAGTATCCGAGGTGACGTTTAGAGTAAGGGTATGTCCGCCTGCACTGAAGTTGCTCATCGAACCAAGCGTTACCGCTTGAGCCTCACTAACTAATCCATCCGTCGAGAGCTGCCAGGCGTTGGGTATGACGCTGCCACTTGGATGCGAGATGCTAGCAAGTATTACCTGGGCAGTGTCACGCACCTGCAAGCTCACACCGGCATGTGCCACCGCGCCCAAAGCTTGCAAATCCGACAGGGTGGACCCCGTAATCACGGCGGACGTGCTGACGATGACACCACTCACCCCGGCAGCTCGTTGTTCCAGGCTGCTGAGAAGCGCGTAGTTCGCTTCGATATGGGCAACTGTGTCGTTTACGAGTATCGAATTCTGGCTTCCGTCCGGGTTGGTCGTGGAGAAGTTCGGGATCTGAAAGAGCGCCATTGCATTGGCTACGCTCATCGTCGCAACATTCCCGAGCGTCTTCAGATACACAGCACTTACACAAGCGGCATTGCTCAGTGCTGCTTGGTATGCGGCCGCTAGAAGATGTGCGGGCGTATCCCACACCTGAAGGAAATAGCCATCGACATGGAACCCGCTTAGCCCCTCGAGCGTCGCGGCATCGGACGCAGACACGACGCTATTGCCCGATAGGACTGCTGTATGAGAGTTCAGGTAAGCGACGGCTGAGACATTACCGGTGTTCGCCAACTGAGCGATCTGTGAGCCGCTGTCTACAATCGGTATGTTCTGCTGCGCCAGGTTCGCGATGCTCATCAAAGGGACAATGAGGTTTGCCGCAAGCGAGGTGTCAGTCAATGTGACGCCAAGCTTCAGGCCAGCGCCATTCAGGCCCCCGAGGTTGGCGACAATATTCGATGCAGAGTCCGTCACGCGCACCGCTGCTACGTCCGGGTCGGTGCCCAGTTCGGCTGCGATCGGTGCTATTTCTGACGCTGAGCCGGTTACTGTAACCACGTGGGGGTTGGTGATTGCTTCAAGCGTTGCGCGATCTTGCAGGAAGTGTGCGACATCGACCGTTACGGACGGTGAGGCGTCATTGAGGGTAATTGTCAGTGCGCCTGCATACTTCATCTGCAATGCGTCCAATGCTGTCGTGACATCGGCGGCACTGTCAGATACTGAAATCGAGGTCACAAAGCTCAGCGGGACTTGACCGAGTCCAGCTATGGCCGCAGCTGCATCCTGCACACCAAGCGCAAACGCGCCTTCCGAAAATCCAGGTAGCGCTACCATAGCGGTCAATGTGGCCGCGTTCACATCGCCTGATGCGCTTAGGGAAACACTCATCACGCCGTTTGAGCTGTTGAGCAACATTGAGTTTATTCCGAGCGACAGATCGGCGGCGATCGCCGCTGGGGTGTCCGCAACGGCAATCGCAAGATGGGGCCACGCGTTACTGTTGAGCAAGGCGACGTCGCTGACTGATGCGCCGGTGACTGACACGACTGTAGTTGGTGCCAGCTTGCTGAATATGTCCTCGATCAGTGGCGTGCTGTAGATCTGGGCGGCCTGCTCGCTGGTTAATGTGAGTACGCCATGATTGACGCTGATTGACCCGATAGCTGCGGCGTTCTGCGCCAGTGACGAGTGGCCGGAGATCAGATCGGCAACTACATTGCTGGAGCTATCGACGATGCCGATGTGAGACGGTGCCACTGTGAGCTGTGCGAACAGGCCGAGTTGTGTGACCGATGATCCGGATACGTTGAAGGTTTGATTAGCCAGCTTCGAAACCAATGATTGGGGACCATCATCTACGCGTAGTTCCAGCACCTCATTGGCGGTTAGGGTCAACGCTTGACCAGTGATGTTGATGGAAGACACGCTCGCGATGTCGGCGAGCACCGTTGACAGGCTGCTCACAAGGTGAGCGGCCGAGTCCGTGATCGAAAGCTTGGCGGGTGCGACCGCGAGGCCAAGCAGTTCGGCTATATCCGCTGCCGCAACGTTGGTGACGGCGAGAGAGCCGCCTGTCACTTCGGACAGAATGGAACCCGGGCCATCATCGACATGTGCTGCGAGTATCCGCTGTTCCGTCACATAGATTGTCTGACCATCCAGGACACTGATCGCAGTTATAGTTGGGAGACCGGCCATCAACTTAGATGCTCCCGAGGCCAAGTCGCTGGTGATCTCGGCAGCCGTGTCGAGAACAGCAATCGATGACGCTTGGACGTTGAGCCCGGCGAGTGATGCCAATTGTGAGATGCTGGCGTCGGTGACCGCCAATGGTGCGCCTTGCAGCTTTCCGATTGCGGATGCTGGGCCATCGTCGACACCGGCGGCGAGCGCCTGAGTTGCCGTGAGTGTAACGGCCGCGTGATCGACCGAGCTGATGCTCGTGGCGCTCGTAAGGTTAAGCAGGAGCGCAGATGCGCTGCCCTGCGCCAGGTCGGCGCCGATGGCGGCGCTGGAGTCGGTTACGGAGATTGCATTCGGCGCGTGGTCCAGGCCAGCTACTTGCGCCAAGTGCGCGACATCAACTCCTGTGACGCTAACCGGGCCGACAAACTTGGTCAGTGCCGCTTCCGGCCCGTCGTCTACGCCCGAGAACAGGATTTGCGACTGTGTCAGTGCGATTGGGAGGGAGTCGCTCGTGGTAAGCTGCCCGACCGCGCTGAGGTGGGACAGTATGGCGGAGGCCGGTCCAGAGGCTATATCAGCCGAGATGTGGGCTGCGGAGTCGGTTATGGTGACGGTGTAGGGTGTCGAGATCTTCGACAGCACCGACGCCTCGGCAGTGAGGGTAGCGATGGTCATCGACAACGCGGGTACACCGCTATCGGTCAACTGGACCGATGTAAGCCCATCAAGCGCGGAAAGTGCCGCCAGACCTCCGTCGACCGCGGATGCCATGTCGGACACTGTCACCTGCGCCGACAGTGCATTGAGGGCGGACGCGTTCGCAACAGCGTCGTCGACGCTGATGTGACTCACAACGACTTCTGCCAGCCGGTGATCGTGTTTCAGAGCCAACAACATCTCGGAGTTGGCGATAACATCGGCCCCTGTTCCTATCGCCGTCAGCATCACGTCTGGCGCAAGATGTGAGTCAATCGAAACAAGCCCCGCCGCTACCGAAGCGGTTTGGGTGCTGCCGTCGGATAAGGAAATCAGTCCAAGATGGTTGCCGAGTGACGCGAGCCCAGATGCGTGGGCGGCAATGGCTTCTCCCGTGTCACTGACCCCGATCGAAGCCCCTTGCAAAAGGTTTGTTTGCACGGGTGCGAGACCTGCCGCAGCCGAAGCCGAGATCGATCCGACGTCGTTCAGTTGGATTGTGAGCGCGCTGTGCAGATTTGCGAGGTCGGCCGCTACATTCGCGACTGCAGCAGCTGAGTCGACGATGATGATCGAAACGTGATTGCCGAGCGTAGCCAAGGCCGGAAGGTTTGTGTCCACGTGGGCGGCGGTATCGGTCACCTGGAGTGCGGGGCCGCTCAGTTTCGCGGCTAGTCCCGCGATGCTCGCGCCTAAGGCGGCATTGACGCTGCCTGTGTCGGTGTCTTGGATCAGCGTGAGCGCGCTGCCGAGTGCCAGCAACCCTGCTTCCTGAGCAGCGAGATTAGCGGTGCTGTCGCTAACAGCGGCTGTGATGTGCAGTCCGGCCAGGGCGGTTGTGGCAGCGACCACATTGGCTGCATTGTCGGCGACCGTGAGCGTGAACCCGTTCGCGCTGTAATGGGTGTTCAAACCGGCAAGCACAACGGCCTGCGCGGCCTGGATCACCCCTCCTTGTGACAAGGTGAAGCTGGGGTTCAGGGCGCCCCAATCATGCCCGGCTGCGACCACCAAGTTGCTTGCGACATCAATGACACCGAGCCGTGACGCCAATGCCAGACCATTGAGGTTGGCGTTGCTGGTCAGCGCTGCATAACTGTCTTCGACGAGAAGTTGGTCGCCACCGAGAAATGTGAGTAAGCCGGCGGCTGATACGGTTGCGAGCCGATCGGCAACTGCGGCCGTTACAGGTCCGGGATCGGTCACCATCGCATTGGTGCCGAGTTGGACGATCGCGCTGGCAGCGCCAGCGATGTCGCCCGCCGTGTCTGAAACCAGCAACTGAAATGCGCCTGGGACGAAGTGTCCGATGCCGGCAATCTGGGCTGCGGCCGAGGCGTTTATTGTGGCATTACCCGAAAGGGTTACCAGTGACGCCGTATGTAGTAGCTGGGTGCTTGCGTTTGCGGCCAGGTTGGCGGCGGTGTCCACCACATGGACAGCGCCCGCTACGGATTGCCACCCGGTGTCGGCTGCGCCGGTCAGGTTCGCCACTGTGTCGGCCACAGTAATCGCGGCATTTGCAGCCGAGAAATGCGGTATACCGGAGAGGGTTTTTGCATCGGCGGCTGAGAGGGTCACAGCGCTTCCGGGCGGCAGTTGAACCGAGGACGTGACGAGTGGGAGGAGGTTGCCGACTGCGATCAGGTTGGCGACGGTGTCCTGCACAATCAGCGCGGCGCTCGGGGCAAGGCTGAGGTTCCGCAATGTCGAGAGTGTCAGAGCTGTCGCCGCCGAGACGGTCGAGGGTGACGCCAGCACTTCGGCGCTGGCCAGCGCCAAGGCTGCGGTCGACAGACCTGCTAGCGCGGTCGCGCTGTCCGTGCAGGTAAGTGCATGTCCGGCCTCGCTGAACTTGATACCAAGGCCAGCGAGGTGGGTCAGCGACGCCGCGTCGACAGACTGGCTGGCCGACAAAGTAAGTGTGGTCGCTGCAAGCTGGAGCGGGGTTGGCATGGATAGCAGGGCTGCGGCGGTATCGGCCACGATCAAATGGTGACTGCCGATCGAGAAGCCTGGTTCGGCAAACAAGGTTTCGGCCTGTGCGACGCTTACCGTGGCGTTCGCCGAGAGCGTCACCGAGTTCGCCAGTGCCAGAGCCGCCGGCGCCAGGGTCAGAAGGTGCGTGGCGGTATCGGTCAGGTCCAAGACGCTGCCGTTCAGCGAGAAGCCCTGGAGACTGGCCAGAGCTGCCATCTGCGACGCGGAAACGGTGCTGCTTCCGTTCAGCTCGATGAGCCCGGCCAGTGACAGGTTTCCGGTCAGCCCGGCGAGGTTTGTCGCGCTGTCGAGGATCGCAACCGCATGACCGCCCGCAGAGACAGTTTGGAGGGCGCGCAAACTATTGAAATCCGCCACGCCAAGTGTCGCGTCCTGCGAGAGCGTCAGGGAAGTGGCCATGGCCAGTGCCGGCGCGCTCAGGGTGAGCAGGTTGGCTGCGCTGTCCACGACGGCGATAAGGTGACTGCCGAGGGAGACGTGCGGCAAGGCGGCGAAAAGCGAGATCTGCGTTGCGCTCGCTGTCGCGTCGGTGCTCAGGACCAACGCGTGGGCCAGAGTAACAGCCGGCGCGCTCATGCCGAGCAGCGCAGGCAGAGTGTCGGCAACTGTCAGACTGTTGCCGGCGAGGTTCAGGTGCGCCAAGCCGCTGAGTGCGAGCGCTGTCGATGCGGAGATAGTTGCGGTCGCGCTGAGCATTTCATTGCTGGCGAAGGCAGCCGTCGAGGATGACAGGACGGCCAGGTTAGCAGCGGTATCGAGGATCGACAACGCCACACCATTTGCGAGGCTGATGCCGGGTAGTGCGGCGAGTGCCGTGGAAGCTGCGACGCCCAGGGTAACGCTCGCCGTCAGTAAGGCATGCGCACCGGTGGAGAATTGCAGCGTGGGGTCAAGCAGTTTCGGTGCGTCGGCGGCAAAGGTGCCGCTGGTCACCTTGATCTGCGTGAAGCCCTGGCCAAAGATCTGACCCGCGCCGGTGGCGATGTTCCCGGCTGTGTCAGCCACGGTCAGCGTGTGAGATGCGATGTGGAAGCCGGTCAGTGTTGTCAAGCCGGCGGCGTCGGTTGCGCTTACGGCCGAACCTTCATTGGTGAGGGTGAACGTGAGTGCTTGGCGGCCTGCAAGCTGGTTCAGCGCTGCTGCGTTACTGCCAAGATCGTGAGCGGCGCTTGCGACATTCAAGGTTGTGAAGCCGGGGCTGCTGACGAAGCTCAGCGCCTTGCCATGCACCGCCAACCCGTTCAACTGGCCTGCAGGATAAGCGCCGATGGACGTTCCATCAAGATGAATGGAGACGGCGGCGACCTGGGCGAAGTATGCAGGATGGTTGGCCAGCAAGCCTACAATGTTGGCCGTGCTGTCCGACAGGGTGATGCTGGCACCGGTTCCCAAGCCGAAGCCGGGCATTGCTTCCAGCGTGACGAGCTGGGCGGCTGTTACGGTTACTGCACTGTTCAATTTCAGTGAGCCGGCGGGGGCATGCAGGCTTCCACCCAGGGTAGAGAGTGTAAGCATCTGCGCCACGGTGAGAACAACCGGTGTCGCCGTTGTGGCTGTTACAGTAAAGGAGGTTACGCGCGCGACCAGACCGTTGTTCGGAAGAGCGCTTGCGATATTGGCGGCGGTGTCGAACACAAGGAGGCCGACAGCGTTGCCGATGAGTGCCTGGGCGATCGTTACCGTATGGATCTGGGTCGGCATGCGTGTGATATCCTGTGCCAGCAGTGAGGAAGTGCCGCGCTCAGCGGCGCTTGCGGACAGGGTCACACAGACAGGTTTAGAAAAGATTATTGGCGAGGAACCAACATCGTCCGCCGAGTGGCCTCATGTTCTTACGGAGGCAAATGATTTACCTATTGCGCCGATAAGACAGTGCCGGCTCCAATCAGGGAGAGTGTCGTGTCGACCATCATCATGCCGATCCCCAGCCGCGACTTCGACCCGACGGAGGTTGCGGTCAGTTGGAAGGTGCTTGTGGGGCGGGGCCATCTGGTGCGCTTCGCGACCCCTGATGGGCGGCCGGGCTCGTGCGATCCGATCATGATCGACGGCATTGGGCTGGATCCCTGGAGCCGGCTGCCGGGTCTGCGGCGCCTCCGGGTGATCGGGTTGATCTTGCGGGCCAACAAAGACGCGCGGCAGGCGTATGACGAGCTTACCGGTGATGCGCAGTTCAGAGCGCCTTTACGTTGGGACGCGTTGGCTGAAAGCGATTTCGACGGTTTATTGCTCGCCGGCGGTCATCGCGCTCGCGGCATGCGCGAGTACCTCGAGAGCTCCGAACTGCAGTCGCTCGTCGCCGCGTTCTTCGCTGCGGACAAGTTGGTGGCGGCGATCTGCCACGGTGTCCTTCTCGCGGCTCGGAGCAAGCGGCGGGACGGATTGTCCGTGTTGCATGGACGAAAGACGACTTCGCTCACCTGGGCTCAGGAAAGGGCTGCAAGCGCCTTCGCACGTTTCGGTCGCTGGTGGGATCGGGACTATTACCGCACCTACAAGGAGAAGCCGGGCGAGCCCGACGGCACCATGTCCGTTCAGGCGGAGGTTACGCGCGCGCTGGCCGCCCCGGACGATCTTATCGACGTGCCGGTTAGCGACAGTGCTTTCCGCAAGAAGACCGGTGGGCTTTCGCGGGATACGGCTACTGACGGCTCGGCCGCCTGGGTCGTCACGGATGGTAACTACGTGTCGGCGCGTTGGCCTGGCGATGCGCATAGCCTGGCGGCCAAATTCGATCAGTTGCTTCGTGATTTCTCTGCCAAGGCAGCAAACCTGCGCTAACATTCGGCGAGGAACGGAAACAGGTGGTCAGCTTGCCCGGCATTGAAGTCTCGGGTGTCACCGTTCGACTGCAGGATCGCACGCTGTGGGGGGAGGTTTATGATGGCCGTTGGCGAGAAGGTCCGGTCCAAGATCGCAACCTGTTTATGGTTCGATCATGGCCAGGCGCATGAAGCCGCCAGCTTCTACGTTTCGATCTTTCCCGCCAGCGAGGTGATTGCCCGTCATTCGTCGCCGTC
>CAZZWO010000018.1:0-13362 GCA_964657885.1 uncultured Acetobacteraceae bacterium | reverse complement strand
TTGCGGCCAGAAGCGCATCGCGGGTGTCAGCGGCGAATGGCTCGGCTGAAATCCCGTGGTGAGGTTCGGGCGTGACCAGAAAAGAACGCAAACTTGAATGAGGTGTCTGAGCCGCTGACCGGCATGCGCGTGTTTGTCGTGGAAGACGAAGCAATGCTGAGCATCTTGCTTGAAGACTTCCTGGAGGATCTGGGTTGTGTCGTCGTGGGTGTGGCCGCGCGCCTGGAGGATGCACTCGAAATGGCGAGGACAATGACGATAGACATGGCGGTGCTGGACGTGAACCTCGCGGGCAAGCACAGCTATCCGGTTGCGCACATGCTTCGGCAACGCAACATCCCGTTTGTGTTCGCGACGGGCTACGGCGCGGCGGAGCTCACGGCCGAGTTGCAGGACGAACTCGTGTTGTCCAAGCCGTTCCATCAGGCCCAACTCGCCAGTATCCTCGCCGCCGCCTGGGCTCGCCAGCGGGAGCGACAACCAACCGGCGTGCCCGAGCTGTAGTCGGGCCGCTACCCTGCGAGGCTGAAAACGCCAATGACAGGCGTCATACGTCGAGGTTGGCGACCTTCAGGGCGTTTCCGACGATGAAGTCCCGGCGGGGTTCGACGACGTCCCCCATCAGGGTGGAGAAGACCTGGCCTGCGTCTTCCACATCGCCGACGCGGACTTGCAGCAATGTGCGGACGGCGGGGTCGAGCGTTGTCTTCCAGAGCTGGTCGGCGTTCATCTCGCCCAGGCCTTTGAAGCGTTGCAGCGCGAGACCGCGGCGTCCCTGCTGCAGCATCCGCTCGAACGCGGTGGCGGGACCCGCAACGGCGATCTCCTGCTGGTCGAGCTTTAGGGTTGCCGGGGTGGCGAATGCCTGGGCAAGCCGGGGGGCACGGTCGGCCAGCCAGCGGGCCTCGGCACTGCGCAACGCTGCGGCATCGAAGCTGTAGCGTTCGGCCACGCCACGAACCATGCGCGCGAGTTGCAGCCCGTGGCCATCGGCCGAAACTTTCCAGCCGCGTTCGTTGGGCAACGCCACCGCATCGAGGCGAGCGGCCAGACGCTGGGCGCCGGCCTGCGCGCGTGCAGTGTCCGGGGTCAGCACATCGGCGATCGCGGCCTGCTCCAGCAGCGGCAATGGGATCTGGTTTTCCGCCATGCGCTTCAGCTGCGCATGCGCCTCCCGCAGCCAGCGTGATTCGGCCGCCAGTTCGGGGCCTTCGAGGCGCGTGCCGTCCGCCAGGGTGAGAGCGGCGCTGCCGAGCGCCTTATCGAGCAGATAGTCGTCGAGCGCTGCATCGTTCTTCAGGTAGCGCTCGTCCTGGCCGCGTTTTGCGCGATAGAGCGGCGGCTGCGCGATGTAGAGATGTCCGCGCTCGATCAATTGCGGCATCTGGCGATAGAAGAAAGTCAGCAGAAGCGTACGGATGTGCGAGCCGTCCACATCGGCGTCCGTCATGATGACGATGCGGTGGTAACGCAATTTCGTCACGTCGAAACCACCCTGTTCGGGCTCGCCGCGCCCGATACCGGTGCCGAGTGCGGTGATCAGCGTGCCGATTTCGGCGCTGCCGAGCATCCTGTCGAAGCGCGCGCGCTCCACGTTCAGGATCTTGCCCTTAAGCGGCAGGATCGCCTGGGTTTTTCTGTCGCGCCCGCCTTTAGCCGAGCCGCCGGCGCTGTCGCCCTCGACCAGGAAGATCTCGGATTTGGCGGGATCGCGTTCCTGGCAGTCGGCGAGCTTGCCGGGTAGGGTGGAGATGTCCAGCACGCCTTTGCGGCGCGTCAGCTCGCGGGCCTTGCGCGCGGCTTCACGGGCGGAGGCGGCGTCCATCACCTTCTGGATGATGCCGCGGGCTTCCTTGGGATGGGTTTCGAACCAGTGTGCGACGGCATCGGCCACCGCCGCCTGCACCACCGGCTGCACTTCGCTGCTGACGAGCTTGTCCTTGGTCTGGCTCGAGAATTTCGGGTCGGGGACCTTCACCGACAGCACCGATGTCATGCCCTCGCGCATGTCGTCGCCGACCAGGGCGAGGCTGTCCTTCTTGCCCATGCCGTCGGCGTATTTGCCGACGATGCGCGTCAGGGCCTGGCGGAAGCCGGCCAGATGCGCCCCGCCGTCACGCTGCGGGATGTTGTTGGTGAAGCAGAGCATCGTTTCGTGGAAACTGTCGTTCCAGGAGAGCGCGAATTCCACGCGGATGCCGGATGCGGCGTCGTCGGTGATCGAGCTGATGCACGGCGTGAACACCGGCGTCTTGGCGCGGTCGAGGTATTCGACGAATGCGCGCAGACCGCCCTCGTAGAACAGGTCGACTTCGACGGCTGGCGTGTGGCGTTCGTCGCGCACCACGATGCGCAGGCCGGAATTGAGGAACGCCAGCTCACGCAGACGGCGTTCCAGGATGGCGAAATCGTATTCGACCTTGGTGAACGTGCCGCTGCTCGGCTTGAAGGTGACCTCGGTGCCCTGGTGTTCCGCCGAAGGGCCGACGACCACCAGCGGGCCGACCGCGTCGCCGTGTTCGAAGCGGATGAAATGCTCCAAACCGCCGCGCCAGATGCGAACTTCCATCCATTCCGACAAGGCATTGACCACCGCCGCGCCGACGCCGTGCAGGCCGCCCGAAACCTTGTAGGAGTTCTGGTTGAACTTACCGCCCGCATGCAGGCGCGTGAGTACCACCTCGGCCGCCGAGACGCCCTCCTCGGCGTGCATGTCGGTGGGGATGCCGCGTCCGTCATCGCGCACGGTCACCGACCCGTCGCCGTTCAGGACGAGCGACACGTTCTGCGCGTAGCCGGCCTGCGCCTCGTCGACCGCGTTGTCGATGATCTCGAACGCCATGTGATGCAGGCCGGAGCCGTCATCGGTGTCGCCGATATACATACCCGGACGTTTGCGCACCGCATCGAGGCCACGCAGGACGGAGATGGACGCCGCGTCGTAATCCTGGCCCGGCCCTTGGGGCTCCAGCTGATCGGGTGTGGGCACAGGCGCCGCGCTGTCGGACATTCCGAGGTATCGCTCCAGAGGGGATGGGAGAGCCCGGAATATAGGGATTCCGCCCCGGGTAAGCCAGGGTCTAGCTCGGGTGCGATCAGCCGCCGGTCGCGGGCTCCGGGCTGGCTTGCGCGGCCGGTGGCTGGGCCAGCGGCGAGAGCTGGCCGTTTCCGGCGAGCAGGAACTCGGCCTGACCGCGCAGGCTGGCGAAGATGTCGGTGTCGGTTCCGGTCAGAAAAACCTGTGCCGGCAGGCGGGTCAGCTCGGCCCAAAGGGCGTGGCGCCGGCCGGCATCGAGATGCACGGCGGGTTCGTCCAGCAGCAACAGGGGTGCGGCACCCCTCGCTTCGGCGATCAGCGCGGCATGGGCCAGGATCACCCCGAGCAGCATGGCCTTCTGCTGGCCGGTGCTGGCGTGTTCCGCGGCGAGGCGGGTGGCCGCGTCTTCCAGCCGCATGTCCGCGCGGTGGGCGCCGAGCGTGCTGGTGCCGGCGGCCGCATCGGCTTGGCGGCGCGTGGCCAACTGCTCGCGCAGCCAGGTTTCGGTGGCCAGCGCCGGTTCGGCGGCCAGGCGGTCGGCCACCGGGTCCGCCAGGACGAGGCGCGCCCGCGGGAAGGCGTCGCTCGCATGCGGGGCGGCGTTCAGCCGGGCCACGAAGGCGGCCCGCGCCGCGGAGACCGCAACGGCGTGGCGGGAGGCGGCCTCCTCCAGTCCCGAAAGCCAGGCGGGGTCGGGCGTCGTGTTGCGCTGCTGCGCCATCGTCAGCACGCGGCGGCGTTCGGCCATTGCACCGTCGTGGGACGCTGCCTCGCGCGCGTGCCCCGGCTCCAGCGCCCAGACGAGCCGGTCGAGAAAGCGGCGGCGGCCGGTCGCACTCTCCTGGAACAGCGTGTCCATCTGCGGGGTGAGCCACACGGCCGACGCGTGGGCCGCGATCTCGGCCTGGCTGCGCGGCTCGGCGCCGTCCAGCCGGAACACCCGGCGGTCGGGTTGGCCAGGCAGCGTGCCGGTGCCGATGTCGGTGGTGACGGATGTGCGGCCGGCGCCGGCGAGGCGGGCTGCGATGGCCCAGTGACCAGGGCCGCCCCGGCGCGGCAGGTCGGCCATCCGCCCCCGCCCGAAGCCGCGGCCCGGTCCGAGCAGGGAGATCGCTTCCAGCAGGTTGGTCTTGCCCGACCCGTTCGGCCCGGTGATCACGGCGATGCGCCCCGCCGGCCGCCAGGTGAGCGCCGCATAGGAGCGGAAATCGGTCAGGACCAGGCGGGTGAGCGTCAGCACGGGCCGCGGTCCTACACGCAATGGCCGCCGCTGTCAGTGCGGCCGGCGTGTTTCATCCGGCGGCCTATCGTGGGAGGCATATTCGCGACACCCGCGCACTATAATGGCGCGCGGAACATTCCGGATATTGCGAAATCTGCGGAATGCTTGAAAGGTCACGCATTGGTGAGTCGGCCTGGCTGATTCCGAAGGAGTTACCGACCGTGCGGACACGAGTTTTCGGCGCAAGCCTTCTTGCCATTGCCGTTTCGCAAGCCGGTTGGCAGCGCGCACACGCGCAGGCTGCGGGATCGCCGGGTGCGCAACCTGCAGGCGGTGTGAAAGGCATCGAGGAAGTTATCGTTACGGCTTCCAAGCGTTCGGAAAGGTTGCAGCGCATACCATTGAGTGTCGAAGTCCTCGACACCAAGGCCCTGCAGCGTCTGCACGTCGATAACTTCCAGGATTATCTGAAGTTCCTGCCCAGCCTCACGGCGCAGACGGTTGGTCCGGATCAGACGACATTGTACATGCGCGGGATTGCCAGCGGGGCGGAAGGCAACCATTCCGGGCCGTTGCCGACCGTGGGGTCGTACCTCGACGAATTGCCGATCACCACGATCGGCGGCACGCTCGATGTCCACGTCTACGACATCGCGCGCGTGGAAGTGCTGCCTGGTCCGCAAGGCACGCTGTACGGTGCAAGCTCGGAAGCCGGCACCATACGCATCATCACCAATCGTCCGAACACCGCGAAGTTCGAGGCGGGTTACGATCTCGAGGGCAACGTCGTCGATCATGGCGGCTTGGGCGGGGTTGCCGAAGGTTTCGTCAACATCCCGATCACCAACAACATCGCCGTCCGGCTGGTGGCGTTCGACGAACACGATGCAGGCTTCATCGACAACGTCAGCGGCACGCGCACTTTCCCGACGGCCGCTTCGCTGTATGGAGACGCGGCGGCGACGGTGAACAATGCGCCGCTCGTGCGGAACAATTTCAACCCGGTCGACACGTTCGGCGGCCGCGCGGCGCTTCGTATCGACCTGAACGACAGCTGGTCGATCACCCCGAACGTGGTCGTTCAGGATACCCGCAGCAACGGGATACAGGGATACGTGGCGTCCGATGGCGACCTGAACGTGCAGCGGTTCCAGCCCGATACGTTCCATGACCGCTGGATTCAGGCCGGCGCCACCGTGCAAGGCAAGATCGGCGATTTCGACCTGACCTACGCCGGCGGTTTCTTCGTGCGCGATCAGGTGCAAAAGAGCGACTACACCGACTATTCGATCTTCTATGACCAGGCGTATGGTTCCGGCGCCAACTGGCAGAACGCCGCCGGCCAGCCGCTGCCGCGTCCGTTGCAGGAAATCGACGGCAAGGATCACTACACGAAAGAAAGCAACGAAATCCGCCTGGCCTCGCCCGCGAGCGACCGGTTGCGCTTCATCGTTGGTGCGTTCCAGGAAATCCAGCAGCACCGCATCATCCAGGACTACCAGATACAAGGCTTCGGGCCGCAGATATCGGTGCCTGGCTGGCCTAACACGATCTGGCTGACGAACCAGCTTCGCACCGACCGCGACGAAGCGGTGTTCGGCGAACTGTCCTACGACATACTGCCCAATTTCACCGTCACAGGCGGCGTTCGCCCTTACTGGTACGACAACTCGCTGAAAGGGTTCTTCGGCTTCAGCCAGGGTTACGACGCACTCACCGGCTTCAACTCCGGCGCCGGATCGACCGGCCAGCACTGTATTCCGGGTGACACGTTCGAGGAGACCACCTGCGTCGATCTCGACAAGGACACCACCGGCCACGGCGAGACGCACAAGATCAACGCCTCCTACAAGATCGATGCCGACAAGCTGGTCTATTTCACCTACTCCACGGGCTACCGTCCGGGCGGCATCAACCGCAACGCCAATTACGGCGCGTATCAGGCGGACTCGCTGACCAACTTCGAGCTCGGTTTCAAAAGCTCGTGGTTTCAACAGACCTTGCACGCGAACGTCACGCTGTATGACGAGGACTGGAATCTGTTCCAGTACGCGTTCCTGGGCCCGAACAGCCTGACCATCATCGGCAACGCGCCCGGCGCCAACGTCAAAGGTGCGGAGTTCACCGCGGATTACCGCGCCACCAACCAGCTCAGCTTTTTCGGCGGCTTCACCATCACCGATGCAGAGCTGTCGCAGAACCTCTGTTTGCATGTGGGCGAGACCTGCACGGCGGCCCAGGCCCAGGCGCCGGCGGGAACGCAGCTTCCTTACACGTCGCGGTTCAAGGGGAACCTGACCACGCGTTACACCTTCGACGTGGCCGACTGGGCATCCTTCGTGCAGGGCTCGCTGGTTTATCAGACCGCGCAACAGGCGGCGCTGCTGTTGCAGGATGCCAACGGTCAGAACGAAAAGGCCGTGCTGGGCACCATGACGCCCTACGCCACGCTGGATTTCAGCGCCGGCATCGAGCGCAACAGGCTGTCCATCTCGTTGTTCGTGAAGAACGCGACCGATCGCCGCGGCGAACTCGACCGTGCTGTCACCTGCACCATCGGCATCTGTTCGACCGTGTATTCCTTCCCGATCCGCCCGCTTACGGTCGGATTCCAGGTGAGCCAGCGGTTCTAGCGCAGGCCGGCACACATCGTCGTCTGGAACGGCGGCTCGGGCTTTCCCCGGTCCGCCGATCCGCGCATTTTCTCCGGATGACCAAGACCGCTTCTGTGGCCGACGCCCTGGCGCATGCCCACTCGCTGCTGGCGGAGCATCCCGGCCGTGCGGCACAGCAGGCCGGCGCCATCCTGCTTGCAGTGCCGGGGCATCCCGAGGCCATCCTGATCAGCGGTGCGGCCGCGCGGCGGCAGGGCCGGTTGGCGGAAGCCGCCTCACTCCTCGGTAAGCTGGCGCAAGAGCAGCCACGTGCGGCTGCGGCGCAGTTCGAGTGGGCGGCGACCCAGGCCGAGCTTGGGGAGGCCGGTGCGGCGGTCGCCACGTTGCGGCGGGCGGTGGCGCTCCGTCCGGAGATGACCGCGGCGTGGCGCCTGCTCGGCGATCTGCTGATGTTGCAGGGCGAGCGCGCGCAGGCGGAGGCGGCGTACGCCCGCCACATACGCAGTGCCATTCACGATCCGGCGCTGATGGAAGCGGCCGACGCGCTGTGCACCGGCGATGTGCCGCGCGCCGAACACCTCCTGCGCCGGCATCTGATGGCGGCGCCGACCGATGTCGCGGCAATGCGCATGCTCGCCGAGATCGGCACGCGGCTCGGCGAATACGGCGACGCCGAAAACCTGCTGGCGCGCTGTCTCGAACTGGCGCCGGATTTCACGCCCGCGCGGCACAACTACGCCGTCGTGTTGTTCCGGCAAGGCAAATCCGAGCAGGCCCTGCCGCATATCCGCCGGCTGCTGGAGGAGGATGCCTCCGACCCGAGCTATCGCAACCTGCTTGCGGCGACACTCGCGACCCTTGGCGAGTTCGAGCGATCGGCCGCGACCTACGAGAAGGTGCTGCGGGAGTTCCCGGACCAGCCGAAGATCTGGCTCAGCTACGGCCACGCGCTCAAAACCGCCGGGCGAACCGACGAGGCGATCGCCGCCTATCGCGGGGCGATCGCCAGGGCGCCGGGCTTCGGCGAGGCGCATTGGAGCCTGGCCAACCTGAAGACCTATCGGTTCGAGCGGGACGAGGTCGCGCTGATGGAGCAGCAGCTCGGCCGCCCCGGCACCGGCGGCGAGGACCGTTTCCACCTGCATTACGCGCTCGGCCGCGCGTTCGAACAGGCGGAGCGGTACCCCCAGTCGTTCGAACACTACGCCGAGGGTGCGCGGCTGCGCCGTGAGCGGATCACCTACAGCGCTGCGCGCACCACCCGGCAGCTCGAGCGCGCCCGCACGCTGTTCGGCGCGGATTTCTTCGCAGAGCGCGAAGGGCAGGGCTGCCCGGACCCGGCGCCCATCTTCATCGTCGGCCTGCCCCGGTCCGGTTCGACGCTGCTGGAGCAGATACTGGCCAGCCACAGCCAGGTGGAGGGCACGATGGAGCTGCCGGAGCTGGCGAACATGTCACGCGAGCTTGGCCGGACCAGCGCCGCAGGGCCGGACATCTATCCTGAAAGCCTGGCTGAACTCGCACCCGGGAAGCGGGCCGCCCTGGGCCGGCGTTTCATCGAAAGCACGCGCGTGCAGCGCAAGCTGGGCAAGCCCTATTTCATCGACAAGATGCCCGGCAACTTCACCCATATCGGGCTGATCCGGCTGATCCTGCCGAACGCGAAGATCATCGACGCGCGCCGCCACCCGATGGGCGCCTGCTTTTCGGCGTTCAAGCAGCACTTCGCCCGCGGACACCACTTCTCCTACGACCTTGCCGAATTGGGCCAGTACTATCGCGATTACGTGGCGCTGATGGAGCATTTCGACCTGGTCCTGCCGCGCCTCGTCCACCGCGTGCTGTACGAGGACATGGTCCGGGACACCGAAAGGGAGATCCGCCGCCTCCTGGACTATCTCGGCCTGGATTTCGAGCCGGCTTGCCTGCGCTTCCACGAGAACGAACGCGCGGTCCGCACCGCCAGCTCCGAGCAGGTGCGCCAGCCGATCTACCGCGAGGGCCTCGATCACTGGCGGCATTATGCACCCTGGCTTTCGCCTTTGGAGGAGGCACTCGGTCCGCAGGGCTTCGAGATCGGGGCTTCCGGCACCTGAACAGCGGGCTGTCGGTCCTGAAGGCGCGGCGTGCTAGGCTGCCCGCACGATGACCAGCTTTACCGTGCATGAGCATGACGGCGTCGCCCACCTTCGGCTGGCGCGGCCCGAGGCGGCAAACGCCCTGACCTTGCCGTTCTGGGCGGAGTTTCCGCAAGCCGTGCGCGCCCTGGACCAGGCCGGAACCGCCCGGGTGCTGGTGATATCGGGCGAGGGGCGGCATTTCTGCGGCGGCATGGACGTCTCGGTCTTTCAAGGCCAGCAGTTCCAGCCCGGCCTGGACGCGGCGGCGCGGCAGGTGTTCACCCAGGAAGTCCGCCGCCTGCAGGACGCCTTCTCCGCGCTGGTGCAGGCGCGGTTTCCGGTGATCGCCGCCATCCAGGGGGCCTGCGTCGGCGCCGGCCTGGACCTCGTCAGCGCCTGCGACATGCGGTTCGCGGCTCCGGATGCGTATTTCCGGATCGAGGAGATCAACATCGGCATGATGGCGGATGTCGGAAGCTTGCAGCGCCTGCCCCGGTTGCTGCCGGATGCGCTGCTGCGCCAGATGGCGTATTGCGGGATGACGCTGGATGCGGCGCGCGCCCTTTCGATCGGCTTCGTGAATGCGATCGAGGCGGATGTGCTGCAGGCGGCACTGGCGGCGGCGGGTGAGGTTGCGGCGAAGGCCCCGCTTGCGGTTGCCGGTTCCAAGGCGGCGTTGAACTTCTCACGCGAGCACACGGTGGCCGAGTCGCTCGACCATGTGGCGCTTTTGCAGTCGTCGATCTGGCATACGCCGGATATCGTCGAAGCGATCCGGGCGCGGGCGGCGAAAACCGTCGGAACGTTTTTGCCGCTGAAGGCGATCTAAGGAGATATCATGCAGGAACTGGCACCAGCATTGCTCGACACCACGCAGGCCCTCCTGGCCGAAACCGTCCCGGCGCCTCCCGCGGTGGCTGAAATCCGGCCCATCCCCGGGCGCGGCAAGCCCGGTGCCGACAGGCTGCACGAGATCGTCGTGGTGGGCGGCGGTGCCGCAGGCCTGGAGCTGGTGACGCATCTGGGCGACACGCTCGGCCGGCGCGGACAGGCGCGGATCACCCTGATCGAGAAGTCCCGCACGCATATCTGGAAGCCTCTGTTGCACGCGATTGCGGCCGGTGGCATGCGCCGCTCGCAGCACGAGTTGAACTACCTGGCCCAGGCGCGCTGGCATCACTTCACCTGCCGGCTCGGTGCATTGTCGGGCTTGGACCTTCCCCGCCGCGAGATCCACATCGAGGCCACCACCGATGACGAGGGGCGGGAGGTCACGCCGCCGCGGGTGTTTCCCTACGACACGCTGGTGATCGCCGTCGGCTCGGTCACCAACGATTTCGGCACGCCGGGTGCTGCCGAGTTCGCGGTTCCCCTCGAAACCCCCGAGCAGGCCACGCGGTTCAACAAGCGCATGGTGAATGCATGCCTGCGCGCAAACGCCCAGCCGGAGCCGGTACGCCCGGGACAATTGCACGTCGCCATCATCGGCGCCGGCGCCACCGGCACCGAACTGGCTGCCGAACTGCATCGCACGGTTCGTGAAGTCGTGGCCTATGGCATGACGCGGCTGGATCCGGAGCGGGACGTCAAGATCATCCTGATCGAAGCGGCGCCGCGCATCCTGCCTGCCTTGCCGGAACGCATTTCGGCGGCAACTGCCGAGTTGCTGACCGGGCTGAACGTCGAAGTGCGCACCAATGCGCGTGTCGCCGAGGTTCGGCAGGACGGCGTGGTGCTGTCGGACGGCACATTCATACCGAGCGAGCTCGTGGTATGGTCCGCGGGCGTGAAAGGCCCTGATTTCCTCAAGGATCTCGGTCTGGAGGTCAATCGCATCAACCAGCTGGTGGTCGAACCCACCTTGCAGACGACGCGCGATCCCAACGTGTTCGCGATCGGGGATTGCGCCGATTGCCCGCGCGAGGGCTTTCCGAACGGGGTGCCGCCCCGCGCGCAGGCCGCGCACCAGATGTCGTCGCACATGGTGACCAACATCAACCTGCGGCTGGACGGGCAACCGCTGAAGCCGTTCCGATACCGGGATTTCGGATCGCTGGTTTCGCTGGGCCGCTACTCGACCGTCGGCAACCTGATGGGCTTCGCGATCGGCCGCAACATGTTCATCGAGGGCTATTTCGCGCGCCTGATGTATCGCTCGCTGTACGCCATGCACCAGGCCGCGCTGCACGGCAGCCGCTCGGCGATCTGGCAGATGCTGGTCGGCAACATCGCGCGCCGCCCGGAGCCGGGCGTCAAACTGCACTGATCAGGGACGACCGCTCCCGCGTGTCAGTGCAGGTTGACTTCGAGCAGCACGGTGTCGGCGACGAATTCGGCGCTGTGCCAGGCGTCTGCCGGCAGCCGGATCGTCACGCCGGGATGCAGGGCGATGGTGCCGGCTTCGCATGACAGGCGGCCCTCGCCGCTGATCACGCGCAGGAATTGCTCGTGCGGATGGCTGTGCTTCGTGGCGATGTGGCCGGCCTTTATGAACACCTGACGCAGCGAAGCACCCTCTCCGGTCAAACTGACGGGTTCCGATCCCCATGCAGGGAACTGGATGGTTTCGGTTTCGCTCACTGAACCTCCGATCGTAGAAATCAGCCCGCGAAGAACCGGCGCGGGTTGTCGAGCATCAGCACGTCGATGTCGGTTTGCGACACGCCCATGCGCAGCAGCTCCGGGAAGATGCGTTCGAACAGGTGGGTCATCGTCCAGTTCGGCACGATGCTGGCGATGTCGGCGGGTGTGCCGACACCGGGAATGTTGCCGAGCCAGCAATTCACCTTGTCCTGGCTCACCATCACCTGGTTGCGGTAACCGGCATCGATCATCTGCTTGAGGTTGCGCATGCGGTTGGCGTCGCTGTTGAACACCTCCAGACCGAAACGATCGAACCCGACATAGGCGCCGCGCGCCGCGAGCGAGGCCTGGTAAGGATGATCGTCGCGGCCGTCGCAATGCCCGACCAGCAGGCGATGCGCCGGCACGCCGCCTTCGGTCACGATGTCGATCTGATCGTGGCCGCAACTGCAGTTTTCGGTGTGCGAAATCAGCGGAACGCCGGTTGCGCGTGCCGCACCGGTCGCGGCGGTCAGCATCCGGCGCTCGTATTCCGACACGACGCCGTCGCCGGTGGCGATCTTGATCAGACCCGCCTTGATGCCGCTCCTGCCGATGCCGTCCTCGATTTCGCGGATGTAGATTTCCTCGATCGCTGCGGTTTCCAGGTGGCGGAATGTGTACGGAATGCCGAACGCCTCGGTGTAGACGCCCGTCGTGCAGATCAACCGGACGCCGCTGCGCTGGCTGACTTCCGCACAGAACTCCACATCGCGCCCGAGGTCGCTTGGGCAGGGGTCCACCACCGTCTGCACGCCGTAGCCGTGCAATTGCTGGAATGCGTCCACCGTGCGGGACAGCGCTTCGTCGCGCTGGAACGGGGGCAGCCGGGTATCCATGAACCAGCCGGGATAGCCGGCCAGAACGTGTTCGTGGATGAGCGTGCGACCCAACTCGGCTTCCGTGATGGACCCGCTCAGCGTGTTGATTTTCATGGATGACACCCTTTGCCGGCTGCCGAGTCTGCAAGCGGAATGGCAGCGCGGCAAGCCCTGGCCCGCCGCGGCCGAACATCCGCATCGAGGTGTGCAGCGATACGAGTCGCGGCCTGCCGTGCGGTGTTTTCCGCGCTGCACCATCTTCGCTCGCCGAAGTGGTCGCCCCGTGCATGCGGGTATGGTTCGTCCTTCCGCAGACCTGCGTCGGAAGTCTGCTTGCCATCCTGGAACGCCGATGCAAGATTTCATCGATACGCGCACAGATTCGGCTTCCGGTTCTGCAACCGTCAGGTCGGTCGAACCTTGCACCACCGGAGGGACATATGACCAAGGCACCTACGAAGACAGCCGCAAAGGCGGAACCGGCCCATGAGGCCGCTGCCAAGACCACCGCCAAGAAGCCGGCATCCAAGGACATGGATGCGAAGAAGATCCCGGCAAAGGCTGGAGCCGACGTGACGCCCGCCAAAAAGGGCGAGGGCAAGACGGTGACCAAGGGCGCAAAGATCGACAAGCCGAAGGCTGGGTCCAAGCCGAATGCCTTGCAGCAGCCGTTGCAACCCTCCGCGGAACTCGCGGCGGTGGTCGGTGAGGGAACGATGGCGCGCGGCGAAGTGGTCAGCAAGGTTTGGGAGTACATCAAGGCCAACAAGCTGCAGAACCCGGATGACGGGCGCGAAATCCTGGCAGACGACAAGCTGAAGAAGGTGTTCGGCAAGCCCAAGGTCACGATGTTCGAGATGAACAAGTTTCTGGCTGCGCATTTGAAGTAGGTTAGCGGGCGGGGAAGCGTGTCCGGGGCTGGTGT